>JANPAR010000197.1:0-5483 GCA_031430015.1 Burkholderiales bacterium
CGAAACCCAGGCCTATGTGAAATTGGTGATGCAGTTTTATGAACACTTTGGCGGCGGTGTGAAAAAACTGGTGGCCAAGGACGATGGCCGCATTCGCGTTACCTTGCCGGGAAGGCGCAATATGCCGGCCGCGGGTGACGAGCGCGCGGCGGCCTTGCTTTCTGGTGCTGCGGGTGCGGCTGGCGCAATTGGCACAACCGGCACAACTGGCGTGGCGGCACCGGCAAGTTCAGTACGGCCCTAGCGCGGCGTACCATGCCGCCCCAAAGCCGTTCGCACGCCGTCCATCATCATGAGTAAACCCCGCCTCAAATACAAACCCGGCGCTGCTCTCGCAGCGCAAGACGATTTATTTGCAGTGAAAGAAGATACCGTGCAGGAGCAGCAAGAACTGAGGCAAGACGATATGAATACCCATGCCCCCACCGCGGCTGCCGATGCCGCTGAAGCCCTTGGTGGGAGAGGTTCTTCAGGCCATGTTCCCGGCGAAGGTGATACGTCAGCGTATTCCGCTGCTGGCTGCGCTGACGCAGGTGAAAGCACCGCAGGAAGCAGTGGTCGTGACGGCACTGATGACGGTCGTGGCGACGTAAGTGGCAGTGGAAATGGTGGCGGACCCGGCTCAGGTGGTGGCGCTGGTGCGCCGGGCGGTGCATCGGGTGGTGCAAGTGGCGGTGGTTCCGGCGGTGCCGGTGGGGGAGGGGGGGGGCCGTTGCCGCCGATCGCCGGCGACGCTGACTTTTTGCCCCTCGGCCTTTACGCCGAGCGTGCCTATCTCGATTACGCCGTCTCGGTAGTCAAAGGCCGCGCGCTGCCCGAGGTAAGCGACGGGCAAAAGCCGGTACAGCGCCGCATTCTGCACTCGATGAATGAAATGGGGCTGGCCCCCAATGCTAAGCCGGTCAAATCCGCGCGCGTCGTCGGCGACGTGCTCGGCAAGTTTCATCCGCATGGCGACCAGGCGGCGTATGACGCGATGGTGCGCATGGCGCAGAGCTTTTCGCTGCGCTATCCGCTGATCGACGGCCAGGGCAACTTCGGCTCGCGCGATGGCGACAACCCGGCGGCGATGCGCTACACCGAGGCACGCCTGACGCCGATTGCGCAATTGCTGCTCGATGAAATCGGCATGGGCACCGTCGAGTTCATTCCCAACTATGACGGCTCGATGGAAGAGCCCAAGCAGTTGCCCGCGCGCTTGCCGATGGTGCTGCTCAACGGCGCGTCGGGCATTGCCGTGGGCATGGCGACGGAAATTCCGTCGCACAATTTGCGCGAAGTCGCAAAGGCCGCCATCGCGGTGATTCGCAAGCCAAAAATCACGACGGACGAATTGCTCGAATTGATGCCTGGCCCCGACTTCCCCGGTGGCGGTCAGTTGATTTCTTCTCCGGCTGAAATCCGCGAAGCCTATGACAGTGGGCGCGGTTCGCTCAAGGTGCGTGCACGCTGGCAGATTGAAGACATGGCGCGCGGCCAGTGGCAGGCGGTGGTAACCGAGTTGCCGCCTGGCAGCTCCACGCAAAAAGTGCTCGAAGAGATTGAGGAGTTAACCAATCCCAAAGTGCGCACCGGCAAAAAATCGCTGACGCCCGATCAGCAAAATCTCAAGGCGCTGATCCTGTCGGTGCTCGACGTCGTCCGCGATGAATCAGGCAAGGACGCGGCAGTGCGCCTGGTGTTTGAACCCAAGACCGCGAAGATCGACCAGACCGAATTCATGACCACCTTGCTCGCGCACACGAGCATGGAGTCCTCCGCGTCAATCAACATGGTGATGATCGGTCTCGACGGCCGCCCGCGCCAAAAGCCGCTCAAGGATGTGCTGGCCGAGTGGGGCAGCTTCCGCATTGACACCGTGACGCGGCGCACCGAGTTCCGCCTTGGCAAAGTGAATGACCGCATTCACATCCTAGAAGGCCGCATGATCGTGTTCCTGAACATCGACAAGGTGATCAGGATCATCCGCGAGAGCGACGAGCCGAAAGCCGCTCTCATCAAGGCTTTCAAGCTATCGGACCGTCAGGCCGAAGACATTCTGGAGATTCGCCTGCGTCAACTGGCGCGCCTCGAAGGCATCAAGATCGAGCAGGAATTGAAAGACTTGAAGATCGAAAAGAAAGACCTCGAGCATTTGCTGGGCGACGAAGCGGCGATGAAGAAGCTCGTCATCAAGGAAATCGAAGCCGATGCCAAGCAGTTCGGCGATGCGCGCCGCACGCTGATCGAAGAAGCTGGCAAGTCAGTCGTCACGCAGACTGTGGTGGACGAGCCCGTCACCGTGATCTTCTCCGAGAAAGGCTGGGTGCGCGCGCGCAGCGGGCATGGCCACGACGCCACGCTGTTCACCTTCAAGGAAGGCGATGGCCTCTACGGCGCGTTCGAGTGCCGCACCGTGGATCACGCAATTTTGTTCGGCTCCAACGGCCGCGTGTACTCGGTCGCGGTGGGGGCATTGCCCGGCGCGCGCGGCGATGGTGTGCCAGTTACCACGCTGATCGATCTTGAAGCCGGTACGCGCATCGTGCATATGCTGGCGGGCAATGGCGAGCAGACTGCGTTGCTGGCCGCGACCAGCGGCTATGGCTTCGTCTGCCGCGTCGCCGACATGCTCTCACGCACCAAAGGTGGCAAGGTTTTTCTCAAGATGGATGCCACGCATGAGCCGGTGCGCCCGGCGCTGATCGGGGCAGGAGCGGCGCGTGTCGCGGTGATGGGTACCGGTCAGCGCTTGCTGGTGTTCAAGCTCGATGAAGTCAACGCGCTGGCTGGTGGTGGGCGCGGCGTGATCTTGCAGGAACTCGACCTGAAAGAAAAATTGCTCGCGGTCGCGGTCTTTGGCGCAGCCGGCCTGATGGTCGAAGGGGCAGGGCGCGGTGGCAAAGAGTTCAACATTTCGCTCGAACCGCGCGCCCTCAAACCCTACGAAGCCAAGCGTGCGCGCAAGGGCAAATTGCTGGCGGAGAAAATTAAGGCGGCGGGGTTGAGGCCGCTCTGAGGCGGCTAGGCGCGGTCAGTTGACGATGGTTGTGATCGTTACTTCGACTGCGAAGCTGCGCTGCCGTCATCGCACGCTTAGCGCCCAGCCTTGATCAAGCGGTCGTTCTGCGCCTGCAGGGGCCGTGCATTCATTGGATACAGCGCGGCGAAGTGACCGATCTGCTCGCGTGAAAGTTCCATCGGGGTTTTCATCACCAGCCATTGCACGCCTTCGGTGCAGGGCGGGGTGGTGAGCGATCCCATGAAGCTATAGAAGGCCGGGTCAGCCGGCAGCAGGGTCTTGGCATTGATCGCCACGTCGAGGCGCTCGCGCGTGCGGCTGGGGGTGCCGGGCATCGCGTTCCACACCTGTTGCAGCATCGGCTGCTCTTTGCCGGCGGTCAGCAGCACGGCGACCACGGCGAGTTTGCCTTGCGCGCTCTTGTGTACCAGGTGCGCCACCATGTCGAAGGCGCGGCCATTGATGCGCTCTTCCGACGGCGTGTGAAAGTGAAACTGCACCAGCTCGTAGCGCGCACCGCCGTGCAGGATGAAACTGCCGGGCGCGTAGTCAACCTCAATTGTGTGGCCGTTGTTGCTCACCTTGAGCGGAACGTCTTCATAGTGAAACTGGATTGGCTCAATGTCGGACACCACAGGGTTGCGAATGTCAATCGGAGACTGGCGCGAGCCGCTCTTGCAGGTTGCGAAGTCGGCCTTCATGTCGCCCCAGCGGTAGGGTGCGAATTCACCGTCGTAGGCCCAGAGAGCGTGGTCGTGCGGCACGTGATCAGCGGCACCCGGCTGCGCGGCGGCAGCCCCCTCGTTGCGCGTGCGTTCGCGCAACACGCGGGCGACGGTCTGCTTGCGTGACTCAGCGGCTGGGGCGTGCGCCGCAGTTTTGACCGGAGAGTGTGTGCTGGCGTGCGGCGTGGCGGCAGGCACGGGTGTTTGCGCTGCCGGCGCTGCTTTGGTTGCGGGTTCGCCCGCAGCCTTGTCCGCTGCGCGTGGTTCCGCCGCATGGGTGTCAGCATGTGTACCCGCCTGTGCGTCGGCCTTGGTCTTCATGAAGCCGCCGCGCGCGGCGCCGGGCACCAAACCGTCCATGAAACGGTTTGCGTCTGTCGCCACTACCGGAATGACCCCTGGATTGGCTGTGGGTGGCACAGGTGCAACGGGTGCACCGGCGATGCGCTTGGCCGCGTCGATGCGCGCCGCGTCAGCTTTGACATCGGTCTTGGGCGCAGCGATGGGCTTGGCGGTTCCTGCGGCAGCTGTTGCGGCAGCGAGCGCAACGACGCTCGATTGTGCCGCTGCGTTGGCTGTCACGCTGGCGGGCGCGCACATGCGTGTCATCACGCGCTGCTCGATTGACTCGGGCGCCACGGCGCGCGTCTCGCCGGTGCCTTTGATCATCGCGATCTCGTTGCCTTCGTCGTTGAAGTAGGCGCGGCTCAACACGGTGACGGTGCGCTCGCCGCATTGCATGCGCAACTGCTCCTTCATGCTGCGGTAGGCAAAGTAGGCGCCCGATTCGGACGAGGTGAGCTTGCTATAGGTGTGCTGCACCCAACCAGTGGCGCGGCCCTCCTTGCGCACGACGGACGTGAGGTCTAGTTCAGTTTGCGCGCGGCCGCGTGATTCGATCAGCTGCCAGGCGGCGGCATTTGCGATCAAGGGCAGCGCGCCGCCATTCAATACCAGCAACAGACTCAAAGCGGGAAAGGAAGAAAGACGTGTCATGGTGTGCTCCGGATAGGTGAAGGCTTGCGCGATACTTGCGAGATACAGCTGTGATCTCGCGTTGACATCGGGCATAACGGCGCGCGCAGCGAAAAGTGGAGGTGCATGGCAACTGCGGCTGTTGCGGACGCATCGCCGCGAGGATTGAAGGGCTTTTCCGGTTCAATTCCGGCGATGGTATAAATCTCCCATGTGCAGAGCGCTGCTTTATCTCGGTCAGCCAGTGCTGCTTGACCATTTGCTCTATCAGCCCGACTCGGCGCTGATCCGCCAGAGCTATATGCCGAAGATGCTGCACATGCTCAACCTGGCCGGTTTCGGCATGCGTGCCTGGTCAAGCGACTCGCATGACGCGGCCAAGCCCTATGCCTATGGTGTCACCACCTTGCCGGTATTTGACCGCAACTTGAAGAACCTCGCCGAAAAAGTGCAGGCCGAGTGCCTGCTCGCGCATGTGCGCGGCGTGGCCTACAACAGCACCGTCGATATCTCACTGCAAAACGTGCATCCGTTCCAGTTTGACGGCGTGCCACTGGCGATGGCGCATAACGGCGACCTTGCGCGCATCAGCGACATGAAGCCGCTGCTGATGGCCCATATTGCCTCTGCGCTATTGCCCAAGATTCGCGGCACCACCGACAGCGAATGGATTTACGCGCTGCTGGTGTCGCAGTTTGACGGCGAGATGACGCCCGCGCGCGCGTTCAGCGCAGACGAGATGGTGGCCGCCGTCAAACGCACCCTGGCGATTCTGCGCGAGG
>JANPAR010000198.1:0-6933 GCA_031430015.1 Burkholderiales bacterium
AACGTCTGGGGTGTGGTGCACGGCGTACGCATCTTCACGCCGCTGATGCTCGAAGCGGCCAAAAAAGAGGCCTCCTTCGAGGGCCACATCGTCAACACCGCCTCAATGGCCGGCCTGCTCACCGCCCCTAACATGGGCATCTACAACGTCTCCAAACATGCGGTGGTGGCGCTCACCGAGACCCTGTATCAGGACTTGAACCTGATGACGAGCCAGGTCTCGTGCTCGGTGTTGTGCCCGTATTTCGTACCGACCGGCATCCACAAGTCAGACCGCAACCGGCCCGCCGAACTGGCCGACAGCGCACCGCTCACTGCGTCACAAAAAATCGCACGCGCGCAGTCGGAAAAGGCGGTCACCAAAGGCAAGGTGTCGGCCTCGCAAGTGGCCGAAGCGGTGTTTGAAGCGGTGGCGGCGAACCAGTTCTACATCTACTCGCACCCGCACGCCCTCGGCAATGTCGAGACGCGCATGAAGGCGATCGTCGAGATGCGCAATCCGCCCGATCCGTTTGCGGCGCGGCCTGAAGTCGGCGCAGACCTGCGCGCGCAGTTGCGCGGCGCCTGAAGATGGGAGGCGCGTCTTACGGCGCGATTGGACACTCGATTGCTGCGTGGGTATACGACAAGATGACTGAGATAAATCATCAGTACGCGTCGCTGAGCAACGGCATCAAACTCCATTGCGCCTACAAAGGCGACAACAGCGGCCGACTGATCCTTTTCATCCACGGCTTCCCCGAGTTTTGGTACGAGTGGCACCAGCAGCTTGAAGAATTCGGGCGTGATCACTACGCGGTGGCGCCCGATCTGCGTGGCTTCAATTTGTCGGATCAGCCCAAAGAGGTGGAGAAGTATCGCGCCAAGCACCTGGTCGAAGACCTGCGCTTGCTGATCAAACACCTCGGCCACTCGCGTTGCATATTGGTCGCGCACGACTGGGGCGGGGCTATTGCCTGGAGCCTCGCCGCGCAACACCCAGAGCTGGTCGAAAAACTCATCATCATCAACTCGCCGCACCCGGCGCTGTTCGCGCGTGACCTCACCCACAACGCCGCGCAGATCAAGGCCTCTGCCTACATGAACATGCTGCGCCGGCCCGACGCCGAGCGCATCCTCGGCGAGAACGACTACACGCGCATGCCCAAATTCATCCGCGGCATTGGCCAGGGGGTGGAGTGGTTCACGCCCGCAGTGGAAGCAGAGTATCGCGCCTGCTGGCGCCGCGGCCTCACCGGCGGCCTCAACCTGTATCGCGCCTCACCCCTGTTCCCCGCGACCGCCACCGAGCCGGGCGCGAGCGCGGTGAACTTTCCCAAAGAGATGGTGACGGTGCGCGTGCCGGTGCTGGTGATCTGGGGCATGCGCGACGAAGCGCTGCTGCCGCCGCAACTCGATGGCCTCGATGAGTACGTTGCCGACTTGCGCGTCGAGCGCATCGAGGACGGCACCCACTGGGTGATTCACGAGCAGCCGGTGCGGGTCAATGCGCTGATCCGCGGGTTTATCGGGCTGGCTGGCCCTTAAGTTGCGGGCCGGCTCAATCATCGCCCTCGGTCTCGAGGCCCGGATGCCAGACAAAATTGCGCTCGGCAATGCCGGCTGCGCAGCATGTCCGTCACCAACGTCATGAGCACTTCGCGGTAACGAAGGCGCTGCGCGATTCATAGAGTCTTTATTGCAAATGTTAAAGAGTCTATTTGAATTTTTTAACGCGGGAATTGGTTCTGGAGGGGTCTGTTAAAGTAATTTTCTTGTTTCGCGACTATCAAGATTAGACATATAATATGTCCTTTGAACGTCATTAAACTCATTAAAGAGCTTTTAGAGAGCTCTCACATAAAGACATCACCATGGAGACCCTTCCCATTCCCCTCCCGGTGGAACGCGCCATCGCGAAACTGGGTAACGATCTTTCCCTGGCGCGGCGGCGCAGGCATATTTCGCAGCAATCGCTGGCCGACCGGATCGGCGCCTCCTTGTCGACCGTTAAACGCATGGAGCAGGGTGACGTGCGCATTCCATTGCACTTCATTGCGCGCGCCCTGTACGTTTTCGGCGAAATCGAGCGTCTCTCATCCCTCATCGATACCGCCGAGGACGCCATCGGCCTGACGCTGGCCGATGAACAACTGCCGCAGAGAATCCGTCGCAAAACCAAACACCTCGCAACGGGTGCCTTGTGAAGATTCCGGCGTCTGCCAAGGCTCCTGTCAACATTCGCCAACACGTGGATGTGTGCATCGGCAATCAAGGCACCCTGGTGGGCAGCCTCACCTATGTGCGCCAGGGCGCCAGGGAAAACACCGCATTTGCTTACGACGCGAGTTGGCTCGCGCGCCCGGACCGATTCGCGGTTTCTCCTGACCTGGGCCTGGCGCCCGAGCATCAGCGCCGTCGCGCGCCGTCTGCCCAGGACTCGCCTTTTCACCATGCCTTTGCCGACACCGCGCCCGACGCCTGGGGCAGGCGCGTGATCGCGCGCGATCATGCCAAGCGCCGTCTTGCCGAAAACCTGCAACCCCTGTCCGAGTTGGACTACTTGCTGGCCGTGGATGATTTCAGTCGCATGGGGGCGCTGCGTCTGCGCGATGCCGATGGCAACTATTTGGGAAACACCGCAGCAGGGCGCCGCAACACACCGCCGCTGGTTGATCTGCAAAAAATGCTGGAAGCCAGCCGTGCCGTAGAGCTCAACAACGAAACCGCTGAAGACCTGCGCTATTTGCAGGGCAAAGGCACCTCGCTGGGGGGGCTGCGGCCCAAATGCACGGTGATCGACAAGAACGGCCGCCTCTCCCTGGGCAAATTTCCCAGTGTTGGCGACGAGCGCAATGTCACCCGCGCCGAAGTGCTGGCGCTGCACCTGGCAAACCATGCCGGGGTGGAGGCCGCGCCTTCGAGGATTGAGACGCTGCAGGCCGTGCCGGTGGCCATCATCCAGCGCTTTGACCGCACCCCCGATGATCTGCGGATTCCCTACTTGTCTGCCGCGTCGATGCTGCAGGCCTCCCGCAATGAGGAGCGCTCCTATGTGGAAATTGCGGATGCCATGCGCGCCCACTGCGCGCATCCGCAGGCGGATGTGCGGCAACTCTGGCGACGCATGGTGTTCAACCTCCTGATCACCAACGTGGACGATCATTTGCACAACCTGGGCTTCCTGCACGGTGAGAAAGGCCAATGGCGCCTGGCGCCGGCATTCGACCTCAACCCGTTTCCTGACAAAGCCAACGAATCCAAGACCTGGCTTTCTGAGCAGGATGGCCCGGTCACTTCGGTTGCGGCGCTCGTGGCGCGCGCAGCGTATTTTTCGCTGGGGGCCGATGCTGCGCTGCTCATCCTGAAAGAGGTAGTGCAGGCCGTTTCAAACTGGAAAACGGTGGCCACCGGTGCGGCTGTAGGGTTAACGCCGAAGGAAGTGGCCGATTTTGCGCCGGCCTTCGAGCATGCCCAGATGGATGCCGCTCGCGCGCTGCTCAATTGAACCTACTAGGCCAAGTAGTTTCTCCTCCCAAGCGGGTCGATTTCTGGCAGTTGTTGGACACTAGCGGCAGGCATTTGCAGTTGATAGAGGAAGGAACCCGTGAGCAAGCCGAAGAAACTCCAGATCCGCAACAGCACCGCCGAGTTTCTCGTCTTCACCTCGCAGGCCGGGGAAAAGGGCATCGAGGTCCGTGTGGAGGTCGAGACCGTCTGGCTCACGCAAAAGCTCATGGGAGTGCTCTTTGACAAGGGGCGCAGCACCATCACCGAGCATCCGCAAAACATCTTCGAGACCGGCGAACTCGATGAAAAATCAGTATGTCGGGATTTCCGACACACTGCCGAAGACGGCAAAAGCTATCCCCGGGTATTACAATCATGCCAACTCTCCTGATCGAGCGCGGATTCAAGTTTTTCTTTTACGCGAATGACCACGAACCGCGCCATATCCCCATGTCATGAAAGGCGGCCGTCATGGGCGCATCGATCTCCAAACCCTCGAATTTACGTTCAACACACTCAAAGCCGCGGAGCGGCGCGTCGCGCTTGAAATCGCCACGCGCGAGGCCCGCAACTTCGCCGCCGCCTGGGATGCCTTCTTTGCCGGCCGGTAAGCGCGTCAGGTTCGACGCCGACTTTTTGCATGTTGATCTGGTCGACGGACGGGTGATATCCACCCCGATGCACTGGTATCCCGAGTTGCGTGCCGCGAGCGTGGCCGACGTATCGAATTACAAATTCATTTGTGATGGTACGGGCATCGAGTGGCCCAAGCTCGATTACCACCTGAGTGTGGAGAGCATGCTGGTGGCGGCAGCGCCGATGAAGAAGGCGGCTTGAGCGGGATGTATCGCGACCCGATCGTCGCGCAAGTACGTGCCGCCCGTGCAGCTTATGCCGCGTCAATGCATCACGACCTCGCCGCAATTTGCGCTGATCTGCGCCACAAACAAGCGGAACACCCAAAGCGCGTCATCAGCTTTCAGCCCCGGCCTCTGCCGGACGAGCAGCGCGGCCTGGTAACCGGCCGGAATCGATAACCGCCCTTCATCAGTTTTAACCCTGTGGCTCACCCCCTGAGCCGCTAGAATGGTCTAGTCCGCCGTAAGCATCAGTAAGCTTCAAGCAGGCCAGACCATGAACCAGGTAGAACGCCTCTACAAAATCGAGCAGTTGCTGGGCGAGGCGCACACCGTGCCGATCGCCGCCATGCTCGAACGCCTGGAAATCTCGCGCGCCACCTTCAAGCGCGACCTGGCCACCCTGCGCGACCGCCTCAATGCCCCCATCGTGTGGGACCGCTTCGGCGGCGGCTACCGGTTCGAACCACAGCGCCGCAACGGGGCCAAGCGCGCGGTGCTCACGCGGCGCCAGGTGCAGATCCACTACTACTCACGCGGCAGCGGCGAAACCACCGACCGCCTGATCTCGCCGCAGCGCCTGGTGAACACGGAGCGGGCGTTGGGGGCGTATCGGGTGGGGCGGTGAGTTGGAAAATACGGAGAAATTGGATGGGGTGGGTGGCTGAAGAGACGCTGTGGGAGCGGGTCTGCGTGGCATGCATGGCTAGGAGGAGCATGTACCAAGGGTTTCCAAAGTTCGCCGCATGGGCTACACACCATGAGCACCAATGTTCCATCCTCCGCTCGCCAGTGTTTAATTACGGCGAATTCGCCCCAATTGGCATCGTCTCCAAGTCGGGCCGCTACGGCGGAACATAGGCCTACAAGGACATTGCCTTCTAGCTCGCCTCATGGATACGAGAGCGGTCAGGGCGGGGGTTGGGGCGTATCGGGAATAGCTGAGGACTGAGCCATGGCCACGAAGAAGAAAACCATCGTTGTGAAACGCAGCCCCGCCAAGCGGAGCGGAGAAAGCCTCGATTTCGCCGCACTGGTCGAAGCCATCGGCCAGGTACACGCGCACTGCGCTGCCGAGGTCAACCGCGTCGTCAACCTGAGCCTGACGCTGCGGAACTGGGCAATCGGCGGCCACATCCATCACTACGAACTCCATGGCCGGGACCGGGCCAAGTATGGCGATGCCATGATGGACCGGCTTGCCCTTGAGTTGGCACGGCGTGGAGTGACGGCATGCGAGCGCCAGCGTCTTTATGGCTACCTCGCGTTCTTTCGCACCTATCCGCAGATTGGCGGTGCGGTACCCGGTGGTGCCTTGCCTGGGTTGTGGTTGCCTGTCGAAATTGACAGGGCGGCAAAAGTCCGGTCAGCGACCGGAAAATCCGGTTCTGACCCGTCGGCACAGAATGTCCGGTCGCTGACCGGACAATTGGCCGTCACCGGCCGGATATTGCTTGATGGGCTTTCCTATACCCACCTCGAACTATTAACCCCCATCGAAGACCCGCTCAAACGCGCCTTCTACGAAATCGAGTGCATCCGCGGCAACTGGTCGGTGCGCGCGCTCAGGCGCCAGATCGCCACACTCTATTTCGAGCGCTCGGGCCTGTCGAAAAACAAGGAGAAGCTCTCGCAGATGGTGCGCAAGGGCGTGGAGACGGCCGAGCCGGCGCTTGCCATCCGCGACCCCTACATCTTCGAATTCCTCGGCCTGCGCGCCAGGGATGCGATGGCCGAAACTGACCTTGAAGCCGCGCTGGTGGAGCACCTGCGCGAATTCCTGCTCGAGCTCGGCCACGGCTTCTGCCTGGAGGCGCAGCAAAAAAGCATCGTCATCGGCGCCACCCGCGGCTTTGTGGATCTGGTGTTCTACCACCGCATCCTCAAATGCCATGTGCTGGTGGAACTGAAGGTCGATGAATTCCGCCACGAACACCTCGGCCAGATCAACACCTACGTCAGCTGGTATCGCCAGCACATGATGATGGAGGGCGACAATCCCCCGGTAGGCCTGCTGTTGTGCACCGGCAAGGACCAGGCGCTGGTGCAATACGCCACCGCCAGCATGGACAACCGCTTGTTCGTTTCCAAATACGCCGTGCAACTGCCGGCCAAGGCGGAGCTGGAACAGTTCCTCCATGCGCGGCACGCGGAGATGCTGGGTAATGGCTCGAAAACGGCTCAAGTGGCTCAGCGCACCAGCAAGGCAAAGCCCAGGAAGACATGAGCAGCCCCATCACGGCAACGCACCAACTCCCCGGCCTCTGGTTCAACAGCAGCGAAGCCTATGCCCTCTTGGCGATGCAGCAAAGCTCAAGGAAATCGACCCCGGCATCCTCGCCGGCCAGATCGAACCCCTGGCGGTGCGCCTGCGCGCGCTGCTCGGCAGCAGCGGCGACGACATCGCCGAGGTCGAGAAGCGCATCAAGCTCCTGCAGGTGGGCGCACGGCGCGCCAACCCGCAACACTTCAGCCACATCGCCCGCGCCGTGCTCACCCGGCGCCCCAATCACAAATCGGCAGATCCACTACACCTCACGCGGCAGCGGCGAAGCCACCGACCGCCTGATCTCGCCGCAGCGCCTGGT
>JANPAR010000199.1:0-13375 GCA_031430015.1 Burkholderiales bacterium
GGGGCATCTGGATTTACGGGGCTGGCGTGTCGCGGCGGATTTTGACGCCCGGCACGGGTTTGCTGATGATCTGCTGCTCGGGTTCAAAGCGCGTCGCCAGGACGTAAAGTCCTGACAGGACGATAGCGCCGAGTGATCCCGCGACAAGTAACAACCGGAAGAGGCTCGGCATGACATTATCCTGATCCGGGTGATATCTGTGGACCTAAGTTGTCGCGATTATGACTGATCGGATGCTGCGCGCCAAAAGCGTTTCTGCAGGTGCTTCGGTACCGGCCGCCGCACACGTCCGCAAGGTTCTGATTTGCAGGCCATTTCGGATCGTGGCATGAGGTCGGCCAAAGCTTGATATGTGAAGCCTGGGGCAACCTACGCATAGCCCTGATTCGCCAAACTTGCATGATGCGAGAGACCTCCATGACCGATACGGATGCGGTTGACGCGATCAAGAGCCGTCTCGGCCGCCGCACCATCGTGCTCGTCGGGTTGATGGGCAGTGGGAAGTCGTCCATCGGCAAGCGTCTTGCGGCACGGCTCGGGCTGCCCTTTGTCGATGCCGATGAAGAAATCGAGAAAGCCGCTGCCAAGACGATCAACGACATCTTTTCGGATCACGGCGAAGACCAGTTCCGTGAAGGCGAGCGCAAGGTTATCGCCCGGCTGCTCGGCAACGGGCCGCAGGTTTTGGCGACCGGCGGCGGCGCCTATATGCACGCCGATACGCGGCAGAAAGTTCGCGAAACGGCCGTGTCGATCTGGCTGCGCGCCGATTTGCCGATCCTGATGCGCCGCGTGTCGAAAAGGGATACCCGTCCGCTGCTGCGGACCGGCAATCCCGAAGCAACGATGCGAAAATTGATCGAGACCCGCTATCCGGTCTATGCCGGAGCCGATCTCACGGTCGAAAGCCGCGATGAGCCCCACGACGTCATTGTCGCGGAAATCATCAACCGGCTGGCGGAGCAGGTGTGGGCGCGCGGGATTGACCGGTTGGAGGAGCACCGCGCGATTGAGTTGATCAAAACGCCGATCGACGCCAACGGCAATCTGGCGCTGGCCGGTGTGCTGATGATCGACATGCGCGATGGCGAATTTGTGTTCGTGCAGGCCAAGGCGGTGTTGCTCGCCACCGGCGGCGGGCCGACCATGTACAAATACCACACGCCCTCGGGCGACAAGAGCTGCGACGGCATGGCGATGGCATTGCGCGCCGGCCTGCCGCTGCGCGACATGGAGATGGTGCAGTTCCATCCCACCGGCGTGCTGGCAGGCGCGGGCACGCGCATCACTGGCACCATCATTGAGGAGGGCTTGCGCGGCGCCGGCGGCTATTTGCTCGGCGGCGATGAGCAGCGCTTCATGCACAAGTACGACGAGCGCAACGAGCGCGCCACGCGCGACATCGTCTCGCGTTCGATGTATACCGAAATGCGCAACGGCAACACGTCGCCCAATGGCGGCCTCTACATTTCGATGGGGCATCTGGGGCCGGAGAATGTGAAGAAGCAATTCAAGGGCATGGTCGAGCGCTGCGCCGATTGCGGCTTCGATCTCGCCGGCGGTCTGGTGGAAGTGGTGCCGACGGCGCATTACATGATGGGGGGCGTGCAGTTCCGCGCTGACTGCTCGACTGATTTGACCGGGCTGTTCGCAGCGGGGGAAGACACCGGTGGTGTGCATGGTGCCAATCGTCTCGGCGGCAACGGCGTGGCCAACTCCACGGTGTTTGGCGGTATTGCGGGGGATGCGATGGCGCATTGGATCAAGGGCGGCGCGCCATTGGGCCAATCGTCCGCTGCACTGCGCGCACCGGACGAAGGCGCCATCGCGCGCGCGATTGCCGCTGCCGAAGCGCCGCTCAAGCGCGCTGCTGCACGCCTGGAGCCGATTCGCGAGACGCTCTACGAATGCATGTGGAACGATGCGGGCATCCTGCGCACTGCTGCTGGCTTGCAGCGCGCCAAGGGGCAACTCACGCAACTGGATGCGCAACTCGATGCCACCGGTGTCGCCGATGGCGACCGCGCCTTCAATCTCACCTGGCACGATTGGCTCAATCTCAAAAATCTGGTGCAGATCAGCCGCGTGATTGTCGAAGCGGCGATTGCGCGCGAGGATTCGCGCGGCGCGCATTTCCGTGAAGATTTTCCCGAGACTGGCGATTTGCCCACTTCAACCTACACCGTCATCCGGCAACAAGATGCGCACATCGTGCTGACCCGCGAGGCAGTGCACTTCACGCGCGTCAAACCGGGTGAATCTCTGCTCCTCACAAACAGCGCTGCATAAGCGCGGCAAGGATTACTCATGAACAAGCATCGCGGTGCCGACGCGCTGGTATACACCCTGCAACGCGCAGGCATCGACACCATCTATGCCCTCTCGGGCAACCACATCATGCCGCTGTTCGACGCGCTGTTCGAGAGCGGCATCAGGCTGATCCACACGCGCCATGAAGCCGCTTGTGTCCACATGGCCGACGCGCACGCGCGCCTCACTGGCAAACCCGGCGTGGCGCTGGTCACCGGCGGCCCCGGCCATGCCAATGCGGTGGGCGCGCTCTATACCGCGCAGATGAGCGAGTCGCCGGTGCTGCTGTTGTCGGGCCACGCGCCCAATGATCAGTTGGGCATGGGGTCGTTCCAGGAAATGCGCCAGGCCGAGATGGCGGCACCGGTTACCAAGCTCTCGTTCACGGCAGCGAGCGCCGCGAGCCTCGCTGCCGATGTGACGCGCGCGCTGCGCACCGCCAAAGCCGGCCGGCCGGGGCCGGTGCATTTGTCGTTGCCCACCGACGTGCTTGAATCCTTGATCGACGCGTCCCCTCAAACCGTTGGTCCAGGCGCCTCAACCGGCAGTCATGCCACGATATCCGCTCCCGTCAAGGCTCTGGAGGCTGCTGATGCAATGCGTTCACTCCTGTGGCTCGCCGCCGGCGCGCGGCCGCTGGTGCTGGCCGGCCCTTGCATGCTCACGCCGCGTGAAAGCGTGAAGTTGCAGGAACTCGAGAGCGCCTGCGGCATCCCCGTCATCGGCATGGAGAGCCCGCGAGGCGTGAATGATCCTGCGCTTGGTGCCTTCGCGCAAATGCTGGGTGAAGCCGACCGCGTGTTGCTGGTCGGCAAGAAAGTGGACTTCACGCTCAAATTCGGCAAGGCCTTGGCGGCGGCGTGCGTATGCATGCAGATCGATACGGAAGACATCGAGCGCGAACGTGCGCGGCGTGCACTGGGTACGCATCTCATCGCCAGCTTTGAGGCCGACGCGGCGGCCGCCATCACCGCACTGACCAAGCAAGCGAAATCGGTGTTGACCGGTGCCGGCGACGCGCACCGCGAGTGGCGCGACAAGGTCGCCGCCGGGCTCCAGCATCGTCCCGCCGCGTGGATCAGCCAACGGATGCCCCTGCCCGGACGCCTGCGCCCGGTCGAGGCGTGCCATCCCTTGCAAGGACTGCTCGACAGCGATGCGGAAGCCGTGCTCATTTCCGACGGCGGCGAGTTCGGCCAATGGGCGCAGGCCTGCTTGAGCGCGCCGCAGCGCATCATCAACGGCCCGGCCGGTGCCATCGGTGCGGGCCTGCCATTTGCCATCGGCGCGCGCGCCGCGCTAGGCATACCCGATGTGCCGGTGCTCGCTTTCATGGGCGACGGCACCTTCGGTTTTCATGTCGCGGAGTTCGACACTGCGGTGCGCCACAACTTGCCCTTCGTCGCCATCGTTGGCAATGACGCGCGCTGGAACGCCGAATATCAGATCCAGTTGAAGGCCTATGGCAAAGCGCGTTTGCACGGTTGCGAGTTGCTGCCGGCGCGTTACGACCAGGTGGCGATCGCTTTTGGCGGACATGGCGAGTTTGTCACCGAAGCTGCGCAATTGCTGCCGGCGGTCGAACGCGCGATGGCATCGGGCAAGCCGGCCTGCGTCAATGTGATGATCGAGGGGCTGCCGGCGCCGCTGGTAACCCATGGATGACCCACGCATGAACTGCACATGACTTCTGCGCGTTTTGCGACAATCCCCGCATCTATTCCCATCCATTCTCATTTGTTCAAAAGGAGAACACTGTGACCACTGGTGAAATGCTGATCGAAGTTGAGCGCGTGCTGGTGCCCTATCTGGTCGATATCGGCTGGAAACTTCTTGGCGCCATCATCTTGTGGGTCATCGGCGGCTGGGCCATCGGGCTGATCCTCAGGTTGTCGCGTGACGGCATGATCCAGCGCAAGGTGGACCCGACGCTGATCACCTATGGTGACGCATCGATCAAGGTCGTGCTGCGCATCGTGCTGGTGCTGGCGATCCTGTCGATCTTTGGCATCCAGACCACCTCGTTCGCAGCCTTGATGGCAGCGGCCGGTATTGCAATCGGTGCGGCATGGTCGGGGCTGCTTTCCAATTTTGCGGCCGGGGCCTTTCTGATCGTGCTGCGCCCCTTCAAGGTGGGCGACATGATCACTGGCGGCGGCGTGACCGGCGATGTGCGCGAGATTGGCCTGTTCGTGACCACCATCGACACCGTCGACAACCTGCGCGTGATGGTCGGCAACGGCAAGATCCTCTCCGACAACGTGGTCAACTATTCGCATAATGCCTATCGCCGCTGCGACCTCAAATGCCAGATCGCCAATGGCGTTGATCCGCGTGAAGCAATTGCGCGCTTGTCGGAGCGCATCAGTAAGATTGCCAATGTCGTCGCCAGCCCCGCGCCGCAGATCGAGATCATCGAATTCAACGCGGCCGGCACGTTGATTGGTGTGCGCCCGTTTTGCAACAACAATGATTACTGGCAGGTGTTCTTCGACACCAACAAGGCGATTGCCGAAGTTGGCGGCGCAGCCGGCTGGCCGGTGCCGGCACCGCATCAGGTGATGCATACAAAATCGGCGTGATCGTTTTTCGGGGCAGCGCATGACGACCACGAGTGTTTCTTCATCATTGACGAAAACGCCGGCGCAAATGCTTGCGCAAACGCTCGCACAAAAACTCGTCGCACGCGCCGCCGGCAAGCCGCAGGTCACACCTGGCGAGATCGTCACTTGCAAGGTCGATCTCGCGATGTTTCACGACTCGTCCGGCCCGCGCCGCCTGGCGCCCATGTTGGAGCGCCTCGGGGCCAAAGTGTGGGACAAGGACAAGATCGTCCTCATCACCGATCACTATGTGCCGGGTTGGGACGAAGACAGCCGCAAGATATTGAAGATCACGCGCGACTGGGCGCATGCTAACCAGATCAAACACTTCTACGACGGCGAAGGCATCTGCCACGTCGTGCTGCCGCAGAAAGGCCACTTGAAGCCCGGCCTGTTCGCGGTCGGCGGTGATTCACATTCACCCACCGGCGGCGCGTTTGGCACCTATATGTTTGGCGTCGGCGCAACCGAAATGTTTGGCGTGGTGGTCACCGGTGAAATCTGGCTGCGCGTGCCCGAGACCATCCTGATGCAGTGGGATGGCGTGCTCGGCGCAGGCGTGACCGCCAAAGACATGATGCTGTTCCTGTGCGGCAAATTCGGCATGGACGGCGGGCGCTATCAGGCGGTCGAGTTTGGCGGCAGCGCGATTGGCGCGCTGTCAATGCAGGAGCGCATGACGTTGGCCAACATGACGGCCGAGCTCGGCGGGCAGGTAGGGTTGATTGCGGCGGACGACACCACGCGGCAATTTTTGCAGGCGGCGGGCGCGCACGATGTTGAGATCGAGGCGTGGCAGAGCGATGCCGGTGCGGCTTTTGACGAGCATCACACGTTCGACGCCGCCACACTCGAACCCCAGGTCGCCGCGCCGCACAGCCCCGCCAACTCGCATGGCGTGAGCGAATACAACGAAGCGATCGACATCGCCTACATCGGCGCGTGTACCGGCGCCAAGCTGGTCGATCTGCGCGCCGCAGCGTCGGTGTTGTGCGGCAAGCGGGTCGCGGGCAACGTCAAGCTGCTGGTCGCACCAGCTTCGAAACAGGATCAGGCCATCGCCGAATCAGAAGGCGTGATGCAAACGTTGATCGATGCTGGCGCGCGCGTGCTGCCCAATGCCTGCGGCGTTTGCGCCGGCTACAGTGATGACCGTTTCGGCGATGACGTGCGCGTCATCTCCTCGACTGCACGCAACTTCAAGGGCCGCATGGGTGCGGTCTCGAGCCAGGTGTTTCTCGCGTCACCCTATACCGTGGCGGCGAGTGCGGTGATGGGGCGAATTGCGGATCCAAGGGGCATGCTATGAGCGGCCGCGCCTGGAAACTCGGCGACAACCTCGACACCGACGTGCTTGCCCCCGGCAAGTACATGAAGTTCGCCATCGAGGAAATCGCAACGCACTGCCTTGAAAGTGTCGTGCCCGAATTTTCCGCTACGGTGAAACCGGGAGATGTGGTGGTGGGCGGGCGCAACTTTGGTGTTGGCTCGTCACGCGAGCAGGCGCCGCAAGCCTTGAAATTGTTGGGCGTATCCGCCGTGATTGCCGAGTCGTATGCGGGCTTGTTCTATCGCAATGCGCTCAATCTTGGCTTGGCGGTCGTGGTGAGTCAGGACACTGCGCGCATCGCTGATGGCGACCGCGTGAGTGTGGATCCGGAGCGTGGCGTGATCACGGTGGAGAACGCGCAAGGCTGCCAGCAACTGGCCTGTGAGCCGGTGCCGGCCTTTCTGATGGAAATGGTGCGCGCGGGCGGGCTGGTGCCGCATCTTGAGAAGAAGCTCAAGGCCAAGACTGCATGAGTGACGTTGTCATCGCTGGCGCCGGCCCGGTGGGCCTCACGCTGGCGCTGCGCCTCGCGCGCCACGGTATTTACGCCACAGTCCTCGAAGCGCTTGACGCGCCCGAGCGCGATTTACGCGCCTCGACGTTTCACCCGCCCACGCTCGATCTGCTGGACGAAGATGGCATCACGCCGCAGTTGATCGCCAATGGTTTGATCGCGCCAACCTGGCAGGTGCGCATGCATGCCACGGGCGAGGCCGCCGAGTTTGATTTGTCGATTCTGCGCGGCCAGACGCGACACCCTTACCGCGTGCAGTGTGAGCAAGCCAAGCTGGTCGACTATCTGCTCGCGCGTCTGGCAAACGTCTTTCCGCAGGTGCAGGTGCGCTTCGGCCATCGCGTGACAACGCTTGAAACGCGCGATGACGGTGTGGCGATGGTCTGTGACACCAGCGCAGGCGAGCAACGCTTCTCCGCGCGCTATGCCGTGGGCTGCGACGGTGCGCGCAGTGCGGTGCGCAAGCATCTGGGTCTCGGATTCGAGGGCGAGACCTTTCCCGAGAACGTGATCCTCGCGGCGACCGATTTTCCGTTTCACGATCATTTGCCAAACCTCTCTTGCATCAACTATTGCTGGAAAGACGATGGCACCTTCAGCCTGCTGCGCCTGCCCAAACTGTGGCGCGTGAGTCTGTATCCGGACGAAGGCGAGAGCATTGAGGCGGCGCTTGAAGATGACTCGATCGAACGCAAGCTCCAGCAAATCTGCGCCAACCCGGCCGCGTACCACATCGCCGCCAAGCGCAACTACCGCATTCATCAACGCGTGGTGGCGCGCTACCGGGTGGGCCGCGTGATCCTCGCGGGCGACGCGGCGCATATCAACAGTCCGTCTGGCGGCATGGGCATGAATGGCGGGATTCACGATGCCTTCAATCTGGCAGACAAACTGGCTGTCACGCTTGCGTCCGGCCACGCCGCGCCAGACGAAGCGCCGCTCGATCATTACGAGCGCCAGCGCCGCCCGGTGGCGCTGGAACATGTGGTGGCACAATCAGGGCGCAACCGCGCGCGCATGCAGGAGCGCGACCCGGCCAGGCGGCGCGCGGCGCTGGCTGAGTTGCAGGCCATCGCGCGTGACCCGCAACGAGCGTTGAAACATCTTCTCAACACATCGATGATCACCGGCCTGAAACAGGCTGAGGGAGTGCCATGAGTCTGAAATCACGCTTGCAGGCGTCACGCCTGTTACTCGCCCCCGGCATTTACGACGCTCTCTCGGCGCATGTTGCCGCGCAAGCGGGCTTTGAAGCGCTGTATCTCTCGGGCGCATCGATTGCCTACACGCGCCTGGGCACCTCCGACATTGGCCTCACCACCTTCACCGAGGTTTGCGACACGATGGCCGCAATTCGTGAACGTGTCGATCTGCCGGTCATCATCGACGCCGACACCGGCTTCGGCAATGCGCTCAACACGCAGCGCACGGTGTGCGGCTTCGAGCGCGCGGGCGCATCGATGATTCAACTCGAAGACCAGACCTTTCCCAAACGCTGCGGCCATCTTGCGGGCAAGGCGGTAGTGCCGGTGGCCGAGATGACCGGCAAGCTCAAGGCTGCGCTCGATGCGCGCGCTTCAAGCGACACCTTGATCCTCGCGCGCACGGACGCGGTGGCTGTCGAGGGCTTCGACGCCGCCGTCGAGCGCGCCGAGCGCTATCTCGACACCGGGGTCGATGCGCTGTTCATCGAAGCGGTGAAATCGGAGGAGCAGATGCGCCTGGTGAACGCGCGCTTCGCGGGGCGCGCACCGCTGCTCGCCAACATGGTCGAGGGCGGGCAGACGCCGGTCAAGAGTGCGGCTGATCTCGAAGCGCTCGGCTACCGCATCGCCATCTTCCCCGGTGGCACCGTGCGCGCGGTGGCGCACACCTTGACCAGCTACTACGCCAGCCTCAAGGAGCACGGCAGCACCAAGCCCTACGCGGATCGCATGCTCGACTTCGATGGCCTCAACGTGTTGATCGGCACGCCCGAGCTGATCGCGCGTGGCAAGACCTACGAGGCCTGAGGTGAGCATTGCGCCAGCGGAGACGCCCGAATACGGCCGCGTCACCGGCATCACCACACCACAAGCCAACACCACGGTTGAGCCGGAGATGCAACTGCTGCTCGGCGGCACCGTGCTTACCGCGCGCCTCACCAGTTCCATCGCCGATTCGCGCCAACGCCTGCTCGATTATTTCGAGCGCCTGCCGTCTACCCTCGCACAGTTTGACGTCGCCCCCCTCGCTGCGGCGGGCTTTGCCTGCACCGGCTCGTGCTATCTCGTAGGGCAAGAGGAAGAAGCGCGTCTGCTGGGACAAGGCAGTGCACGTGCGCGCGTGCCGGTGATTTCATCGGCACAGGCGATTCGAGAGGCACTGGCCGAGTTGAAGGTCAAACGCATTGCGCTGCTCTCGCCCTATCCGCAATGGCTGTCCGAAGCCGGGCAGCACTACTGGCGCAACGCGGGCTTCACCCTCACTAGCGTCGCCGGGCTGCCCGCCGACTTGCTCGACACACGCGGCATCTACACACTCACCACGGCACGCGTGCTCGACGTCTTCGCAATGCTTGACCTTAAAGGCGCGGAAGCCGTGTTGATGAGCGGCACCGGCATGCCGACGCTGCGCGCCATTGCGCAGTTGTCGGCGACGCATCCCGGTTTGCCATTGCTGTCATCCAACCTGTGCCTCGCATGGGCGCTCGACAAGGCGGGCGGCGGTGCAACCGCGTTCGCACCCTGGCTGGAAAGTGATGCTGCGTGGCGCCTCCGCCTGGCGCAGCGATCCACATGAAAACGCGCTCCCAGCAAGGGTTTCCACCGCATTGCAGAATACATGCAGGTGCAGGGCGTGCAATCCTGTATGCTTGCTTTGCGGCTAGCACAGCAGCCCTTGCCGTGATCTGCCCGCATCAACTTTGACGCTCCCGCCTCCATGAAACGCCGCACGCTCCTGGCCGCCGCTGGCACTGCCCTGATCGCCTCGCGCGCCAATGCGCAGTCGTGGCCAGCACGGGCGATCCGCATCATCGTGCCCTTCGCCCCCGGCGGCTCAACCGATATCCTCGCGCGCTTTCTCGCCCTGCGATTGCAGGAGGCGATGAAGACGTCGTTCGTGGTTGACAACCGCCCCGGTGCCGGCGGCACGGTGGGCGCGGACGCCGCAGCCAAGGCCGCGCCCGATGGCTACACCCTCTTCATGTCGAACAACGCGTCGATCTCGCTCGGACCACAAATCAACAGCGTGACCTACAAGCCGCTCGACGACTTCGCGCATCTGGTGTTGCTCGGCATGCTGCCCAACCTCTTGATCGTGCGCACCGATCATCCGGCCAAAACATTTCAGGAGTTCATCGCGATGGCGCGTGCCAAGCCCGGCGTGCTCAATTATTCATCGGCGGGCGTCGGCTCGGCCGGCTTCTTGAGCGGTGAGTTATTGAAACAGCGCGCCAATATCGACATGGTCCACATCCCGTACAAAGGCACTGGCCCGGCCGTTGCCGACATGATCGCCGGCCAGCTCGATGCCGTGCTCGATGGCCCGGTCGCGGCCGGTGCCTACATCCGCGGTGGCCGTGCGCGCGCGCTGGCGGTCGCGAGCAGTGTGCGGCTCAAGACTTATCCCGATGTGCCGGCGATGGATGAAATCGTCCCCGGCACCGGCGGCGAAGCGTGGTTCGGCATCTCGACCCAGGCGGGCGTGCCGAAGGACATTCTGGAGCGCATGCAGACCGAGTTGTCCAAGGTGGTGATGCAGCCCGAGATTCAAACCAAGCTCGGCGAGCTCGGTCTCACGCCGCACTTCATGGCGGGGATCGAATACACCAGTTTCATTGCAAATGAAATCCGCCGCTGGGGGCCGGTGATCCGCGCCGCTGGCGTGAAGGGCAGCTGATGCGTTCACAAAAAACCAGCAAGCGCGTGGGTGCATCCGTGTCCGAGCCAATGCTCGCGCCCGGCGCGTTGACCGCAAGTGCAAAAAACGTACAAGGAGATGCGGCGAAGAATGGCTCCTGGAGCCATTGGCAGGCCCATGCCGATGGACTGCACGGTGCGGCGGCACTGCGCGCCACACGCCCCGCCAATGAAGCGGCGCACAATGCCGCGCGCCTGATCCTGCTCGACACCATCGGCTGCATGCTGGCGGGACGTGAAGCGCCCGAGGTGATGGTGTTTGAAGAAAATTATTCGATGCTCGAATCCGGCCCCTTCACTTTTCCCGGCGGCCGGCGCTTGTCGCTGATCGCGGCAGCGCAAGTGGGCGCGATGGCCGCAACCTGGGATGAAGCCTGCGAGGGCCACGCCTATGCGCATGGCCGGCCCGGAGTCGCAGCGGCGGCCGCGCTGCTACCGCTCGCGGTGGCCAACGAGCGCGGCCTCGACGCGACCATCGATGCACTGGCGCTGGCCTACGAAGTCGGCGCGCGCGCCGGCGGCTGGCTGCGCATCAAGCCGGGCATGCATGTCGATGGCGTGTGGCCGGCGCTCGGCGTGGCGGCGGGTGTGGCGCGCCTGATCGGCCTTGACGCACACGGCATCGCGCGCGCGATTGACATCGCCGCCTGCCAATTGCCCGCCAGTGTCTATTTGCCGGTGACGCAGGGAAAGACCGCGCGCAACACCTATCTTGCGCACAGCGCATCACTCGGCATGCAGGCCGCGTTCTCGGCGCAGGCAGCGATCAGCGCACCCGATGATGCGCTCGCCTACTACGCGGCCAATTTTTCTGCCGCCTCGCCCGAGACCATGCCGGCGCCGCATGAAGACCTGATTCTCGATGCCTATATCAAACCCTACGCAGCGGTACGGCACGTGCATTACGGCGCCGAGATGGCCAAGAGTGCGCGCGAGGAGCTTGGCGGCGGGGGTGCAAACGATGGCACGGCAACCGCCGCGTCGCTTGCCGCCACACCGGTATCCACTGCCGGCATCACACGCATCGAACTGGCCACCTACCGCGAAGCCACGATTTACTGCGGCAACCGCGCGCCGCAAAGGCCGATTCAGGCGCAGTTCTCGCTCTCGTTCGGCATCGCCGCGATGTTGCGCTTTGGTGTGCTTGATTCTTCCGTGTACCGCCGCGAAAAATTTGAAGACCCGGAACTGCGCCGCCTCGAAGCCCTGGTCGAAATCACCATCGACCGCGCGCTAGAACTGCAGGGCAAGCGCGGCGGCTCGCTGTTGATTTCGAACGGCTACAAGGACATCGAGCGCGACGTGCGCACCATCCCTGGCGATGCGGCGATGCCCTTGCCGGCCGAAGAAGTCGCGGCCAAGTTCATGCGCTACGCGCGCGCGCGCGTGCCGCACGAGAAAGCATTCGTGTTTGCCAATGCCACGCTGGCGAGTGAAGTGGATGTGAAGATGCGTGCGCTGTGGGATTTGCTGTTTTGACGGGACTGAATGTGAACGCACCGATGCTGACCCCGATGCTGACCCCGATGCTGACCCGATTGAGCGCCGCCGCAGCATCAGCAGCCTTAATGCTCTCAGCGATGCTGCCGCACGCGGCACTCGCGCAAACCGGCGACTACCCGTCCAAACCGATCCGCATCGTCGTGCCCTTCCCAGCCGGTGGTGCGACCGACATCGCCGCGCGCGAAATCGCCAGCAAGATGAGCGCCAACTGGAAGCAGCCCGTCACCGTGGAAAATCGCGGCGGCGCGGGTGGCAATGTCGGCTCCGACGTGGTCGCCAAATCCGCGCCCGATGGCTACACCCTCATCATGGGGGTGACCGGCTCGCACGCGATCAACATCTCGCTCTACGCCAAGATGCCGTATCACCCGGTCAACGATTTTGAGGCGATCACGCAGGTGGCAGTGGTACCGAACGTGGTGGTCGTACATCCGTCGGTGCCGGCCAAGACTCTGCAAGAGTTCATCGTGCTCGCAAGGAAACAACCGGGCAAATACGACTACGCCTCGCTTGGCAGCGGCACCGCCGCGCACCTCGGCATGGAGATGCTCAAGACCGCAGCGGGCGTGTACATGGTGCACATCCCCTATCGCGGCAGCGCACCGGCCGTCGCCGACCTGATCGGTGGGCAGGTGCAGGTGATGATGGATGGGTTGCCGTCAGCGCTGCCACACGTCAAGGCCGGGCGCTTGCGCGCGCTCGCGGTGACGAGCCAAAAGCGCTCGCCCGCCGCGCCTGATCTGCCGACGATTGCCGATAGCGGCTACCCAGGCTTTTATGCCGATGCATGGTCGGGCCTGTTCGCGCCCAAGGGCACGCCACGTGCAGTGGTGGACAAACTGGCGATTGAGACGCAGCGCATTCTCAATCTGCCCGACGTGCGCGAGCGCTTTGCCGCGCTCGGTGCCGAGCCGGTGGGGTCAAGCCCCCAAGAGTTTGCGCAGCATGTGCAGCGCGAGATCGCAAAATGGGCGGCCGTGGTCAAGCAGAGCGGCGCGAAAGCAGATTGACGCGGGTGTGTCGCGGCGCGAAAGCACCCGCAATAGCATCGAGCAATGTGAAACCAAGGAGAACCCGCAATGGAAATGTCGAACAAAACCGCGCGTGAACTTTTCGAGGCGGTGAAGAAAAACCCCACGCGCAAGCGCTTCGGCTTCGGCGCACGGCCTGCATTGATCAATGTCGATCTGCAAAAGGCCTACACCTGCGTCGG
>JANPAR010000200.1:0-8328 GCA_031430015.1 Burkholderiales bacterium
ACTGAGAATTTCTTAGTTTTTCAGGTAGAATATACTGAGA
Organism: Burkholderiales bacterium; assembly: GCA_031430015.1. Taxonomy (GTDB): domain Bacteria; phylum Pseudomonadota; class Gammaproteobacteria; order Burkholderiales; family JAEUOS01; genus CANJDH01. The sequence goes on from JANPAR010000200.1 coordinate 41, forward strand.
ATTCCTCAGTATTGATTCCACTTCACTGAGGGCGGGCCAATCGGTGTCCAAGGGAGTGAGCGAATGACGCTTCGCAAAATTGACTTGCCAGCTGGTTGGCAAGATCGAATCAAATCGGAAGCCTGGAGGAAGATCGAAGCATCGCCATTGATGGATGGGTGTCGCCGCTGCGACCCCCGAGCGCTGGAAGGCTTGTATTGCGGTTACTGGAACTTCGTCGACACATTTCCTGAAGTGATCCAATCAACCTATCGAGAGACGCCGGGTGGTGACTCAGGTCAGGGCCGCTTCCTGCGCAGGGCGGCAGGAATTCTTGCCGGCACCCTCGAAGGCATGGAGGCCGATGAGCGGGTACATCGCACGCTGTGGATCAAGTCCGCAGCCGCATTTGGCTTTGAGGAAAAGCAACTTTACGACTATCCCGTGGTGTTGGAAATTGCAGAAATTGCGTCGACTATGTCGCGCGAAACATTGTTGCAGCGCCGTCTGCTGCAATTCGTTGCCACGGAAATTGTTGCCGAAGGCATCAGCAATTGTCTTGCGGTGGCGGAGACGTTCAAACAGCGAGCCGGTGCGCGAGGTATGGGCTGGTTCAATGTGCATTTGATTCACCAAAACGATGAAACGACCCATGAGGCGATTGCGTACAACACAGCGTTTCTGCTGATGCGCGAAGCTGGGGAGCTACCGGATGAAAGCGCGGTCAGCATCGAAGTGCAGCGTGGTGTAGATCTGTTCATCACGGCTGCACAAGCTTGCTGTGAAGTAGCCGGATATCAATAAGCTCGACTCGGTGAAAAGCAGCAAAAGGGCCGGGACTTGAATCGCACAAGGAATTCTCAGTGGCAGCGAACCACAATAGTCTAGAACGCGGGCTTCAATGCCCTGACAAGCTTGCATTGCGGAGACAACGCATCGCTCTTGCAACCGCACTGTTTTGAGACGGAAGCCTTTCACTATCGCGCTCGGCCTGCTTGGCAGGGATGCCGCTCCCCGCTTTCATCACGCATGTCTCCCGTATGGGAGTTCCCGCGATGCGCTTGACCGAGGCTGAAACGGCGCGCGATCTGGATACGCTTGATCAATGGCTCGCCTTGCCTTAACCGGGAAATAACCGATGGGCGTGCTGTACTTCAAACCAGAACAAACGCCGCGTCGATATTGCTATCAACTGGTCGCGTTGCTCGCCAACACCTCGGCCCGCACCTGTTCGGTCAACTCGGCCTTGAGTGCAACAAACTCTGACGAAGTCTTGATCGAGTAGTGGCGTGGATGCGCAAACGGCACGTGGCGCTCGAACTTGATGCGCCCGGGCCGCGCACTCATCACCATCACACGGCTTCCCATGAAGATGGCTTCGTCGATATCGTGGGTGACGAACAGAACGGTCTTTTGCTCGGTTTCCCAAATGCCGAGCAGCAGCTCCTGCATCTGCTCGCGGGTCTGGTGATCGAGCGCGCCAAAGGGCTCGTCCATCAACAGCATGCGCGGGCCGTTGGCGAGTGCACGTGCTAGGGCAGTGCGCTGTTGCATGCCGCCCGAGAGTTGTTTCGGGTAGTGGTGCTCGAATCCTCCGAGGCCGACGCGCGCGATGAATGATTGCGCAGTGTCGATCTGTTCTCGCGCCGGCAAACCGCGTTCGCGCAGGCCAAAGCAGACGTTTTCGCGCACGTTGAGCCATGGAAACAGCGTGTAGCTCTGGAACACCATGCCGCGATCTGCGCCCGGTCCCACGACGCGTTTGCCGTCGAAGAGCACTTCCCCGGAACTGGGCACGTCGAGACCAGCGACGATGCGCAGCAGGGTTGATTTTCCGCAACCCGAAGGGCCGAGGATGGTAATAAAGTCGTTCTCGGCAGCATCGAAATGCGTCGCATCGAGCGCGAGCGTTGGCATGCCGCCGGCATGGGCCGCAGGAAAGGTGCGCGACACGCCGCGAATCGACAGGACGGCGCTTTTCACAAGCGCGCCCAGGGATACAAGTGCTGGTTGACGCGTTTGAACAACAGGTCGGAGATGAGGCCAATCACACCGATGACGATGATGCCAAAGATGATCTGATCCGTGGCCAGCAATGCCTGGCTGTCGGTAATCATGTGGCCAATGCCACTGGATGCACCGATCAGTTCAGCCACGATCACATAGGTCCAGGCCCAGCCGAGCACCATGCGCAGGATTTCGGCGATCTCCGGTGCGGCGTTCGGAATCAGCACGCGGCGCACGATGCCGGTGTCGTTGCAGCCCAATGTGTAGGCGGCCTCGACCAGGTCGCGCCGCGTGTTGCCCACCACCACGGCGATCATCAGCACCAGTTGGAAAAACGAGCCGATGAAAATCAGCGAGAGCTTTTGCGCTTCGCCAATACCCGCCCACAAAATCAGCAGCGGAATGAAGGCCGATGCCGGCAGATAGCGCGCGAACGAGACGAAGGGTTCAAAGAAAGCTTCGATGGGCTTGTAGGCGCCCATCGCCACACCGAGCGGCACCGCCAGCACGGCGGCAATCGCAAAGCCGCCAAACACGCGCCACATCGTCACGCCAATGTCGTTGGCAAAGCCCATTTTCGTGAGCAGCATCCAGCCCGACTGCACCATCATGATCGGGTCGGCAAGGAAAGTCTTGGAGACGAAGCCGCTGAAGGTGACGGCTCCCCAGACCGCGACAAACAAGACGAAAAACGCGGCGCCGAGGACGACGCGGGCGCGTGGGCTGACTGGTTTTAGCGGAGTCATCAATGCGGGCAGGGTGAGGCGCCAGGCCGATGGAAGGTCGCGCTGGTGCGCACTGACGGGAGTCGCCAAGGAAGAGAACCTGATTTTATTGAAAAGGACGCTGCTGCGCCGTGCCCGCTCTGCTGACACGCCGTCGCGCAAGATAAAAATGAATCGGATACTTGATAATGATTCTCATTAATGTTATGATGCCCGCATGTTTCGCATTGGCCATTTTTCACTCGCAACGGATTCGTCGTGGGCGCGTGCTACGCGCCTGCGCTTGCGCAGCGGCATACTCGCGTCCTGCATCGCGCACGCGGCCATGTTTGGGGCGACGGCGATTCTGGCTCCCGCTATGCGCGGCGTCGATGCAAGTCACAGCGCAATTGCGCCTCTTGCAGTGCGCTTGGCACTGCCCGCGCCATCCCTTGCAGTGGCATCGCCACCCGCACCCAGGGAGCACGCTGCGCGTGACCGGCCACGAACTGCAACGCGCGCGCCGAATCCGCTTTTGATTGGGCGCTCAGCACCCGTGACAGCTGCCGCCACTGGCGCAAGCGCAGTGCCATCGCCGCTAGAAGCTGCCGCCGCCATGACCAGCGACAGCAGCGCGGCAAGCGCGCCGCCGGTAACGCCGGCAACGCAAACGCGCTCGGCAGGACTTGCGGTGCCAGCGGCGCAAGGCGGACATGGGACGCCGGCGATGCAGGCGACCAGCCTGGCCGAGGCAGCAGCACACACTCCTCGATTCGACGCGGCCTATTTGCACAATGAAGCACCGGCCTATCCTGCGCTGTCGCGGCGTGTCGGCGAGCAGGGGCGTGTGTTGTTGCGCGTGCTGGTCGATGTCAACGGCGTGCCTGCCAGCATCGAGTTGAGTGCCTCGAGCGGGTCCGCGCGCCTCGACCAGTCCGCGCTCGAAGCAGTGAAGCGTTGGAAATTTGTACCCGCGCGCAGGGGTGAGTTTCCGGTGTCTGCCTGGGTAGTAGTACCGATTTTGTTCAGTCTGAATGGATGAGACGGGGACCGGCTGACGCCGGCTCCAGTCCACAAACGTTTCACCCTGTCTCTGAATTGCTTGCGAACGTTCTGCCAGTTCCCGCAAGTCCCTGCAAGCCAGCCAGGCCGATTGGCCAAGCCAGCCAGCATCTTTCAACCCTCAAGCATCTTCGAAGGGAGATGAGGAGAAGTGCATGGCTGCCAACATCTCAACTATTTCGGTGCGCAACAATCAGCGCGGCGATAAACCAGCTCGCGGCGCGACTTCACGCCATAAGCTTGCCCAAAACCTGATGAGCGCTGCTGTGGCGACGGCCTATCCGCTCACGCTGTTTGCGCAACTGCCGCCGCAAGGCGAAGCACTGATGCCGCAGGTCAGTGTGGAAGGCCAGGACGAGCGCGCCGACGGCCCGGTGCAAGGCTATCGTGCAACGCGCTCGTCAACCTTCAACAAGATCGATACGCCGTTGAAGGACGTGCCCGCTTCCGTTAGCGTGATTCCGTCAGATCTGATGAAGGATCAGGCGATGCAAGGCATGGGTGATGCGTTCCGCTATGTTCCCGGTGTGTTGACGCATCAGGGGGAAGGCAATCGTGACCAGATCATTTTGCGCGGCATCAGCACCACCGCTGACTTTTATCTTGATGGTGTGCGTGATGATGCGCAAGTGATCCGCGATCTTTACAACCTGGAGCGGGTGGAAGTGCTCAAGGGGCCCGCCGGCATGGCGTTCGGTCGCGGTGGCGCGGGTGGTGTGGTCAACCGGGTGACAAAGCGCCCGGTGTTCGGGCCGGTGGCCGAAGCGAGTTTCTCCACCAGCGCCTACAACCAGCGGCGCGCCACGCTTGACGTTGGCAACAAGATCAACGATGCATTCGCGTTACGTTTTAATGGCATGGTTGAGTCTTCCGACAGCTTTCGCAACGAAGTCTGGCTCAAGCGCTATGCCCTCAATCCGACGGCCACCTATGTGTTTGGCACGGGCACCGCGCTCACTGTCAGCTATGAGGGGGCCTATGATCACCGCACCGCTGATCGCGGTATCCCGTCCAGTTTCGGTGCGCCTTTCAACACGGACTCCCGCACCTTCTTCGGCAACGCCGGGCAGAGTACCTTGCGCAACAAGGTCGATGGCGTTTCCGCCGTGCTCGACCACGAGTTTGACAACGGCTGGCAGTTGAAAAACGCCTTGCACATCACCCGCTACGACAAGTTTTATCAAAACATCTATCCGGGTTCGGCGGTACTCGCCAACAATACGCTGACGCTTGCGGCCTACAACAATCTCAATCAGCGCCAGAACACGTTCAATCAAACCGACCTGACAACGAAGTTCAGCGCTTTCGGTTTTGAGCATGTGTTCCTGGCCGGCATGGAGTTGGGCGGGCAGGTCAGCGCCAACAAACGTAACACCGGCTACTTCGCCGGCAACGTGACGGCGCCCGTGGTCTCCGCCAATACGCCATTCGGCACCGTCCTTACCTTCCGTCCGAACGGCACCACCGATGCCGACAACAGAATCAAGGCCGATATCTTCGCGGTGTATATGCAGGATCAGATATCACTCTCGAAGCAATGGAAAGTGCTGGTCGGCCTGCGCTACGACCGTTTCGCGATTGATTTCAATGACCGCCGCCAGGCAGCCAATACGCCAATCGTCAATATTGCGCGCACGGACACGGGGTTAAGTCCGCGCGCCGGATTGATTTGGTCGCCTACAGAGCGGTCTACCTATTACGCAAGCTATAGCTACGCGTTTCTGCCCTCTGCCGAGCAGCTCGGCATCACCGTCACCAATGCGGGTCTTGCACCGGAAACCGCAAAGAACTACGAGGTGGGCGCTCGCTGGGACGTGTTGCCGAAGCTGACCTTGTCGGCGGCGTTGTTCCGCACCGACCGCGACAACGTCCGCGTGGCGGATTCGAACAATCTGGGATTTTTCATCCCCAACGGACAGCAGCGCACGCAGGGCGTTGAAGCCGGGTTGCAGGGCGATGTCACGCGCGCTTGGCAAGTGTATGCAGGTGCCGCCTTCCTCGATGGGCGCATCACCAAGGACCTCACTTCAGCCGGCACCATTCCCGGCGCGGCGGGCGCGGTGATTCCCGCTGGGCGCAGGTTGCAACTGGTGCCGCAGCGCACGCTCTCTGTCTGGAACAGAGTCAATCTCGGTGATGGCTGGGCTGCCGGACTCGGCGTGATCCACCAGTCCTCCGCGTTTGCCTCGACCGGCAACTCGGTAACGATTCCCGGCTTCGTGCGTGTCGACGGCGCGCTGTACTACACCCTGGCCGGCGGCAAGACCCGCCTCGCGCTCAACGTCGAGAACCTGTTCAAAAAAAAATACTATCCGACGGTGGATGGCGACAACAACATCAGCCCGGGGGCGCCGCTCAACGCGCGGTTGACGTTGACCACCAACTTCTGAATCTGCGCCGGTGGCACCGTCCGGCATTGAGCCGCACGGTGCCGCGTATGCACGCCGTGGCCCACCACACCATAGCTCAATTGCGCGGCGCTGCAAGAGCGAATCAGGCGGTCAGGATCAACTTTTCCTGCGCCGTGATGCGCAAGCGGTACTCGCGGTGATTGTGCTCAATCACTACTTCGCGCGCACCCCGCATCAAATCCTGACTGCGCAGCACAAGTGCGGGCAACCGATGCGGCTGCGGTTGACTGCCCGCAGCCCCGGCATCCGTGCACGCCGGTTGCGCAGGGTTGCCACGCTTACTTCCAGCCGGCACGGTCAACAATCCGCTGCGCCAGCGGCGTGTTTTTGCCGAACACACTGGGGCCGATGTCATCTGCCTTGAATTTGCCGAGGCCATCGAGTTCAGGATTTTTGATCACCGCGCTCTTGACTACCGGCCACTCGTTGTTGCCGTTGGCAAAGTAACCTTGGGCTTCATCGCCTGCAAGGTATTCGAGAAATTTGACGGCGGCTTCCTTGTTGGGCGCGTTCTTGAGCATCGCGCCGCCGGAGACGTTGACGTGGGTGCCGTAGGTGGATTGATTGGGCCAGATGAAACCGGTCTTCTTGACGATCTCGATGTCTTCCGGCTTGGTTGACTTGACTATGCGCACCCAGTAATAGGTGTTGGTGAGCGCCACCCCGCACTCACCACTGGCGACTGCCTTGATCTGATCGGAGTCACCTCCGGCCGGTTTGCGCGCAAAGTTGGCCACTACATTTTTGGCCCATTGTTCGGCCTTCGCCTCGCCATCGTGTTCGGCCACTGCCGCAACCAGGGAGAGCATGTAGGGGTGCGAGCCTGACCGCGTGCACACCTTGCCCTTGAGCTTGCCGTCGGCGAGCGCCTCGTAACTGGCGGCGTCTTCTGGTTTGATGGAGGCCTTGTTGTAGACGATCACGCGCGCGCGCGTCGAAAAGCCGAACCATTGACCGCCCGCGTCGCGCAACGGCGCGGGGATGCGCGCTTCAAGCACGCTTGACTTGACCGGTGCGAACATGCCGAGTTGCTGCGCATTCCAGATGCGCGCGGCATCGACCAGCAACAGCACGTCAGCCGGGCTGTTCGCCCCTTCAGTGCGAATGCGTTCGATGATCTGCTCGTCACCGGCTTCGATGCGGTTGATCTTGATACCGGTGGCCTTGGTGAAGTTGGCGTAGAGCGCTTCGTCGGTCTGGTAATGGCGCGCCGAGTACAGGTTGAGCACTTTGTTGTCTTGTGCGCTGGCGCCGGGCGCTATGGCGGCAGCGCAGACCAGTGACAGGGTGTGGACAAGCAGGGCGATAGGGCGAAGGCGGAACGTGGTCATGGCGTGGGCAGCAAACGCGGAAGGTTTGCAGGAAGTTGTCGATAATGCGAATTATTATCAATTGCAGTCAATCTGTCAATAGGAATAATTCTCAACAATGTCTTGAGCCGCCAGCCAACCATAGGCGCAGAGTTGCGTCATGCATGCGGCCAAGAGCGTTGCGAGACATAGGTTGTGGCGGCATTGACTCTGCGGCCCGCTCTGGGAGCCGCTCTCCGGGCCGGTGCTGCGCGCGTTTACGCCTTGGGCAGGCGCGCTTTGCGCTTGCGCATGACGATGTTGAGCCACTCCACACCAACCGAGAACGCCATTGCGAAATAGATGTAGCCCTTCGGCACATGGTGGCCGAAGCCGTCGGCGATCAGCACCGTGCCGACCACAAACAGGAATGACAGGGCCAGCATCTTGAGGGTCGGATGATCCGACACGGTGCGCCCGATGGCGCCGGCAAAAGCCATCATCAAGCCGACCGACACGACGACTGCCGCGATCATGATTTCGATGCGGTCCACCATGCCCACGGCTGTGATGATTGAGTCCAGTGAAAACACCAGATCAATGATCATGATTTGCACGATGACCGAAGCGAACGTGGCGCGCACGCCGCTGGACGCAAGCGCTTCGTCACCCTCGAGCAATTGATGAATTTCCTTGGTGCTTTTCCAGATCAAAAACAGGCCACCGGCAATCAGGATCAGATCCCGGCCTGAAATGGCCTGGGTAAGCACAGTGAACAAAGGCGCGGTCAAGCCGATGATCCACGTCAGCAGGAACAACAGGCCGATGCGCATGAA
>JANPAR010000201.1:0-15730 GCA_031430015.1 Burkholderiales bacterium
CAACATGTATGCGCATCAGCGCTCGCTGCGCTTTGCCGATGGCCCGGACGAGGTGCATCGCAATGCGATTGCCAAACTGGAACTTGGGCGGCACAGCGGCATTCCGGGTGCGGCCGACAAGGTCGAAATGCCGATCACCCGCGGCTGATCCGCGCGCCTGGTCGCCCTTCTTTAAACCTTAACAAAGGGACTGCGCAGCGCAGTCCCTTTGCTTGCGCACAGTAGCCATCAAAGGAATCGCCATGATTGACGTTTATAGCTGGGCCACGCCCAACGGCCACAAGATTCACATCATGCTCGAAGAGTGCGGGCTATCGTATCGTGCGCACCCGATCGACATTGGCAAGGGTGACCAATTCACGCCCGAGTTTCTGGAGATCAGCCCGAACAATCGTATCCCGGCGATCACCGACTCGGACGGCCCCGACGGAAAACCGATTTCCTTGTTCGAGTCTGGCGCGATCCTGATTTACCTCGCAGGCAAGACCGGCAAGTTCCTCGGCAAGACCGACCGCGAGCGCTTCGACACGCTGCAATGGCTGATGTTTCAAATGGGCGGCGTTGGCCCGATGTTCGGCCAGACCCACCACTTTCGCAACTACGCGCCGGAAAAAGTCGAGTACGCGATCAAGCGCTACACCAACGAAACCGGGCGCCTGTATGGCGTGATGGATCGCCGCCTGGCCAAGACCGGCGCGTTCATGGCGGGCAAGAATTACACGATTGCCGACATTGCGATCTGGCCGTGGCTGCGCAACTGGAAAAACCAGGGGCAGAACCTCGACGACTTCCCCCACGTCAAGCGCTGGTTCGAGAGCATCGGCCAACGCCCGGCCGTGCAACGCGGCGTCACCGTGCTGGCCGACCTGCGCAAGCCCGCGTTTGACGACAAGGCTAAAGAGATTTTGTTTGGTGCCACGCAGTTTCAGAAGCGCTGAAATTGTATTTGGCATGGGCCTGAGACCTTTGGTACAAGCGCATCGGCGAGGCATTACCTCTGAAACCGTTGGTGGACATGCCTCTCCGGCCTGATCTTCCATTGAATTCTTTGCGACGTCGGCTGATGGTTGCCGCGCTCAGTGCGTCAATTGGCGCAGCCCGCTGTGCGCCGCTCGGTGCCGCAGCGGCTGCGCTTCTCTCCCATGAGGTCAGCGCCTCGGACTCGCACAACCTGCCCGAAGTCCCCTTCGTCGCCACCCCGATGAACGTAGTGGCGCGCATGCTCGATCTCGCCAAGGTCGGCCCTGGTGACTACGTGATCGACCTCGGCTGCGGCGATGGCCGCATCGTCACCGAAGCCGCCAAGCGCGGTGCACGCGCGCTCGGCATCGATCTCGACAGCTACCTGATCGAACTGTGCCGCCGGCGTGCGCGTGAAAACGGATTGGAACAGCTTGCGAGCTTCGAGCAAAAAGACATCTACGAAGTCGACCTCTCACCCGCCACCGTGGTGACGATGTACCTGCTGCCCGAGCACAACTTCAAGCTGCGCGACAAGCTCAAGCGCGAAGTCAAACCCGGCACCCGCGTGCTCTCGCACGACTGGGACATGGGCGACTGGATTCCGGTCGCCGAAGAATTTCTCGACGTTCCCGACAAGCCGGTTGGCATCGACAAGAAAAGCCGCGTGATGATGTGGGTGATGCCGCCGCGCGTGCGCGGCTGATAGCGGCACCGCAACTGCCCGCCGCGCTTCAGATATCTAGCCAGGCGAGGTTTACATCCCGCCCGCGCGAATCACCCCGACCGCCAGCCCTTCAATGACAAACTCATCGCGGCGCGGGTCAACGATGATCGGCTTGAAATCGGCGTTCTCGGGCAACAACTCGATCGACGTGCCATTGCGCACGAAGCGCTTGACCGTGACTTCATTGCCGATGCGTGCCACCACCACCTGCCCGGTACGCGCTTCGCGCTGGCTGTGCACGGCGAGAAAATCGCCGTCGAGAATGCCAATGTCCTTCATCGACTCGCCCTTGACCTTGAGCAGGTAGTCGGCGCGCGGCTTGAACATTTCTGGATCGACCGGCACATGGCGGTCAATGTTTTGCTCGGCGTGGATCGGGCTGCCCGCCGCGACGCGGCCAATCAGCGGCAGCGCGTTGATCGACTGCATGGTGCCGGCGATCTGCTCGGCCAGCTGGATGCCGCGCGCGGTACCGCTGGCGATGGTCAGCGTGCCTTTGCGCTCGAGAGCGCGCAGATGCTCTTCAGCAGCGTTGGGCGATTTGAAACCGAAGGTGGTGGCAATCTCGGCACGCGTCGGCGGCATGCCGGTGTTGCGCACGGTCTGGCGGATGAAGTCGAGGATTTCAGTCTGACGGACGGTAAGGTCGTGGGCCATGGCGCTACCTGTGGGAGTGGAGACTGGTGCTTTATACAGCATGCTGTATGAAAAATCAAGTCCCACGCACTCACTGGGTCAGTAGCCAGTAAATTGGCCCGCCCCCTCAAGACCCGCCAAACCAGTTATAGCCTTGATCTTCCCAGTAGCCGCCGGGGTAATCGTTGGTGACGAAAATCTCTTTGATGTGCTTGGGATTCTTGTAGCCGAGCTTGGTTGGCATGCGCAGCTTCATCGGGAAGCCGTATTTGGGCGGCAGCACCTGGCCGTCGAAGCTGAGCGTGAGCTGGGTCTGCGCGTGCAGCGCGGTCGGCATGTCGATGCTGGTGAAATAATCGTCCGCGCATTTGAAGCCGACGAATTTGGCGGTGGTGTCGGCGCCGATTTTTTCCAGGAAGGTGCGAAACGGCACGCCACCCCATTTGCCGATCATGCTCCAGCCTTCGACGCAAATGTGGCGCGTCACCTGCGTCACCTGCGGCAGGGCGCGCAGCGCAGCAAGGTTCCAATCGCCCTTTTCGGTGACCTTGCCGCCGACCTTGAGCACGAACTGGCGCTCGTCAACCTGCGGGATCTTGTCTTCTTCATAAAACGCGTTAAAGCGAAACGGCCGGTTGATCATCGAGTCGGGATAGACCGGCGCCATCTGGTTCGGATCAAAGATGAAGCCTTGCACCTTGTCGTTAAAGCGTGACACGGTAGAGAGGACGGTCTCGACTGATTCACTGTCAGTGATCGCGCAGCCAGTGAGCAGCGAGAGGCCGCCGAGCGACATCAGTTGCCGCGCGAAGCGGCGGCGCGCTGGCGCTTCAAGTTGGGCTGCGGCGGCCTTGAGGATGTAGGCTTCGTCGGCGTGGGGTTCGCGTTTGGTGATCTTGAACATGCTGTGCTCCGGTTTGGTCGAGGTGTCAGCGGCCGCGAATCATCGCGATCAAGGTGCGTGGCACGATCGCCACCATCACCACATGCACGACGAAGAACGCGACCAGCGCCGCCATTGCGTAAAAATGAATCAGGCGCGCATTTTCGTAACCGCCGAGCAGTTCGCGCAGCATGCCGAACTGCACTGACTTCCAGATCACCAGACCTGAAACGATCAGCATCAGCGCATCCAGCACCACAAACAGGTAAGCCGCCTTTTGCACCGCGTTGTAGTGGCGCGGATCGGCATGCACCAGCTTGCCGGTCAGCGCGGATTTGAAGTCGGCAAACAGTTCAGAGATGCGCACCGGCAACAGCTTGGCGCGCAAACGCCCGGTGGCAATATTCATCACTACATAGAACAGTCCGTTGAGCGCGAGCAGCCACATCGCGGCGAAATGCCACTGCAGCGCGCCGCCGAGCCAGCCGCCCAGGGTCAGATCTTTGGGAATACGAAAATCGAACAGCGGCGAGGCGTTGTAAATGCGCCAGCCGCTGGTGACGAGGATCAGCACCGCAAAGGCATTGACCCAGTGGGCGATACGCAGCCAGACCGGGTGAATCGTACCTTCGGCGCTGTTTGCGGATGGCATGGTGCTCGCTGTGTTCATGGTCTGCCCTTTCGTGCGCGGTGGATCTATGCACTGTACGCCTGCTAGCGTTTGCGGAGCGATACGTAGTGACCGCAATACGGCTTTGAGGCTTGGCTCAGCATCTCACAATTGCGCAGTTCGTCAGTTCAGCCGCGCGTGACCTCGACCGTCGAATCGCAGCCAATACCTGCGGCAATCCAGCGCCGCGCCAGACGTGCAAACAGCGGCGCAAGCCAACCCATGCCCTCGGGCAATACCGAGCGCGGCTCGCTCACGGCACCGCACAGATAGCGCCGTTGTGTTTCATTCCAGCGCAGGGCATCGCAGGCACCGTGGCGGCGGCGTGAGACCAGTACGCCCACGGGGCAAGGTTCGGCAAGACAGCACACGCCGCAGCCGTTGCAGGGGGCGCCGAGCGCGGGTTTGCCCGGCGCACCTGTGTGCTGCTGTATGACCTGCCAATCACGCATACCTGAAGAATGGCTCCCAGAGCCAGTCTTGGAGTTAGCTCCGCCCCCGCTGTGCGTCTCATGGTGCGCGTCGTGGTGCTCCCCACGGTGCGCCCCGCCCTGCCCTCCGCTCTGCCCGCGCTTACTTGGCAAACCATTCCCCGTGCGCACCGAGCGCCGCCCGCAATGCACCGCCCGTCAACTCGGCTTTGGCAGCAGCGTCACCCCTGAGATAGGCCTTCCAAAAGGTCAGCGTCGTGCGCTCAATCCAAGGCGCATGCACGGTGATGTTTTGATTGGTCCACTTGCGCTCTTTGGGCTGGCCGTTGAATACCATGTGATCGCCGCCCGCGAGCACCAGCAGATACTTGTCCGGCCCGTGCATGAACTGATACGGCAGGCGCCGCTCTTCGGGCGTGGTGTCGGCCAACAGCAGCACCTTGTCCTCGGTGCCGGTGAGACTCAAGAAGGGAATCGCGATGCGGCCCATGCGCTCGCGCGTCAGCACCTCGGTGGGTTCGGGAGCCGGGCTGAAGGCCATCGCCGCGCGAATGCGCGCATCGGGCACGATGCTCACCACGCCGAAGGTAGTGCGCGCCCCGAACGAATGGCCGCTCATGCCGATGCGCGCGAGATCAGCGCGCGCAAAGTGCGCGTCGCCGCCCTGCTGGCGGCGCGTGATCTCGTCGATCACAAACTTCACGTCGTCAATCCGCAGCGCACCGTTCTCTACAGTGCTGGCGCGGCGCAGCGCTGCAAAACCCTGAAGCGGGTTTTTGTCTTTCCACAACGCCTCATCGCTGCCGGCGTGTTGCAGATGGACGCTGATGAATCCCTGTGCCGCCCACAGCCGCCCCCACTGCTCGCCCCCGGCGCGTGAACCGCCAAGGCCATGGGAGAACAGGATGACGGGTAGATTGGGTCTCACACGCGGCTGTACCCCTTGCGACGGTCCTGGCGCGGCCTGCGTGCCGCCCGGCTCGTAAATGCGCACCGGCACAACGCGATTGCGCCTTGTGTCCGTCCAGTCTTGCTCGCTCACCTGCACGGCATCTGCCGCAGTGGCCGCTGCGGAGGCGCGGACAAATGCGCCAGCAAGTGCCAAAGGCGTCAGTACAAATTCGCGTCGTCTCATGCGTCTACTTTAGCGGTAGGTGCGGGCATCGCGCGCCAAAAACAACTCTCAATGCCGCACGCCTGCGGCAACCATTGGTGGCAACGAGCCAGCAAACAGTTGGGTTGCATCTACCGCGTCGAACGCATAGGCCTGATTGCAGAATTCGCAATTGACCGTGACTGCGCCCTGCTCCTTGACGATGCCATCGATTTCCTCTTGCCCGAGCGCGCGCAACATGCCGGCCACGCGCTCGCGCGAGCAGGTGCATCTGAATGCCGCTGGCCGCTCGGCAAACACGCGCAAGTCAAACTCGTGAAACAAGCGCCGCATCACCGCGTGCGGTGCGAGTTTGAGCAACTCTTCAGCAGTGATGGTGGCCGCCAGCATCTGTGCGTCAGGCCATTTGCTCGATGACTCCGGCAGTGCGTGGCCACCCTCACCCGGCAGGCGCTGGATCAGCAAACCCGCTGCACGTTGCCCGTCAGCCGCGAGAAAAATTCGCGTGTCAAGCTGCTCGGAGCGCAGCATGTAATTCTCCAGCGCGGCGGCGAGATGTGATCCCTCCAGCGGCACGACGCCCTGATAGGCGGCCTGAGTGGTGTTGCCGCTCCCACCTTCTCCACGCGCATCCGCTTCGCGCGGGTCAAGCGTGATCACAATCTTGCCATCGCCGACCAGGCTCGCAAGCGTGTGCCCCTCTAGCAACGCCGCAGCTTCCCATTGCGCACCGAGCTTGGCCATCGCGCGCAAGCGCAGATCGGCATTGCACTCCACCACCATCAGGCGCACCGGCGCCTCGCGCTGCTCGGCCTGTGTCTGCAGGATCAGTTTGCCGTCAAATTTGAGCGTGGACGAGAGCAGCGCACTCGCCGCCATCGCCTCGCCCAACAAGGCGCGTACCGGCAGCGGATAAGCGTGACGGGTCAGCACTTCACGCCACGCCGAGTCAAGCGAGACCACGGCACCGCGCACATCGGCACCTTCAAACACGAACGGTAACAACACATCAGCCACGGTCAATTTCTCTCTGGGAAAATGCGCGCCAGTATAATCGACCGTCATCAGCAATGACGCTCTTACAGAGGGAAACCGCATGAAAACCGCCGTATTCGAACGCCTCGCCGACCTCAAGGCTGAGTTAGGCAAAGAGATCGCCGTCAGCGACTGGCTCACCATCACGCAAGAGCGCATCAACCAGTTCGCCGAAGCCACCGGCGACCATCAATGGATTCACGTCGACGAGGAGCGCGCCGGCAAATCCCCGTTCGGCGCCACCATCGCCCACGGCTTCCTCACCCTATCCCTCATCCCCTGCTTCGCCGAGCCATCGATCAAGGTCAAGTCGCTCAAGATGGGCATCAACTACGGCCTCAACAAAGTGCGCTTCATCAACCCGGTGAAAGTGAACTCACGCCTGCGCGGCCGCTTCACCATCAAGGCCTTCGACGACATCGAAGGCGGCGCGCAGGTCACCATGACGGTGACGATCGAGATTGAAGGGCAGGAAAAGCCGGCTTGTGTGGCGGAGAGTATTGCGCGGCGCTTTGAATAGCACCCGAGGCGGATTCACCGCAACAGCAAGGCGCTCTTCCGACTGGTCGGCGCCACCCTGTGTGACTTCAAAAAACCCCTGAAACCCTTTCCCACCAAGGGTTTCAGGCAGTTACCCGCCCGCGTTCAGGCGCGCCTGCACCGCCGCCACGGTGCGCTTCGCAATGTTGACGAGGTGGATCTGGCTGGTGCCCTCATACAGCCGGAACAGGCGCACGTCGCGATAAAAACGTTCAGCGACATTGTCCGCAATGTAGCCACCGCCGCCAAATACCTGAACTGCGCGGTCGGCGACACGGCCGCACATTTCGGACGCAAACAGCTTGCACATCGAGGCTTCCATGGTGATGTCGTCGCCGGCATCGCGCTTGCGTGCGGTCTCGAGCAGCAGCGCGCGCGCGGCGTGCACCTCGACATTGCTCTCGGCGATCATCTGCTGCACCATCTGAAATTCGGCCACCGGCTGGCCGAATTGCCGGCGCGCACTGGCGCGCACCACCATCTCGTCCACCAGGCGGATCGCCGGGCCGATGCACAGCCCGGCGAGGTTGATGCGCTGCTTGTTGAGTGCCTTCATCGCCGAGCGAAACCCGACCCCGGGTTGGCCGCCAAGAATCGACGTTGCCGGTACGCGGCAGTGATCGAGCGTCACCTCACCCACCGGCGAGCCGCGCTGCCCCATCATTTGATAGCCCGGCGACGTCGAAAGACCCGCGGTGCCGCGCTCGATCAAAAACGCCGAGATGCCCGATGCGCCCTTGCTGCCCGGGTCGGTGCGCGCGAACACGGTAAACAGGTTGGCGATCGGCGCATTGGTGATGTAGCACTTCTGGCCGGAGATGACGTAATCGTCGCCCTCCCTGATGGCCACGGTCTTGAGCGCCGTGGCGTCCGACCCCGCTTCGGGCTCGGTGAGGGCGAAGCAGCCGGTGACTGCGCCGCTGGCCAGGCGTGGCAGATGGCGCCGCTTCTGCTCCTCGGTACCGTCCACGATCAGCGCCTCGGAACCGATGCCGGTATTGCCGCCAAAGCGCGCGCGAAACGTGGTGGCCGCCTGCGACACCTCGATGTTGACCAGCGACAGCTCTTCCGCGGTCAGGCCGGCGCCGCCGTAGGCCTCGGGGATGCTGTGGCCGAACAGCCCGAGCGCACGCATGCGCTCGACCAGCGCCGCCGGGATCTCGTCGCTTTTGTCGATGGCCGCTTCCAGCGGCATGCATTCGCTGCGCACGAAGCGGCGTACTTCGACCAACAGGGCGTTGAGTTGTTGCGGGTCACGAATCATGGTGTGATCATTTTCGGAGAGGGTCGCGGTTGCGGTGACGCCTACTTGAGCGCAAAGCCTTGCGCGCGCACATACGGGCCGAAGCTGTGGCGTTCGGGCACGTGGTATTGGCGCGCCTTGTCTTCCGACCAGGTGTAGGGCTCGACGCTGCCAAATTTGTCGACATTGCGCTGTTTGTCCGCCGCCGTGGGCTCGCGCAGCGCGCGGCGGGCGTCGTAAGCTGCCAGCTCGGCGTCGAAATCGCCTGCGTCGTAGTGGTCTACGTGCACCGTGATCGAGGGCGGCAGACGCATGCTGACGCGGCCATTGTCATTCGGGTGGCCCACGCACATGCCGGCCACCGGGAACACACCTTCAGGCAGGCGCAACAATTCACTGGCGCGCTCGACTTCATTGCGGATCAGGCTGATCGGACACACACCGAGGCCGAGCGCTTCGGCGGCGGTGATGAAGGCCTGCATCATGAGCCCGGCGTCCACTGCGGCATTCATGAACATGTCGAGCGTGTCGTTGGGAAAGGGCTTGCCACGCAGCTCGGCGATACGGCGCATGCGCCGGTTGTCGCCGCAGAACACGAGGAACTCGGGCGCGTTGGCGATCCACGGCATCGACGGCACCAGCGCGTTGATGGCGGCGCGCTGTGCGGGGTCGCGCACGAGGATGATGCTGGCCTGCTGCAAGTCCGATTTGGCCGGGGCCGAGAGCGCGGCGGCCAGTGCGATATCGAGTGTCTCTTGCGCCACCGGCTGCGGCTTGAAGCGGCGCATCGAACGATGGCCGAGCAGGCTGGCGACGGTGCCTGGGGCCGGTTTGCCGTATTCAAATTCGGCAGAGATGTCCGCGCCTGCGGTGGCCGGCAGGCCGAAGCGTTGTTCGATCAGTTGTGCAAGTGATACGTTCATGGTGAGCGGCCTGGAAGAGGAGCAAAGAGTGCTGATGCAATATTATGCGGCGTCATTCAATTCACGGTTCCGCAGTGTCAAGCTGCCGCAGCTTTCACGGAGACGCCATGCAAGCCAAACCTTCCCACCCCCGCTCAACGCGTGGCCGCTCTGTCTTCCTGGGCGCAACGCTCGCGGCACTGATTGCGGCCGCCTGTGCGCCGGTGCCGGTGCAGAACGATGCCGGCATCGCACGCTGGGCCGCCGCACCGCACCGCAGCGCCGGCAATGTCGCGCGCGACAACTTTCGCCACCCCGTCGAGTCATTGACCTTTTTCGGCATTCGCGAAGACAGCACGGTGGTCGAAATCCTTCCCGGCAGCGGCGGGTTTTACATGGAGATACTCGCGCCCTATCTCAAAGAAAAGGGGCGCTACATCGCCGCCAACCGCGACCCGGCGGCGCCGCCCAATTACCTGGCCGACCATCAAAAGCTGCTCGCGCGTCTTAAGGCCGAGCCGGCGCTCTATGGCAAGGTCGAGGTGACGCCCTTCAACGCCGGGCTGCATGAGATTGCGCCGGCCGGCAGCGCCGACTTCGTGATCACGTTTCGTGATTTGCACAACTGGATCGCACGCAAGGAGATTGACGGCGCACTGCGTGCCTTTCACAAAGCGCTCAAACCGGGCGGCGTGCTCGGCATCGTCGATCATCGCGGCCTGCCGGATGTGCCGCAGGAGGCGCAAAACAAGAATGGCTATGTGCGCCAGGACTACGCCATTACGCTGATCGAAAAAGCCGGTTTCAAGTTTGCCGGCGCGTCAGAGGTAAACGCCAATCCGAAAGACACCAAAGATCATCCCGATGGCGTCTGGAGCCTGCCGCCGACCTACCGGTCGAAGGAGTTGAACCGCGCGAAATTTGCGGCGATTGGCGAGAGTGATCGCTTTACGCTCAAGTTCATCAAGCAGTAGGCGTCAGGTTCGGGCGAACCACACCACACGCACCCGCGCCGCAGCGATTGCGTCTTGCTCAGACGCAAACCTCACACCGCCGTCATCACACATCAACGACCAGTTGCCGGGGTCTTCGGGTTCGCGCCGCCATTCGGCAAAACCGTAGCTGCCATCCGCGCGCACGACAATGTCGACACAGCGGTTGGCCGCGTCGTTTTCAAAGCTGTTGATGACCTGAAAGTCTTTGGTCACCTCAGCTACGACTCATTTTTTCTCGGCCGGCGTCGACGTCGCCGGCCCCATGCCCGACACCTGAATAATCACTTCTTCATTTTTCGCGCCGTCGTAGTGAATCTTGTTGGCGTGATGCACCACATAGCTGCCGGCCGGCGCGCCCACCGTGCTCTCGGGGTCGAACGTTTCACCGGTACCCATCCACCAGGTGCCGGAGATGACGATGAAGAAACGGTCGTGCGGATGGAAATGCGGACGGCTCATGTTGCCCGGCAGCCACTTGAGGCGCACCACGTACGGGCCGGGCTTGGCCGGGTCGCCGAACAACACGGCGGTCTCGTTGGTGCCGGCCGCGTTGCGTACCCATTTGATGTCTTGCGCCTTGATGAATTGCACGGCAGCTGGATCAATTTCGGCATGCAGCGGTGCAGCGGCGCTTAATCCGAGCAGCGCGGCAAACAGGATGCGGGCGGTCTTCATGTTGTCCCCTTTGAATTGGTTGAAGCGGAAATGGTTGAAGCGGGTCAGTCGAAATGATTGAAGCTGATCAATCACAATTGCTCAGTTCAGTATAAACCCGCAACCGCCAAACCCGCTCCTGCCAAGGGTTTCAGCCCGTTTTCCGTCAAAGCCTCAAGGCCAGGTGGCGAGCATCGCCAGCACCGCCGCGAGCATCACACCGGTTGCGATCCACCCGAGCACACGATGCCGCATCGACAGGGTGAAATCGCCCATGATGCGTTTGGAACTCGCGAGCAGCATCATCAGCGCCATGATGGGGACGGCGATCACGCCATTGATCACCGCGCTCCAGAACAGCGCCTTGACTGGATCTACCGGCAAAAAATCAATCAGCGCGCCGCCGAGAGTCGCCACCGCGATGATGCCGTAGAAGCCGCGCCCCTGCGCCGGCCACTTGAGGTCAAGCCCGGTTTCCCAGCGCAAGGTTTCGGCCACTGCATACGCGGCCGAGCCAGCCAGCACCGGCACCGCGAGCAGGCCGGTGCCAATGATGCCGAGGCCAAACAACAGAAATGCAAAATCGCCGGCGAGCGGGCGCAGCGCTTGCGCCGCGTCAGCCGAGGTTTGAATGCTGGTGACCCCGGCCTCGTGCAGCGTAACGGCAGTGGCAAGAATGATGAAAAACGCCACAAGGTTGGAAAACCCCATGCCAATCCAGGTGTCCACCTTGATGCGCATGAGGCGCGCGGCAGCACCGGCTGGCTCACGGCGCAGGCTCGCAGCGCCGGGCGTGGCGCGCAGGTCTTCCATCTCTTGCGCCGCCTGCCAAAAGAACAGATACGGGCTGATGGTGGTGCCGAAGATTGCCACCACCATCATCAGCGTGGCGTTGTCCCAAGTGAGCTGCGGCCACAGCGACGCCAGCGCCACGGCACCCCACGGCACCTGCACCGTAAACACGACCGCCACATAGGAGAGCAGCGCCAGTGTCAGCCACTTGAGGTAGCGCACATAACGCTGATACGTCAGGAACACCTGCAACGCCAGGCACAGGGTGCCAAACAGCAACGAATACAGATGGCGCGGCCCGCCGAGAAACAAATGCACGGCATCGGCCATCGCGGCGATGTCGGCGGCGATGTTGATGATGTTCGCCACGACGAACAACACCACGATGCCAACCAGCAGCGCCGGGTGAAAGCCGCGCCGGATATTGGCCGCCAGGCCGCGCCCGGTCACCACGCCGAGACGCGCGCTCACCATCTGAATCGCCACCATCAGCGGAAACGTCAGGATCACGCTCCACAACATGTTGAAACCGAATTGCGCACCCGCCTGCGAATAAGTCGCGATGCCGCTCGGATCGTCGTCGGCCGCGCCGGTGATCAGGCCGGGGCCGAGTTGTTTCCAGGCGGCAGGGGTGGAGTGCTCGGGGTTCATGCGTTGGAATTCATGGCGTGATTCATACGTGACTCATATGCAGCAACAGACGATACCGGCAAATCCGCTACGATGCCGCTTGCAGTGAAAATTCATCAACTCTCCTTCGCAACCCATGATCACAAAACAAAGCCGCGTCGCCGTCATCACCGGCGCCGCACGCGGCATCGGCCTCGCCACCGCCGAAAAATTCCTCGCCGAAGGTTGGCGCGTTGCCCTGATCGACATCGACGGCAAAACCCAGGCCAAGGCAGCCAAGCGCCTTGGCAATGACGACACCGTGCTCGCCATCGAATGCGATGTCGCCTTCGCCAAACCAGTCAACGCCGCGATCAAGTGCATCGCCAAACACTTCGGCCGCATCGACGCCCTGGTCAACAACGCCGGCACGGCGGTATTCAAACCGCTGCTCGACACCACCGTCGAAGAATGGGAACGCGTGCTCGCGGTCAACCTCACCGGCCCCTTCATCTGCACCCAGGCCTGCGCGCCGCATTTGCTCAAGACGGCGGGGAGCATCGTCAACATCGGCTCGATTTCCGGCCTGCGCGCGTCCACCCTGCGCGTGGCCTACGGCACCAGCAAAGCGGGAGTGATGCATCTGACCAAGCAACAAGCGGCGGAGCTGGGAAACCGCGGCGTACGCGTCAACGCAGTCGCCCCCGGCCCGGTCGATACGGCGATGGCGAAGAAGGTACACAGCAAGGCGATTCGCAAGGATTACCACAACGCCATCCCGCTCAACCGCTACGGCCTCGAATCGGAAATCGCCGCAGCGATCTGGTTCCTGTGCAGCCCGGCAGCGAGCTATGTCAATGGACAGGTGCTCGCCGTCGATGGCGGGTTTGATGCGACAGGCATCGGGCTGTCTAGTCTGCGCGCGGCGGAGTGAAACTGATGCGCGTGCCGTCTTGAATTTCAAAGTGCAATGCCGCCAAGAATGGCTCCCACCAACGACCAAACGGCATTAAGTACCGCAGAACGGCTCCCACCAAACATTTCGGAGGAGACTATCTTTTGACATTTAGCCTCCCTACGCACGAACTGGGGAGTTACCAGTATGCAAATGATTGCTGTCGACTTCAGCGCACTGCTACCGCCGCCTTTGACAATTTTGATATTGCATCTGGGGTCCGGAACTGCGGGAGTTCGTGGGTGGGTATTGAGGTGGCTAGCGGCATGCATCGGCTCAGGGGCGGCGGCACCTGCAAAAGCCGGGGCGAATCCTTATTGCCGGCAGTGTCTATGAAACCCGGTACGATTGAGCGTTTCTTTATATGCGTGATGAATTTCCTGCACACCCGCATCGATCAAGCTGGCATGAATGGCAGAATAACCCAAGCGAAAATGTGATTGATTCCGCATCGAAGGTTTACTGAAGAAAATATCACCAGGCTCAATCAGTACGCCACGCGCAGCGCAGCGCTCGGCCAATAAGCGGCTGTTCAATCCTTCAGGCCC
This sequence comes from Burkholderiales bacterium, assembly GCA_031430015.1. Lineage (GTDB taxonomy): Bacteria > Pseudomonadota > Gammaproteobacteria > Burkholderiales > JAEUOS01 > CANJDH01. The sequence continues at coordinate 13,695 of JANPAR010000201.1, forward strand.
CTTGATCCAAGCCCCCGAGCCGCCTTGTGAAGGCAGGACTTGAAACAGGGGTAAATATTTTGACAAGGCGCTATTCAATATTTCGCGCCGCTCACGGTAGGTCACGTTTAATTTGCGAATAAACGCATCATGGTGACCCTGTGCAATAAACAGGCTTGCCGTATGCATGTTGTTGGCTGGCACATGGCGCATGATCAAGCGCCGCAATGCCCGCAATTCACGTATCAGCGTGGCTGGCGCCACGATGTAGCCAATCCGCAAACCATGTGCCAAGGTTTTGGACAAGCTGCCGAGGTATAGGACGCGGCCAGCGGTGTCCAGACTCTTTAGAGCGGGCAGCGGCCGGCCTGAAAAGTTCAGCTCACTCTCGTGGTCGTCCTCCAGCAACACCACATCACGCTTTTTGGCCAGATCCAATATCTCCTGACGCCGTTGCAGTGACATCGTGACCGTTGTCGGGCACTGGTGACTTGGCGTCACGTAAACATAGGCACACTGGCCCATGGCGCGTGAGGCAATCAGGCCATCTGCATCAACCGGCAGTGCTTTAACGTGGTCACTGCGCAGTAAAAAATTATTGCGGGCATCCGGGTAACCGGGGTTCTCAATGCCGACAACGGTGTTGCGATCCATCAGCACGTTGGCCAGAAGAAAACCAGCCATCTGCGCACCCGCGGTAACCAGGATTTCATCGCGTCCTGCCGTGATGCCACGCGCAGGCAGTAGCCGATGCTGAATTTGATCCACCAGCGCTTCGGGGTCGCGGTCAATATGGTCTTGTGACCATTTTTTAACCGCGGGCACGGATAGCGCCTGATGAGAGCAGGCGCGCCAGTCTTTGAGCGGCACCAGGCTGGAGTCAAACTGGCCGTATATGAAGGGGTAGGCATAGTCTTGCCAGTTGGCCGGCTTCTTGATGTTGCGCTGGCCGTCCAAGCGGGAAACAAGCCTTCCATCCCATTGCAAGGCAGGTTGCACCAGGGCAAGGGGCGTTCCCTGATTGGCCTGGCCCAGCAGAATATCGCCATTGACGACCAGCCCACTGCGCGAAGAAGAAATCAAAAAGCCCTTGTCAACCAGGACCTGCAAGGCTAGCGACACGGTATTGCGCGACAGACCAAGCGCAGCAGCCATCGAACGGCTGGGCGGCACCTTGGCGCCCGCTGGCACCATCCCCATCAGGATGGAATGCACCATCATCTCTCTAACGCGCCCTTGCAGCGTTGCACTTCGGGCAGAGAACTTGGGAAACAGCTTGGCCCAAACATCCGTGATTTCCTGCTTTTGCCTCATGCTTTCAATCCTGGTGCAACGAAAGATTAGCCGTAGCCGAATGGTGCTTTGCACCAAACAAGTGTCTTCCCTACACTTTTTCAGCGCCTGTCTGGTGCGTACGTTTAAAGCACGACGACAAATGCAGGGGGCTTCATTTTGGCACCAAACAAAAAACAATCTGGCGCTATAAAAAAAAAAAGGATTTGCCTATTATTGAGTCAGTTCACGAGCGAGTCTGCAAGTGAGCCCAATCTAACTCGCCAATTCATTTGCAACCTTTCTTTCCGAATGGAGAATGGACGTCATGAAACACCTGCTCAAAGCACTACTCGTTGGCTCGGCCTTCGCACTTACCCCGGTTTCACCAGCTGTAGCTCAAACCAAAGTGGTTATTGGCCACTTTGGCGACCCGGCACCCTACAAAGCGATTGTGGCCGACGGGACTCTTGAAAAGGCGACCGGCTGGACCATCGAGTGGCGCCAATTCGCTTCCGGCGCCGAGGTTAATGCGGCCATGGCTTCCGGCGGCATTGTGATCTCTGAAATTGGCTCTTCGCCCCTTTCAGCAGGCCTTAGCTCCGGCTTGGACTATCAGATGATTTCCGTGGGCAAGGTCATTGATAGTTCAGAGGCGCTGGTTAGCCGAAATGGCGCGGGTATCGACAAGCCCGCCGACCTGAAAGGCAAGCGCATTGCTGTGCCGATCGGCTCCACGGCGCACTTCTCATTGATGGGCGCCTTGAAGATGTACAACTTGACAG
>JANPAR010000202.1:0-37424 GCA_031430015.1 Burkholderiales bacterium
GGCGGGCAGAAAGCGTGAGCCCAATCCGGCTACCGGGAATATCGCCTTGCGAATTTTTTTCATGCGTCGTTCAACACTTTATGCAAACCTTCCTCATCGAGCACAGTGACCCCAAGCTCTTGCGCTTTGACGAGCTTGCTGCCCGCTTCTGCGCCGGCCACCACGTAATCTGTCTTCTTTGACACCGACCCCGCCACTTTGCCGCCCTTCGCTTCAATCCGTTCCTTGGCTGTTTCGCGCGATAGCGACGGCAGCGTGCCGGTGAGCACAAAAGTCTTGCCCGCTAGCGCGCTGGTGGCGAGTGCCCGTGGCTCACCCTCCTCCCAGGTCACGCCGGCTGCGCGCAACTGCTCCACCACCTCGCGATTATGCGGCTGTTGAAAAAATCGCGCGATGGATGCCGCCACAACCGGACCGACATCGGGAACCAATAACAGTTGTTCCTCCGAGGCCTGCATGATCGCGTCGAGCTGGCCGAAATGGCGCGCCAGGTCCTTGGCAGTTGATTCGCCCACTTGGCGAATACCAAGGCCATACAAAAAGCGCGGCAGCGTGGTGCGCTTGGCCTTGTCAATCGCTTCGACCACGTTTTGCGCTGACTTCTCGGCCATGCGGTCAAGCGCGGCGAGGCTGGCGACACCGAGCTTGAACAAATCGGCGGGCGTTTTGATCACATCCGCGTCGACCAGTTGATCAACCAGTTTGTCACCGAGGCCTTCAATATCAAGCGCGCGGCGCTGCGCAAAATGCAGCAACGCCTGCTTGCGCTGGGCGGCGCAAAACAGGCCGCCAGTGCAGCGCGCAATCGCCTCGCCGTCTTCGCGTACCACGTCCGACTGGCAGACGGGGCATTGCAGCGGCATGACAAAGCGGTCTTGCTCACGCCGTGCGCCGGGCCGCGACACCATCACCACTTCGGGAATCACGTCGCCGGCGCGACGCACAAACACGGTGTCGCCGCGCCATACGTCTTTGCGGCGCACCTCATCTTCGTTGTGCAGCGTGGCGTTGGTCACGGTGACACCCCCGACGAACACCGGCTTGAGGCGCGCCACCGGCGTGATCGCACCGGTGCGGCCGACCTGCACCTCGATGTCGATGACTTCGGTCATTTCTTCCTGCGCGGGAAATTTGTGGGCGACCGCAAAGCGCGGTGCGCGCGAAACGAAACCGAGGGTCTGTTGCTGGTCGAAGCGGTTGACCTTGTAGACCACACCGTCGATGTCATAAGGCAACGTGCTGCGCTTGGCGCCGATGGTGTTGAAGAAATCGAGCAGACCGGCCGCGCCTTTCACAACGACGCGTTCATCGCACACCGGCAAGCCCATGCTCGCATACCAGTCGAGCAAGCCAGCGTGCGTGCCGGGAAGCATGTTGGATAGTGCCCCGGAATGCCTTGGTGGTTGAGGATATTCAGAGGCACCCTCCAAAACCGTTGGTGCGAGCGATTCTTGGGATACATCCACCTTGAGCGCCGCTTCGTAGGCGCCGATGCCGTAGGCGAAAAAACGCAAAGGCCGCTTTGCCGTGACGCGCGAGTCGAGCTGCCGCAGCGCACCCGCAGCGGCATTGCGCGGATTGACATATTCCTTCTCGCCGGCCTCACGCTGGCGCTGGTTCATATCAGCGAAATCGGCCTTGAACAGCAGCACTTCGCCGCGCACTTCGAGCCACTTCGGAGGGTTCGCAAGTGCCAGCTTGAGCGGGATTACGCGGATGGTGCGCACGTTGGCCGTGACGTCTTCGCCGGTTTCGCCATCACCGCGTGTCGCCGCCTGCACCAGCACGCCGTTCTCGTAAGTGATGCTCATCGCGAGGCCATCGAACTTCAACTCTGCCGCGTAGTCCACTGCGGCCACGTCCAACCCCTCGCGCACCCGCTTGTCAAACGCTTCAACTTCTTCATCGCCAAAGGCATTGCCCAGCGACAGCATCGGCACGCGATGCTGGACCTGTGAAAACTCGGGCTTTGGCACACCGCCGACGCGCTGCGTGGGCGAATCTGCCGTCAGCAGTTGCGGGTGCGCCGCTTCTATGGATTGCAACTCGCGAAACAAGCGGTCGTATTCAGCGTCGGGCACCGACGGCGCGTCATCGACGTAATATGCGCGGTTGTGGGCCTCGATCTCGGCACGCAAGCTGCGCGCACGTTCGATTGGAGTCATGACTGATTGCGCCAAGCGGTCACCAACGCGGCACCACACAACCGCTTAGCGTGTTCAGCTGAACACGCGCCGCGCAATCATGCTGCCGGCCGGCATGGCAGCCGCTTCCATGCGCCCGTAGATCGTGGCGAGACTGCTCTGGATCGCCGCGATACCTGCATCATTGAGTGCCTTGCCCTGATCGTCGACCAGCTTGCCGTCGACGCCTGCCGCAAAGCGCTTGGCGCATTGCGCCATCAGTGCCAGCGCTGCGGCCTCGCGCGCCACGCGCGGCACATCGAGTGTGAACGAAACGGCCCCGGACGACGCCTGCCTCATGCTGAGCACTTCCGCACCATCGTCGTCGCGGCGGCGGAACACGCCGTCGTCTTCCCGCGTAAACCCATTGGCTTCAGCGAGGCCTCGCAGCTTGGTGTCGGCGAAGGCAGCAAGCGCCACAACGTTGATGCCGATCTGCACATCGACACTCGCACAAAACGCGTCGAGCTCGGCGGCACGGGTAAGCGGGTTTTGCTCATCCGGCCATTCCAACGTGCCGCCCAGCGCCGCGCCCAATTTGGCAATATTGAGCTGGAAGGTTTCCAATTCGTCCACACGCAAGGGGCCGGCACGATCAGATATCTGCACGCCCACACGCACTTTCTCGTAGACCGCATCGCGATTTAGCGCCTCCCAGGTTGCGGCCCAATCGTGATAGCCATCGGCATCAACATTGCGGCCGCGCGGAAACTTTTCGATTCCCGCCAAGACCAAGGCGCCCGGCACTGTTTCGGCCAGCTTCAAGACCGCGATAAAGTCAATGCGCGGATCGAGCACTGGCGTGGCGAACCCGGCAGCCGTCGCTGCCACCTTGCCCATACCGCTACGCGTTTCTGCGGTTGGCGCAGCTTCGCCTGACTCAGCAGCGGGCGGATCGGTCCAGACCGGCTCGATGCGCACGTCCTTGCCGCTCTGCAAAGCTGCGTTGGCGGCATCGGTGACGGCGTCAGATCCACCCGCAGCAGCGGGCACCACGCCAACAGGGCCGTCACCGCCGTCGAGCAAAACGTCTGGATGCGCCGAGCCAAAACGCTTGGCGCCGTCGCGCCGCGCGCGCATTTCCTGAACTTTATTGAATACCAGCACCCCGGCCACTGCGAGCAAGCCGAGTATGAGCAGGCCGAGTTGGAGATCGCTCATGATGGGAATTTATGCCGCTTCCTTCAAGCGCACCGCCTCATCCATATCGACTGCGACGATGCGCGAGACGCCCAGTTCCTGCTGCGTCACACCCACCAGTTGCTGCGCCATGTCCATGGTGATCTTGTTGTGGCTGATGAAGATGAACTGGGTCTCTTCTGACATCTTTTTGACCAGACGGCAGAAGCGTTCGGTGTTGGGGTCGTCGAGCGGCGCATCGACCTCGTCGAGCAGGCAAAACGGCGCGGGGTTCAATTTGAACATGGCGAACACCAGCGAGATCGCGGTGAGCGCCTTTTCGCCGCCTGACAACAGGTGGATCGACGAATTCTTTTTGCCAGGCGGATGCGCCATCACCTGCACGCCGGCATCGAGAATCTCTTCCCCAGTCATGATGAGCCTGGCTTCACCGCCGCCAAACAGCGCCGGAAACAGCTCGGAAAAGTGGCCGTTGACCGCGTCGAACGTGGCGCGCAGCAGTTCACGTGTTTCACGGTCGATCTTGCGGATTGCTTCTTCGAGCGTGGTGACGGCCTCGGTGAGGTCGGCAAACTGCGAATCGAGAAAGCCCTTGCGCTCGCGCGTCACCGTCAACTCTTCGAGCGCCGCCAGATTGACGGCACCAAGCGCTTCAATCTCCAGCGCGAGGCGCGCAATGTCGCCGATCAATGCGGATACGCGCACGCCGTCGAGTTTGGGCTGCAACAGCAACTCATCGGCACGCGCTTCCTGTAGGTGTTGCGCAAACTGCTCTTGTGCGAGGCGCGCGGCCTGCTCTTTGAGGCGCAGGTCACCTACGCGGTTGCGCAGCGGATCGAGTTTTTGCTCCGAGGTGAGACGCGCTTCGTCCATGCCGCGCAATTGCGTGGTCAGGCCTTCGAGTTCGGTGCGGATGCGCGCGAGGTTTTGTTCGCGCTCCAGACGCAGATCGAGCGCTTCCTGCAAACCATTCTTGACCGCTTCGTCGTGCAGGGTTTCGAGCTCGCCGCGCACCGCGCCGGCGTCTGCCGTGACGCGCTCAATCTGCCCGGCGATGTTGCGCGCACTGTTGGCCAGCTCTTCGAGCTTGGCGCGCGCCTGGCGCGCGTGAAACTCGGCCTCCTGGGCTTCGCGCTCGGACTGGCGCACGGCTTCGCGCTCGGTGGTGAGCCGGGCTTCCGCAGTCTCTGCGCCCACGCGCACGTCTTCAAGCTTTTGCTGCAAGTTGCCGACGGCTTCATCGAGGCGCGCGAAGTTGGCTTCGGCTTCGATCAAGCGCGTGCGTTCTTCTTCCTCGTGCGCAATGATCTCGCCAAGTTGCTCTTCAATGCGCCCTGCTGTGGCGACAAAGCGCGCGAGTTGCTCTTCATCCTTGACGACATCAATCTGGATTTCGTGCAGACGCTGGCGCGCCACCTGCGCCGCCGGGCGCGCTTCGCCCAAACCGGCATTGAGCCGCGTCAGGGCCGACTCGGTGCGGGCGGCTTGCGCGCGCGCCTCATCCAGATGCAGGTGTTTGGCCTTGATCTGCTTGCCGAGATTTTCAATTTCATTCTGGCGCGCGAGCAACCCGGCCTGCTCGGAATCCGCAGCGTAAAACGTGACGGTCTGCCGGCCCACCATGTGGCCCGCTTGTGTCACGAACACGCCACGCGCCGGCAGGGTGGCGCGCTTGGCGAAGGCTTCGTCCACACCGGCGCAGGCGTAGCGGCCACCGAGCCACTCGGAAAACAGGCCGCGCAAATTGGCATCGTCAATGCGCACGTGCGAGATCAGCGGCGTGAGACCCGGCGTGGGCGATTTGACCTCTTCCACCGCCGCGAGCGTGACAAAAGCGAGCTTGGCCGGCGGTGCATCGTTGAAGAAAGCCTTGACCCAGTCGAGGTCGCGAATCTCCAGCGAGGCGAGGCGCTCGCGCAATACCGATTCAAGAGCGGTCTCCCAGCCCGGCTCGACATGCAGGCGCTGCCACAGGCGCGGCAGGCTGGCCAGTTCGTGCTTCTCCAGCCAGGGCTGCAGCTTGCCGCTTTTTTGCACCTGCTCCTGCAAACTTTTCAGCGCACTGATGCGGGCTTCCAACTCGTGCGATTCGCGCGTCTGGGCTTGCAGATTTGCGCTGCCCGCGTCGCGCTCGGCAGTGGTCTGCGGAAGCGCTGTTTCGAGTGCGGTCAGCACCTGTTCGCGTGTTTTAAGTTCTTCATCACGGCGCATCAGCTCTTCGCGCTTGCGGCCAATTGACTCTTCGTCCGGCCGGTTGAGCGCATTTTTCTCTTGCAGCAGACGCTCCTTGCGCTGCGCGAGCGTCTCCAGCGTGCGCTGCGCGTTGCCCTGATGCACCCCTTCGACCTGCAGTTGCTGCTCGGCCTGCATCACTTCGGCGCGCGCGCCGGAGAGCTGGTCTTGCGCGGTGCGCGCAGCGGTCTCGGCTTCAGGCAGGCGCTCAGCGCGCTCGGCGCTTTGCATGGCAGTTTCTTCGACGCTGGCGGCGGCTTGCTCGGCCTCGCCTTGCCAATGCGTGGTGTCGGCGGCGTTTTGCGCGGCCTGCTGCTTCCAGGCTTCTTCCTGCGCGGCCAGTTGCGTTAACTGGTTGGACAGGCGCGCGCGCGCATCGATGATCGCCTTGATTTCGGCTTCGAGACGCGCCACTTCGGACGAGGCGTTGTACAGCTCGCCCTGCGCACCGTGCAGACGGTCGCCTACTGCGTAGTGCGCGGCACGCATTTCTTCGAGATGTTTTTCGAAATGGCGCAGCGAAGCGGTTTCGCTTTCCAGATCATTGGTGAAGCGCTCGATGTCGCGCGCGAACTTCTCCTGCTCGGCAGCGGCCTCGTTGCGCTTCAGCATCCACAACAGATGCTGCTTTTCAGTTTGCTCTGCCGTCAGATCGCGGAATTTTTGCGCAATGACTGCCTGCTCTTCGAGCTTGGCGAGATTGACGTCGAGTTCGCCGCGAATGTCCTGCACCCGCGAGAGGTTTTCTCGAGCGCTCGACAGGCGGCTCTCGGTCTCCTTGCGCCGTTCCTTGTATTTGGAAATGCCGGCCGCTTCCTCGAGAAAGATGCGCAGGTCTTCGGGCTTGGCCTCGATCACACGCGAGATCATGCCCTGCTCGATGATCGCGTAAGCGCGCGGGCCGAGACCGGTGCCAAGGAAAATATCCTGAATATCGCGGCGGCGCACCTGCTGGTTGTTGATGTAGTAGGACGATTCGCCCTGGCGCGTGAGCACGCGCTTGACCGCGATGTCGCCGTACTGGCCCCACTGCGTGTTGGCGGCGGCCTTGCCGTCGGCGTTGTCGAATACCAGCTCAACACTGGCGCGCGCCACCGGCTTGCGCTGCGCCGAGCCGTTGAAGATCACGTCCTGCATCGACTCGCCGCGCAGCGCCGAGGCTTTGGACTCGCCCAGCACCCAGCGCACCGCGTCGATGATGTTGGATTTGCCGCAACCGTTGGGGCCGACGATGCCGACCAATTGACCCGGCACGCTGAGGCCGGTGGGGTCCACAAAAGACTTGAACCCCGCGAGTTTGATGGAGGTGAGACGCACTATTGTTCCGGAAATGGTGACCGCGCCCGCTGACCGGCATGGCGCGCCTGCGGAGCGCTGGATGTAGATCTCATAATACCATTCGCAAAACGCCCTTCCAGTCTTGACAAGACAGACATCATCGCACCAAAAAAACCGCTCCCGGAGCCGCCCCGCATACCGGAAAAGCCAAGTGGAAAGCGCCCTATTTTCGCCGGCGACGCCACGTCAGGTAGTAACATGGTCATCTCGGAATGATGGCTTCGTACAATGTCGCCGAATCATTCTTTGACGGGAGGCACCCGGATTGCGGCGGTTCGTGCGATTGCTGTTGCTGATCACTTTCGCCTGCTCGATGATGGGCGGAGCGCAACTCGCTCACGCCGCGCCGGACACCTATGCGGACGGTCTCAAGGCGTATCGCGCCGGCCAGTACGCGCAAGCCTACCGTCAACTACTGCCACTGGCACGCAAGCAGGATGCTCGTGCCATGTACATGGTCGGCATCATGTACCAGACCGGACGCGGCGTGCCGCAGGACGACGCCACCGCTGCCGATTGGCATGAAGCCTCGGCCAACCTGGGCAACGCGTCCGGGCAATATGCATTGGCGCGCATGGTGATCGAAGGGCGCGGCGTCGTCAAAAGCCGGGAAAGAGGTATTGGCCTGCTCAGATTGGCGGCGGCGCAAGGGCAGCCCGAGGCGACCGCGCTCCTCACACGGCTTGGGGTGGGGCCGCAACCGGCTCCGGCGGGTGGTACAGGGGCAGAGGTGCCGGCGGCATCACCCGCACCTTCCATCACGGCGGCTCCCATCGCCTTTGCACCCGCAGCCACCTCGACGACGGCTGCCGGCAAACCCGCACCGACCGTATTCACGCCACTAGACCGCAGCGCGGCACAGACATCGGTGGGCGCGCTGCGAAGCCTGCTGCAGCGACTGGCAGCAGCCGACGACGCCAATGCGCGCAGAGGGCTACCCTTCATTGCGCTCGACTTTGCGCGTCAGTATTGGCACGTCGAATCGGTGGGCGATGTGCCGCTGGCAAACGAATTTGCGCGCACCGCGCGCGAGTTTGCTGCAACCCTGGTACCGCTGGCTGGTGAAATGTCCGCCTCCCAGCAGCCGGAAGCGCAGGCGGTGGCGGGGCTGATGATCCGTTTGGCCGGCGCACCCAATCCCGCCTTGCTCACAGGCTGCCCGGCCACCATTGCTGCTGCACAGTCCGGTTTCCCATTCGCCTGGTTTCAAGGTGCTCGCTGCATCGCCGAACGCGATGCCAGCCAGGCCGGTGACTGGATGCGCGCCGCCGCTGTCGCCGGGCACGCAGGGGCGCAGGAGTCGGTGGGGCGCAGTTGTATCGAGGGAGGAGCAAAAAACTGGCCGTGCGCCATTGAGTGGCTCGGCCGCGCAGCGCGGGCAGGCCGCACTAGTGCGATGGCAGCCGTAGGCTGGACACTGGCCAATCAGCCGGCCGCAGAGGAGGATGACTACCGACAGGCGATGAACTGGTATGAGCGTGCGGCCATGGCGGGCGATGTGTTTGCGATGAATAATTTGGCCGCACTTTTGGAGCGCGGTCCTGAAATACTGCGCAATGCAAGCGGCGCACGGCGCTGGTATGGCGCTGCCGCGCGCGCCGGGTTTGCACCAGCGCAATACAACCTCGGCCGGCTGCTCGCGGCCGGGATTGGCGGCGCTGCGGATCGCACCGAAGCCGCAGAATGGTTGCGCAAGGCTGCGGCTACCGGGGTGCCTGAAGCGAGTGCCGCGCTGGAGCAGCTCGACCTGCGCAGCATGCAAAGTACGGGGCCAGTGGAACCACCGAATGCCAATCCTTGATCGGCCCCACCACGGCTGCCCTGGCTTGACGCATGCGCCCGCCGACACGTTAAGATGCCCCGCCGCAGGGGCTGGCGTCGCGGCAATACTCGCCGCCGACGCCAGCGCCGCCACCGCTCCTTTTATCTGAACCAGAGATCATGCCCCTCAAACCGACAACCCGCCCGAGCAAACAGCTCGATGTGTTTCCCAATCCTGCCCCGCATCGCGACTTCCATATCCACATGCAGATCCCGGAGTTCACCTGCCTGTGCCCGCTAAGCGGCCAGCCTGATTTCGCCACGCTCACCCTCGACTACGTACCCGAGAAAAAATGCGTCGAACTCAAGAGCCTCAAACTCTACATGTGGAGTTACCGCAACGCAGGTGCGTTTCACGAGAAGGTGACCAACCAGATTCTCGATGACGTGGTGCGCGCCATCAATCCGCGCTTCGCGCGCCTGACGGCCAAGTGGTACGTACGTGGCGGCATTTTCACCAACGTGGTGGCGGAGCATCGCAAAAAAGGGTGGGTTGCAGCACCCAAGGTGGAATTGGCGCGGTTCGATACCGAATCCGGGGTACGCGGTTGAACCAATTGGCCTGTCGGGATTGTCCTCCGCCCCCAATTAATCATTTACACACTCTCCAAAACTGATTCAGCCGACAAGGCATCCGCATTCCGCGTCGCATCACACACTCAAGGAGAATTGCATGCAGCGCAAACGAGCATTGTTTCGTACCCTGACGGCCTTCATGCTTGCCGGCGCCGGGTGGTGCGGCACCGCATATGGCCAATACCCGAACAAGGCGGTCCGCGTCATCATCCCCGGCGCGCCTGGTGACAGTTGCGATCTGCTCACGCGCCTGATTGCACCCAAGCTGGGCGAGCGCCTGGGGCAGCCGCTGGTGATCGAAAACCGCGCCGGCTCGAGCGGACAACTCGGGCTCAATTTGCTCAAGCAGGCCGCGCCCGACGGGCACACCCTGGCCTGTGGCCAGGGTGGCAACATGGTGATCGTGCCGCTCGCGTACCAAAAAGTGCCTTACGACAGCATCAAGGATTTCGCGCCCATTTCAGTGATGGCTTCGAATTTTCTCGCGCTGGCAGTCCATCCGAACGTGCCCTTCAAAACCATGGCCGATTTGATTGCCCACGCCAAGGCCAATCCGGGCAAGGTAAGTTTCGGTACCAACGGCGAAGGCGCCTTTTTGCACTTCGCCACCGAGCTGTTGCGCGTGCAGGCCGGTTTCACTTATCTCCACGTCCCCTACAAGAGCAATGCGCTCATCATGACCGAGGTGCTGGGCGGGCAGATTGACGCGACGCTCGGCTCCTTCATTTCGCTGCAGGCCCTGGTGGCATCGGGCAAGCTGCGCATGCTCGGCGTGGCGCGCGCCACGCGCTATCCACCCTACCCCAACGTGCCGGCGATCGCCGAGACGGTACCGGGATTTGCGTCGGGAGGATGGTTCGGCATCATTGCGCCTGCCGGAACGTCCAAAGAAATCGTGACCCTGCTCAATCGTGAAGTCAATGTGGCATTGAACCAGCCTGAGGTGCGCGAGCGCATGAACACCTACGGCCTGGAGGTGCATACCGAATCGCCGGAGTTCTTTGCCGAGATGATCCGCAATGACTTTGCCAAATGGGGCAAGCTTGCGCGCGACATCAACTTCAAACAATTGCAGTAGCACCACCCGCTTGGGCGCTGTCCTGCGCCTGATGACCAGCCCATCCGCCATCCATCCGACTCCTGGAGCACCCATGAGCATCAAACTCGGCTACTTCACCATGCCGGTACACCCACCGTCACGCAACCCGACCGACACCCTGCGTGAAGACCGCGAGATCATCATCCTTGCCGATCAACTCGGTTACCACGACGCCTTCGTCGGTGAGCATCTGACCGACCTGATCGAGAACATCACCAACAGCATGCTGTTCATGGCGACGTTGATTCACTCGACCAAGACCATCAAGCTCGGCACCGGCACTACCAATCTCTCGCATGCGCATCCCGTGCTGGTCGCGACGCACGCCGCCATGTTTGATCGCCTCGCTGAAGGCCGCTTCATCCTCGGCATCAGCCCGGGCGCGCTGCCGTCAGACGCCGAAGCACTTGGCATTCTTGGCGAAGACCGCAACAAGATGTTCGCAGAATCCATCGACGTGATCCTGAAAATCTGGGAGAGCGATCCGCCGTACGACATTGATTTGCCGGGCAACCGCTTCAAGGTCAGCAGCAAGCAGACCTACGACAAACTGACCGCCACCGGCCAGATGTACAAGCCTTACCAATCCCCGCGCCCCGAAATCGTCGGCACTGTGGTCGCCCCTTATTCAAAGGGCGTGATCGCCATGGGCGAGCGAGATTTCCACCCGCTGTCCGCGAATTTTCTCTACGACAAATGGCTGCCCTCGCACTGGGACAACTACGCACAGGGCAAGGCCAACGCCGGCAAGGTCGGGAGCCGTGCCGACTGGCGCGTGGCGCGCACCATCATGGTGGCGGACGATGACAAGGTAGCCAAGCGCTATGGCCGCTCGGACGAGAACAGCCCCTACCGCTTCTACTACCGCAACCTGCACACCAAGCTGCGCCGCGGCAAGCGCGATGGCGTGTTCACCGACACAGGCGTGCGCCCCGACACCGAAACCCCGCTCGAAGAAATTCTCGACCGCCTCGTGATCGCCGGCGGGGTGAGCGAGGTGGTGGACGGCATTTTGAAACTATACGAACTCACCGGCGGCTTCGGCGAGATTGTCTACGCGGGTCTCGACTGGACCGAGCCTGCGTTGGCGAGGCGCTCGATGGAATTGATGGCGACGGACGTGGTGCCGCAGGTGAACAAGGCGCTGGCGCTGGGGGCTTGAGATATGCCTGGGAAGCGCATGGAACGGGCCTCTGCGCAACCACACTCCCAAAACCGATGGCAGGAGCGGCTCTCCTGCCAACGATATTTTTAAATCAGCTCAGCTAGCCCGCAGCATGCAGCACCTTGCCGCCGGCCTCGACCGGATTGGCGTGAATCAAAATCACCGCGAGAATGCACACCTCGGTACCGCGATTGATCCAGTTGTGAATCGTGCCCCGCTGCACCATCACGTCGCCTTGCTTGAGATGCACCTCGACACCGTTGTCGAGTTCCATGTCGATCTCGCCTGACATGACGATCAGGTAGTCGATCGAATCGGTGCGGTGCATGCGCCGCTCCAGCCCTGGCGCAAAATGCAGGATGCGGAACACGCTGCCATTGGGGATCATGGTGAACTTGCCCTCGCGCTTGCCGCCGTCGGCATCGAGCGAGTTGTTGGCCGGCACGGTGTCGGTGGTCCACACGTTGCACACCATGCCGCCAGGGCGGCCTTCGCGCCAGTGCTGTGCGATTTCGTCAATCTTGACGATTGCGTTGCCGTTGGCGTCGTGACCGGTGACGACGCGCCTCAGTGACATGACCATGTTTGATCCTCCGTTGAAAACAAGAGACTACCAAAAAGTGCCGCACATGCGCAGCCACATTGCGCACTGGTTTATGCTCTGGCAATTCATGGCAATAAACGGAGGATATATGTCACTGGTTCGTGCGCTTGCCGCACTGATGCTCGGCCTGGCGGCACACGCCGCGGTGGCGCAGCCCTACCCTTCACGTCCGGTCAAGATCATTGTGCCGTTCGCAGCCGGCGGTGGCCCCGATGTCGAAACGCGCCGCATGGCACCGAAAATCGGTGAGGCGCTCGGCGGCAACGTCGTGGTGGAGAATCGCGTTGGCGCGGCCGGCATCGTGGCGGCCGAAGTGGTGGCACAGGCAGCGCCGGATGGTTACACCCTGCTGGCCGGTTCGCTCTCGCAACTGGTGCAAAAGATTTTGCAGCCCACAGCCAAATTCGATCCGCACACGAGCTTCGCGCCGATCAGCCTGACGAGCACTACCACCGCCGTGCTGATTGTTCCGATCGAATCGCCGATCAAATCGGCCAGGGAACTGGAAGCCGCAATCAGGGCCAAGCCCGGCAGCTTCAACTACGGCTCGGGCGGCGTGGGCACCGCCGCACACATTGCGGGCGCGACCTTCGCCAGCCTGCAGAAGCTCGACGCCATCCACATTCCCTACCGTGGTTCGGTCGAGTTGATGCCTGCGCTACTGGGCGGGCAGATCCAATATGCGTTCCCGGTTGCTGGTACCGCCGTGCCCCACATCAAATCGGGCAAGGCGCGGGCGCTGGCGGTGAACGGCGCCAAGCGGCTCGCTTCTCTGCCGGACATTCCGACGATGAAAGAACTGTTCGGCGACGACCTGTATGTTCAGGAATTCTGGGCCGGCCTGTGGGCGCCTGCGGGCACGCCAGCACCGGTGCTCGCCAAGCTCTTCGCGGCGAACAAGCAGGCGCTGGCCGACGCAGGTTTGCGCAGCCAGTTGCAGGCAGGCGGCGCCGAAGTCGAAATATCCGCCTCGCCTGACGACTTCGCACAATTCATGAAGGCGGAATCGATCAAATGGGCCAAACTGATCCAGATTTCCGGCGCCAAGGCCAACTGAGGTTAACTAAGGCGATCCGGACATGAACATGAACGCACTCGACGGCATGCGCGTCATTGACCTCTCGCATGTGATTGCCGGGCCGACTGCCTCGCACTATCTGGCGCTGCAAGGGGCCGAAGTGATCAAGGTCGAACACCCGGCCAAGGGCGACATCCTGCGCGGTCGCGCGGCCGATGCGCTTGATGACGGCATTTCAATCGGCTTTGCGGCAATCAACGGCGGCAAGCAATCGCTCGCGATGGATCTCAAGGAGCCGCGCTGCCGGGAATGGCTTGGAAAGTTGATCGCCACCGCTGACGTGTTCATCGAAAATTTTCGCCCCGGAGCCACAGCGCGACTCGGCTTCGATTACGCAGCCGTGCGCGCAATCAAATCCGACATCGTGTACGCCTCGATTTCAGGCTTCGGACAGGAAGGCTCATGGGGCCGCCGCGCCGCCTATGACCACGTAGTACAGGCCGCCGTAGGCATGACGATGATGCAAGGCGTGGAGGGCGCAGACCCGCTCAAAGTGGGCTTTCCGGTAATCGACACTGCTACCGGCATGATCGCGGCACAGGCGATTCTTGCGGCGCTGATCCGGCGCCTGCGGTTTGGCGACGGTGCGTACCTCGACATTTCAATGGCCCAGGCCGCGTTGCAGTTGATGTGGCCGGATGCGGCGCGTGCGACTGTGACGGGCGCAGATGCACCGCGCATCGGCAATCGCGGCTTCTCGGGCAGCCCCGGCGGCTCGACGTTTCGCTGCGCCGATGGCTGGGTCTCGACCGCCGCCAACACCGCAAGTCAGTTCCGGATTTTTTGCGACGTAATTGGTCTGGCGCAGGTGCTGGACGATGCGTCGTTGATCGACGTCGCCGCACTGAAGGCTGGCGCGGGGTTCGTCACTGCGACCGATGCGCCGCGCTTGCAGGCGCTGCTGGCGGCTGCGATCTCGCGCATCAGTGCCGCTGATCTCGAAGCGCGCCTCAGTGCGCGCGACGTGCCGTGCGCACGCCTGGGAACGCTGGCCGATTTTCTCAAGCGCGCGATGGCAGGCGGCCTGCTCACTTTGCCGCAGCGGCGCACCGATTACGCACGCGGTGCGCTAACCGACTTCGGCGGCGGCTACAAGGCCGATCGAAATGACGGCGCAGCGTTGCCGCGCGCGCCGCATCTGGGTGAACACACAGCGGACATTTTGCGCGGCCTCGGCGTTGCGCGCAGCGAGATCGACGCGCTGGCCGCGCGCGGCGTACTGCGCACGTCGGCCTGAAACCCTTGGTGGGAGCGGGTCTACAGAGCTGATGGCAACGCGTCTGTAGAGGTGATACGCCCGTGAAGGCGGGGCGTCCGGCGCACGTGCGGGCCCGCGGCTTCTAGCGGAATATCGTCTTCGGCCCGCCGGTGCCCGCTGTACGCTCGTAGACGCCATCCCCGGCTTTTTTGTACTGCGTCATGCCTGAACTCTTGATCGCGGCCGGCGTCATCGAATACTTGCCACCGAGCGCCACGGCGCTGATCTGGCGCTCGCAGGCTTGCCCGCAGGTGGGGCATTGCGTGAGCTTGTCATCGGCGAGGCGCTGCATGACGGGGAATCGGCCTGCGCATTGATTGCATGAGCCGGAGACGGGGGCGTATTCGTAGAGGGGCATGGCAGGGCGACTGAGGCAGGGAACGCGAAGCGAGGCCGGATGGATAGGCTGCATTATGCCGTGCCGGCGTTTGCGCAAGTGCGGCGGGGTATGCTTACGGACTTCTCAGTTCACTCCCGCAAAAAGGATTTTCGCATGTCGTTTCGATCACTCGCACTGCGCCCAAGGCTCGCACTTGGCATCCTGGCACTGGCTTTGATCGGTCAGCCGCCACTCGCGCACGCACAAAGCGCACAGCCGATCCGCATCATTGTGCCTTTCGCCACCGGTGGCCCAACCGATATCGCTGCACGGGTGATGGCACCGTTCCTCACCGACTTTCTCAAGCGCACGGTGATCGTCGAGAACAAGGCCGGTGCCACCGGCGCGATCGGCACCGAGCTGGTTGCGCGCGCGCCTGCCGATGGCAACACCATTTTGTTTGGCACCAGCAGCTCGATGGGTTCGGCACCCGTGATGACGGCCAAATTACCCTTCGATGTGGTGAAAGATTTCATTCCGATCGGTACCGTTGCCACTATCGATAACGTGCTCGTGGTGCACCCTGGCGTGCCGGCTGCCACCCTGCGCGAGTTCGTCGCCTACGCGCGCGCCAATCCGGGCAAGGTGGCGTTTGGCAGTTCGGGCGTGGGCAGCACTTATCACCTCGGTTCCGAACTGTTCGCGGTGCAGACCGGTACCAAACTCAATCACGTGCCGTACAAGGGTGCCGGGCCGGCCGCGCAGGATTTGCTGGCTGGGCACATCCAGATGATGATGGACGCACTCAACTCGGCCGCGCCCAACATCAAGGCCGGCAAGGTCAAGGCGCTCGGCATTGCCAACCTCAAACGCAATGCCGAATTGCCCGATGTGCCGACACTGGCCGAGCAAGGCGTGAGCGGTGGCGAGTTTCATCAATGGCTCGCGTTCTTCCTGCCGGCCGGCACGCCGAAGGCCGTAGCCGACAAGCTCAATGCCGATCTCAACCGCGTGCTGGCCAATGCTGAAGTGAAGGAAAGATTCGCCAAGCTCGGCATGCAGGCCGCACCTGGCACTCCGGAAGAACTGGCCGCGACGCTGCGTGCAGACCTCGCGCGCTGGAGCAAAGTGGTCAGGGAAGCCAACATCAAAGCGGAATGACAGCATGACCCCCATCGCCTGTTGTCAGTCAGCCTCGCGGTTCTCCACGCGCATGCGTAGCCGCCGAGTACTCGCACGCGCTTTCGGTGGCGCTGCGGTAATGCTCGCGCTGGCGCTGAGCACTGCGGGCACTGCGTTCGCGCAAACACCGGTCCTCACCGCCGATCAAGCGCAACTGCGCGCGATCTATCAGGAACTGGTCGAGATCAACACCACCGATTCCGCAGGCGACACCACGCAAGCCGCGCGCGCAATGGCAGCACACCTCAAGGCCGCCGGCTTTGCCGACGCCGACCTGCACCTCATCGTGCCGCCGGGCGGGCCGAAAAAGGGCAACCTGGTCGCCCGCCTCAAAGGCAATGGCAGCAGCGGCAAAAAGCCTCTTCTGTTGTTGGCACATCTCGATGTCGTCGAAGCCAAACGCGAAGACTGGCAGCGTGACCCATTCAAACTTGTCGAGGAGAACGGCTACTTCTACGCGCGCGGCGCGGCCGACGACAAGGCGATGGCGGCGGTGTTCGTCGCCAACCTCGCGCGCATGAAGCGTCAGGGCTTCGTGCCCAACCGCGACCTCATCCTCGCGCTCACTGCCGATGAGGAAATCATTCCCTCCAAATTCAGCGGCGTCGAATACCTGCTCAGGAATCACCGCAACCTGATTGACGCCGCCCTCGCGCTCAACGAAGGCGGCACCGGGCTGCGCGACAAGGCAGGCAAGCCCATTTATCACGGCATTCAGGCCGGTGAAAAAGTGTTCCAGACTTACCGCCTCGAAGTAACCAACGCCGGCGGTCACAGCGCGCGGCCGTCGAAAGACAACGCGATTTATCACTTGGCCGACGGCCTCTCGCGCCTGGGCAAGTTTGACTTTCCGTTCCAGCTCAACGACATCACGCGCGCCTACTTCGAGCGCGCCGCGGCATTGGAATCCGGGCAGCTGGCAAGTGACATGCGCGCCATTTTGCGCACACCGCCCGATGCCGAGGCACTGATGCGGCTAACCAATATCCCGATGTACAACGCGACTTTCCGCACCACCTGTGTGGCCACAATGCTCGACGCCGGCCACGCCACCAACGCCCTGCCGCAGCGCGCCCGCGCGGTCGTGAACTGCCGCATTCTGCCGGGCGAGCCGGTCGACGAAGTGCAAAAGACCCTGGTGCGGGTGATGGCCAATGACAAGATCAGCATCGCGCCCGATGGTGCGGCAGTGCTGTCGCCGGCGCCGCCGCTGAGTGCTGAACTGATGACACCAGTCGAAGCGATTACCGCGCAGATGTGGCCCGGCGTACCGGTGATCCCCACCATGCTGGTCGCTGCGACTGACGGGCGCTTTCTGAACAATGCCGGCATTCCGACCTATGGCATCTCGGGCATGTTTCGCGATCTTGATGGTGGCGGGGTGCATGGGCTCAACGAGCGATTTCCCGTCAAGTCGTTGTACGAGGGGCAAACTTTTCTTGATCGCCTGGTGCGCGCCCTGTCGTTCTGACGAACCATCGCGAGCCACTCACTGTGCGTCATGCGGCGCAACACAACAGTGAGCGCAAGGCGTATTCAGCAGCACCGACGCGCTGCGCCTTGACCCTGCAACAGGATTCGAAGCCCACACGGGGTGAAATAAGGGCGCGCGCTTCAAGATTGCCGGCCCGCTGCCGTTAACCCGTGATATCGCCAAGCGGGCGGCCCGGCCCGCTGCGATATTGCGCGGGAGCAGTCATGAAGATTCTGGTGGTGGACGACTCGGCAACCATGCGCGCCGCGCTCGGCAAAATGCTCGCCAAAATGGGCCATGAAACACTGACAGCCGATGGCGGGCCACAAGCGATGCAACTCTATGAATCCGCGCTGCCCGATCTGGTGCTGCTTGACGTGCAGATGCCCGGGATGGATGGCTTCGCCGTCGCCGAAAAATTGCGTGTCCTGCATCCGGGTGAATGGGTGCCGTTGATCTTTTTGTCGTCGCAGGAAGACGACGAGGATGTCGAGCGCGGCATCGCCGCCGGGGGTGACGACTACCTGATCAAGCCGGTGAGCAACGTAGTGCTCAACGCCAAGATTCACGCCATGCAGCGCATCGGCGAAATGCGCGCGCGCCTGCTCGCGCTCGGCAATGAATTGGCGTCGGCAAATCGCGAACTGGTCAAGCTCGCGCAGCAGGACGGCCTCACCGGCCTCGCCAACCGCCGCCACTTTGACGCAACTCTGCTCAACGAAATGGCACGCGCGCAGCGCACCTGCGAGCCACTCTCGGTGGTGCTGTGCGATGTCGATCATTTCAAACTGTTCAACGACCACTACGGCCATCTCGCGGGCGACGACTGCCTCAAGATAGTCGGCGCCACACTCCAGTCGGTATGCAAGCGCCCCACCGATCTGGTGGCGCGCTACGGGGGCGAAGAGTTCGTCATGGTGTTGCCGCAGACGCCGGGCGCAGGGGCAGTGTGCGTTGCCGAGAACATGTTGAAAGCCATCGCGGCACGCGCGTTACCGCATGCGCGCTCCGGCGCTGCACCTTACGTCACGCTCAGCGCAGGCGTTGCCACGTTCGACGCGCGCAAGGGCATCAATGCATCTGAGTTGATCGCGCGTGCCGATGGCGCCTTGTATCAAGCCAAGGCGAGCGGGCGCAATCGTTGTGTCATGCCTGAGGCTTATCTGGCAGAAGACGCGGCCCCGGCGGATGCGCAGGCGCCGTTACCGGTGCCGGTGCTGCCTGCGGTGGAGGCTGCGCGGCCAGTGCTGCACTGAGCGCTGGCGCAGCTCGAGTTGCCGTCGATGGCGCTCAGAAATGGCTCATCGCCCACCGCACACTCTCCCGCACCAACACAGATTCATGATCGGCACATCCCTGCAATCCTTGGTGGATGCGGGTTCTGGCGGCATCATCCTGCAAGCCTGCTCCTGAAGCAGCTCTCAAGGCATTGCCCAATGCAATCGCGATGTTGGACAACCACTTCGCATAGCCAATGCGCATTATCGCGCTGCCGGCCATGCGGGTATTGAAGTCGGATTCGCTCCAGGCGACGAGATCAAGTAGCGACGCGCTGTCGAGGCCGTTGCGCACTTTGACAAAATCCGGCTCGGCCGCGGCTTGCGCAAATTTGTTCCATGGGCAGACGAGCTGGCAGTCGTCGCAGCCGTAGATGCGGTTGCCGATCAAGGGTCTGAATTCCTCTGGGATCACACCTTTGAGTTCGATGGTGAGATACGAGATGCAACGCCGCGCATCGACTTGATAAGGCCCGGTGATGGCGCCAGTGGGGCAGGCTTCCTTGCAGGCGAAACATTGGCCGCAATGGTCGCTCACCGCTTGGTCCGGTGGCAGCGAGAGGCTGGTGTAGATCTCGCCGAGGAAAAAGAACGAACCAACCGAGCGATCGAGCAGCAGCGTGTGCTTGCCGCGCCAGCCGAGCCCGCTCTTCTCTGCGAGCGCAACTTCCATCACCGGCGCAGAATCCGTGAAGGGCCGATGGATGGCGCGGCCACCGTGTGGCGCCAACTCCGCATCGATAAGCTCGGTGAGGGCGCGCAGTTTGTTGCGCAACACCTTGTGATAGTCGCGTCCGCGCGCGTAGACCGAGACATAGGCTTGATTGGCACGTGTGAGGCCTTGCTCCAACTGTTCCACCGGCGCCGACAGGTAGTTGATACGCGCCGTGATGACGCTCACGGTGCCGGGCAACAACGCTGCCGGTTGCGCACGCAGCCCCGTGCCTCCCGCGCTGACGGGACCATGACGCGCCATATAATCCATCTCGCCGTGAAACCCCGCCTGCAGCCATTCGGCCAATCCTGCTTCCGCGTCTTGCAGGTCGATGTCCGCGAAGCCGATGGCGTCAAAGCCCAGCGCTATGCCATGTTCGCGAATGCGCTCCTTGAGTTGCGCTGCCCCGTCGGGTTGCGCTGCTCCGTCAGGCTGCACTGCCGAATGCACCAAAGCGGCGACCGTTAATGTCATCCGCCAATCATACGCAATTCGAACTGCTGGTCGATCTTCCAGACGAGGCCGCCACGCTCGCCTTGGGCGCGGCACTTGCGCGCATTCTGCGTCCGGGTCTGGTGATTCATCTCCGTGGCGACCTCGGCATGGGCAAGACCACACTCACGCGCGGCCTGCTGCGTGCGCTCGGCCACACCGGCGCGGTGAAGAGTCCGACCTACACACTGGTTGAACTTTACGTAATTTCTGGGTATAGTGTGTATCACTTTGATTTTTATAGGTTCAATAGCCCGGAAGAGTGGTATGATGGAGGCTTGGAAGAACACTTCGATGGGCAATCGATCTGCATTATCGAGTGGCCGGAGAAGTCCGGTGGTTTGAGTCCCGCCCCGGATATAGATATCGAACTGATTGCCCACGGAGATGCACGCAGAGTTTCGTTAAAGGGAAGCAGCGAAGCCGGCACATCATGCTTAAGCGCACTGCCCATGTCATCCCCTCACACCACGCGCTAGACGCGGGTGTTGGCAGCGCTTCCTCTGCACTAACCAGCGTTGACCGGCTCTGCATCACGCAGCCAGGTGCAAGCGCGGCGCGCAACGCGCCACTCCCGCGCAGAACATTTCTTTCCAGTTCCGGTGCCTTGTTGTTCGCGGCATCGTCACCACTGTTCGCCCAGGCATCGTCCATTGTTGCCGTGCGCGTGTGGCCTGCCAAGGATTACACGCGCGTCACGCTTGAACTCGAAGCGCCGCTGAAGTTTGCGCATCAGGTGCTGCGTGGGCCGGACCGTCTCGTGGTTGATATCGAAGACCTTGAGCTATCAGGCAAGCTCAAGGAGTTGGTCGCGAAGATCAATCCGAACGACCCCTACATCGGCAGCGTGCGCGCTGGGCAATTCAAGCCGCGCGTGGTGCGTCTGGTGTTTGACCTCAAGGCCGAGATCAATCCGCAAGTGTTTGCGTTGAAACCGATCGGTGAATATGGTCATCGTCTGGTACTTGATTTGTATCCGCTCAATGCGCCTGATCCTTTGATGGCATTGCTCGACAAGAAAGAAATCCCGGCGGACCTGCTGCCGCGCATGGAAGACAGAGCGGCGGCCGAGTTGGCGAAGAGTCAAGGCACCCAAAGCGCGCAAAGCGGCAGCGGCGCGGCGGCGAAGAGTGATGCCAAGCCCGGTCTGAAACCTGACGCAAAGATGGACGGCAAAGGGGACGCGCGCGCTGATGGCAAGGGCGACGCTGACACCAAACCTGCTGACGGCAAGCACGCAGACACCAAAGCGGCAGACGCCAAAAAATCCGATGCCGGTGACAAACAACCAGGGAGAATGGGCGAGCCGCGCGAACCCAAGGGCGAATCAAAGCCTGTGGTCGCGCGGCTCGTGACCATTGCCCTCGACCCCGGCCACGGCGGCGAAGACCCGGGCGCCGTCGGACGGCGTGGTACCTACGAAAAAAATGTGACGCTCGCAGTCGCCAAACGCCTCAAGGAAAAAATCGACGCCGAGCCCAACATGCGCACCATGCTCACGCGCGACTCAGACTATTTCGTGCCTCTGCACGTGCGCGTGCAAAAGGCGCGGCGCGTACAGGCCGATTTGTTCGTATCAATTCACGCTGACGCCTGGATCAAGCCGACGGCTAAAGGCTCGTCGGTGTTTGCGCTCTCCGAAAAAGGCGCGACCTCTTCCGCCGCGGGCTGGCTGGCGAAAAAAGAGAATGATGCCGACCTGATCGGCGGCGTCAACCTCGGGACCCACGACAAAGACCTTGCCAAGGTGCTGCTCGATCTTTCGACCACAGCGCAGATCAACGATTCATTGAAGCTCGGCCGCCAGGTGCTGCTCGAGCTCAGCGGGATCAACTCGCTGCACAAGGCGCATGTCGAGCAGGCCGGCTTCGCGGTGTTGAAGGCGCCGGATATTCCGTCGATCCTGATCGAGACGGCGTTCATCAGCAACCCGGATGAAGAAAAGCGCCTCAATGACGAGGCGTATCAGGAGAAGATGGCGAACGCCATTCTCAAAGGGATACGCGCGTATTTCTCGAAGAACCCGCCGCTCGCGAAGTCGAAGATGGCAGCACTCGGCGGCGCGCCTGCCGCGCGATAGGCTTTTTTGCGGCACGCTCCACCTGCGCAAGTTGGTGCATCAGCGTCCAGTCGATCAGGGCACACTGCTGCTCGTACAGTTCCTGCCCGATTGTCAGCGGCGTCGGCTTAGGCAATTCGAGGTAGGCATCAGCCTCCCCTGCTTCGGTGACGATGCGCATGCCGGCCCGGCGCGCGATGTGGCGAATCGCCTCGTTTTCGCGCAGGCAATGCATGAAGAGTTCGGCAATTCCCAGGTTGCGCGCGTGCAGGGCGGCACGGTCGAACAGCAAGCCGCCGATGCCGGCGCCCCGCGCCCCGGCGAGCACGCTCAAGCCGACTTCGGCTGCACCTTGCCAGAGCGCCAGATGTGCGACGCCATCGAGCACGAGCGCTGCACCATAGACGCCAAACGCGGCCCCGCTGTCGAAATCGAGTTTGTCGCAGTAGCTGCGGATACCTGCATCGTCCAGCACGGTGCCGAAACGCAAGCGTCGGTCATCATCATCGAGTTGCAGAAAATGACTGACGATGCGCGGGCGATCGGCAGCCGTCAGTTGATGCACTAGTTTGCTCATGATTCACTCCGGTGAATGAGCGACCCGGCTGCGCAGTTCCATCTTTGTGAGACGAAGCCGCAACCGCGCCTTGACTCATATTGCTGCTAAGCAGCATACCGTCAATATGTCTTGAACAGATAGTCTAATACCGATTATTTTTTGTTGTATTGCAGCAACGCACCAAAACTGCTCACCGTCCGTTTTGAAATGGAGGTTGACAAGGACAGCACTGCGAAACCACAATCGAGGCATGGACTTCACTTTCACGATTTCTGGCCCCGCAGCAAACAGCGCTGCACGACGCATTGGCTGCCGTATGAAGCGAGCAGCAGCATTGCGCGCGCGACGATGACGATTCACCAGAGCCTGTTTGCACCTCATCGAAAGCCGCGCCCTTGAAGCGCGGCTTTTTGTTTATGCCTTACCATTTCGTCCAATCGTTTCTGTGCGCATTCACTTCCCACTGATTGACCATGCCGTGCATATCACGCGCACCCATCACAAAGGATCACTGTCATGAACTTTCAGGATTTTCCCGTCAATACCCTGATGAACATCACGCCACGGCCCGAACTGGTGTTCGTCAAGGGCGCAAGTATGTGGCTGTGGGATCACAACGGCAAAAAATATCTCGACTTCGTGCAGGGCTGGGCGGTTAATTCGCTCGGCCATTCCCCTGCCTGCATCACTGCCGCGCTGGTAGCGCAGGCGCCGAAGCTCATCACGCCCAGCCCGGCCTTCTATAACGACACGTCGCTCGCGCTGGCGCAATTGCTTACGCAGCACTCGTGCTTTCAGCAGGTGTTTTTCACCAGCAGCGGTGCCGAAGCCAACGAAGGGGCGATCAAGCTGGCTCGCAAGTGGGGCAAGAAAAACAAGAACGGTGCCTATGAAATCATCACCACGATAGGCAGCTTTCATGGCCGCACCATCGCGACCATGTCGGCCTCGGGCAAGCCCGGCTGGGACGTGATG
Source organism: Burkholderiales bacterium (assembly GCA_031430015.1). GTDB lineage: Bacteria > Pseudomonadota > Gammaproteobacteria > Burkholderiales > JAEUOS01 > CANJDH01. The sequence goes on from JANPAR010000202.1 coordinate 23,547, forward strand.
TTCGCGCCGCAAGTGCCGGGCTTTCCCAAGGCGGAGTTCAACGATCTCGCGTCGGTCGAGAAACTCATCACGAACAAAACCGTGGCCGTGATGCTGGAGCCGGTGCAGGGTGAAGGCGGCGTCAACTGCGCCACGCCAGAGTTCATGACCGGCCTGCGCGCGTTGTGCGACAAACACAAGCTGCTGATGATTTGCGATGAAGTGCAGACCGGCATGGGGCGTCTTGGCACCCTGTTCGGCTATCAACACTACAAGGTGGAGCCGGACATCATGACCCTCGGCAAAGGCATCGGCGGCGGTGTGCCGCTCGGCGCGTTGCTTGCCAAGACAGGTGCCAGCGTGTTCGAACACGGCGATCAGGGCGGCACCTACAACGGCAACCCCTTGATGGCGGCAGTCGGTGTGGCGGTGCTGAACGAAATGCTCAAGCCGGGATTTCTCGATCACGTCAAGGCAATGGGAGCGTATCTGTCGGCGCAGCTCACCGCCCTGTCGGGCGAACTCGGGCTTGGTGCCGAGCGCGGCATCGGCCTCTTGCGAGCGCTCGATCTCAAGGACGAAATCGGTGCCAAGGTGGTAACGCATGCGCGCGACAACTTAGTCAATGAGCCGGGCTGGGCCAATGCCGGCCTGCTGCTGAACTCACCGCGGCCTGCGCTGCTGCGTTTCATGCCGGCGCTCAATTTGAGCAAGGCGGATATTGACTTGATGATTGACGGCTTGCGCCGCACGCTCAAGGCGGTGCGTGCCGCCGGATAAGACGCAGCAACGCGAGCGCATCCACGCGCCGCGCTGACGCGTACAGGAAGACATGCACATGGTCAATCAGTCAACCGCGGGCGCGTCCGGGTCTGCGCACCATGCGCACCATGCGCACCGGACAGCAGCTTCGCGCTCCGCTTGGGTACGCCGCAAGATTGGCATGCGTGCGTGCGCGCTGCTGCTCGGCCTGTTCGCAAGCGCGTGCACCTTGTTGCCGCTGTCTTCCGAGCCGTCTTCCACGCGCAGCGAAATCGTGTTGGCCAGCACCACGCGCAATGAATTGATCCGTTTCAACGCGGGTCAGCCCGCCACCGTATTGAACCGCCTTGCGCTCACCGGCATGCAGCCGGACGAGCGTCTGGCCGGCATTGACTTCCGCCCCGCCAACGGCAAGCTCTATGCCATCGGCACCACGCTGCGTCTCTACACCATCGACACCAGCACCGGCCGCGCCACGCAGGTGGGCAGCGCACCGCTCGCGCTGCGCTTGCTCGGCACAGAGTTCGGTTTCGACTTCAACCCGGTGGTAGACCGTATTCGCCTCGTCACTGACAAGGGCGAAAATCTGCGCGTCCATCCCGATACCGGCGCGGTGGTTGATTCTGATGCTGCGCGCAGCGGCGTGCAGATCGATGTGCCACTGCGTTACGACGAGGAAGATCAAAATGGTGGCCGCCTGCCGCGTATCAGTGCTGTGGCCTACACCAATGGTGTCATGGGCGCAGCACCGGGCGCACCTGATGCGCCCAAGACCACGACCAATTTCGCCATCGATGCCATCCTCGGCACACTGGTCACGCTCGGCACGCGCGAAAGTACCAGCCCCGCCTTCGCCCCGGCGACGCCGAACACGGGTCTGTTGTTCACCGTTGGCGCACTCGGTGTGCAGCCCGATGGCCCGATATCGTTTGACATCGCGTCGGCTGCGCCTGGCGCCCCTGGCAGGCCCAGCGCAGCGCAGTCGGATCACAAGACGGGCGTGGCATTTGCCGCTTTCATTCCGCTCGGCAAAAACGCGGCGACGCTCTATCAGATCAATCTTGAAACCGGCGCCGCCACAGCACTGGGTGTCATCGACCGTGGCGAGCCGGTCACGGGTATCGCGATTCAACCGTAGATTTTTGGAGAGTGCATCATGAACGCAACCAACCTGGATCAACGTGACCCGGTGCAACGTGACCTGCGACAACGCCGCGCCTTGCTCAAGGGCTTTCTCGGCACTGCGGCGGGCGCTGCCTTGATGCCGCATCTATTGTCGGATGCACTCGCGCAACAAGACAAACCGCGCACTGCAATGATCCACACCCTCGAAGGCGATGTGCGCGTCAACGACCGCCCCGCCACCGTCGGCACCGCGATCCGCAGTGGCGACACGCTCACCTCAGGGCGCGGCAGCTACGCCACCTGGACGCTCGAAGGCGATGCCTTCCTGATCCGCCAAAACAGCCGCATCGTCATCAGCGGCGCGCAAGCCGCTGCGACCCTGTTCCGCATGATCACCGGGCGCATGCTCTCGGTGTTCGCACCGGGCGGGCAACGCACGCTCACGGCAAGCACCGCCACCATCGGCATTCGCGGCACCGGCGTCTATCTCGAAGCCTATCGCGATCGGGCCTATCTGTGCCTGTGTTACGGCACAGCCGACGTGGAGACACGCGCCGGGGCAAAAGAATCACTGACGAGCCGCTATCACGAGACGCCGCGCGTGATCTACGCCGACAACCGCCCGTCACCGATGGTGTCGGGGCCGGTGGTCAACCACTCCGATGCCGAACTCATCATGCTCGAAGCACTGATGGGACGGCGGCCGCCGCAGACCTTCCTTGACAACGTGCGCTATTGACGCTTCGATCGCATGCGTTAACAATACAGCGAAGAGCCGCTCCAGGAGCGGGTCTTCGTCATTTAATTCGCGATACGCATTGGAGAATGGCTACTGGAGACACTCTTCAGGCATCACGCCTGACGAAACCAGTCTGTCAGGCCGGCTTAACGGCGTCACGCACCTGTTGCAGGGTGCCAGGGTCTTCGATGGTGGTGAGATCCCCCGGATCACGCCCCTCGCAAATCGCCTGGATCGAGCGGCGCAACACTTTGCCTGAGCGCGTCTTCGGCAACATCGTCACAAAGTGAACACGCGCGGGCCGCGCGATGCCGCCAAGTTGCGAGTCCACCGTCTTCATCACCTCGCCTTCGAGCTTGAGGCGTGCCTCTGGCGTGGCGATGCTGCCAGCATCCTTCACCACCGCAAATCCCACCGGTACCTGGCCCTTGAGTTGATCGGCGACGCCGACCACGGCTACTTCGGCGATCGCGGCGTGCGATGAAATCGACTCCTCAATCTCGCGTGTCCCCAGGCGATGCCCGGCGACGTTAATCACATCATCGGTGCGCCCGAGAATGAAGAAGCAGCCGTCAGCATCGCGAATACCCCAGTCGAAAGTGGAATACACCTCGCGCCCCGGCACGCTCCTGAAATACGTGTCGACAAAGCGTTTGTCATCGCCCCAGATGGTGGTCATGCAGCCGGGTGGCAGCGGCGGCACGATGGCGACCACGCCCTTCTCATCGACACCCACTTCTTCGCCGGTGCTCTCGTGCAGCAGCTTGACGCTGTAGCCGTACATGGGAATGCCGGGGCTGCCAAACTTGCGTGGTTTGTTTTCAATCCCCATCGGGTAAGTCAGGATCGGCCAGCCGGTCTCAGTCTGCCAATAGTTGTCGACCACGGGCCGGCCCAAGCTGTCAGAAATCCAGCGCGCGGTCGGCTGGTCGAGCGGCTCGCCCGCGAGCCACAGAGTCTTGAGCGAAGAGAGATCGTATTTCGACAGATAGGCCGGGTCCTGCTTTTTGAGCACGCGAATCGCCGTCGGCGCCGAGAACATGACCGCCACCTTGTGGTCCTGCACAATCTTCCACAGAATGCCGGCGTCGGGGCCGTTTCTCCCACGAAGGGGCGTGCCTTCATACATGATTGTCGCCATGCCGGCGATCAGCGGGCCGTAAATGATGTAGGAGTGCCCTACGACCCAGCCAATGTCGGAGGTAGAGAAGTAGGTCTCGCCCGGATGGCCATCATAGATATGCTGCATCGACGCCGCCAGCGCCACCGCATAACCGCCGGTGTCGCGCTGCACGCCCTTCGGCTTGCCCGTAGTGCCGCTGGTGTAGAGAATGTAGGACGGCTCTGAGGATTCGAGCCAGACCACCGGCACATTGGCCTGTGCGTGCTGTTGCGCGAGCGTGACCCAATCCACATCACGCCTTGCCGTCATCGGCATCGCCGCGAGTTTGCGGTCAAAGAGCAACACGTGCGCGGGTTTGTTAACGCACAGCGCAATCGCCTCGTCGAGCAAGCCTTTGTACGGCACCACCTTGCCGGCGCGCGAACCGGCGTCCGCCGAGATGATGAGCTTGGGCTGCGCATCGTCGATACGCGATGCGAGCGAGTGCGAGGCGAAACCGCCAAACACCACCGAGTGAATCGCGCCGATGCGCACGCAGGCAAGCATGGCGAACGCCGCTTCGGGAATCATCGGCATGTAGATCAATACGCGGTCGCCCTTGCCCACGCCGAGCGCTTGCAGCATCGCGGCACAGCGGTTGACTTCGGCATGCAGCTCGCGGAAAGTCCAGGTCTTCTCGGTATCTGTCTCGGTCGAGATGAAAATCAGCGCCGGCTTGTCCCCCTGGGTAGGCAGCCAGCGGTCCACCGCGTTATGGCACAGGTTGGTTGTGCCGCCCACAAACCATTTGGCAAAGGGCGGGCGCGAGAAGTCACAGATTTGCGCAGGCTGCGTGTTCCACTCGATCAACGCTGCCTGCTCACGCCAGAAGGCATCTGGCTCGCGCAACGAGCGCGCGTGAAACTGATCGAACGCGCCGGTTCCCACTTTGCCTGCCGCAGTCTTCGCTGCAACCTTTTCTGCAATCATGCCTATTCCCCACTTTTCATTTTGTCTGCCTGCTCCATCACGCGATGCACTCGCAGTTCGGCGGATTTGTTGTGATCAGTCTGAAACACGTCATCGCAAAAACGAACCAGCGGATAAATCGTGCGCGCCAGATCGCGCGCATAAGGAAGCAGGCGGTCGCCATGCCCATCGGCGATCATCGCCAACGCCTCTTCGACGGTGGGGATCAGGCTGCGCGGCGGCTGGGTCGGCGTGTCCGCGCCGGCCGCGATCACGCGCCCGCCACCGTAGGCGCGGGCATGCAGCATGCGCTCCTGCGCGATCACCATGAGGTCGGCAAAACTTTCCACCGCCTCGACGACGCTGTCGCAGGCGCCAATGCTGGCGCGGATCTTAAGGCTCTGGCCCTGCCAGGAAATTTTCGCCGCATCAATCTCGGCCACCAGACGCTGCGCAAACACCTCGGCCGCTGCCGCCGTCGCTGACGGCGACATAACGCCAAATTCCGCTGGACCGGTACGCGCCACGCAGTCTTCCTTACGCATACGCGAGCTGACCAGCTTGGCCACCGCCGTGAGAATCTGGTCGGCCACTGCGTCACCGACGCGCTTGCGCAAGTCTTCAAATTCGTCGAGACCCAGGCGCATCACCGCCACCGGAATCTTGTGGCGGCGCGCATACGAGAACATCGCCGAGCCCTGCTTGACCATGTAACCCATGGTGAAGGTCTGGGTCACAGGATCAGTGGTGGCCTGCTCGGCAAGCGCCACGCGCGTCGCGTCCAACTCTTCCTTGGCGTGCGCCAACTCAGACAACGCCTCGATGCGCGCCAGCACTTCGGCGGTGCCGATGCCTTTGGTGATGAAATCAGTCGCGCCCAGATCCGTAGCGCGCTTGCGTTCCGATTCTTCTTCACTGCCTGAGATCATCATCACCGGCACGTCGCGAATGCGCGATACTTTGGACGTGCGGATGCGTTCGAGCAATTGATAGCCGTCGAGATTGGGCATCGACAGATCAGAGATCACAACTTTGACGCGCGGCTCCGCGAGCAGCTTTTGCCAGCCATCCTCACCATCGCCCGCTTCCTGCACCTCATAGGCGTCCTTGAGATGCTTGGCGATCGAGGCACGCACCATGCGCGAATCGTCGATCAGGAGCACGACCGGCGGTTTGGCGGTAACAGAGGGCACGGACATCGTGATCCTGGACAAAACGACCGAAGTGACCCGGATGGGGGAGAGGGAGCGCTTGCAATGCCCAAGCCAACCGGCAGCGGCACTGCGCCCATCGAACGATTATACGGCGCGCCTTCAAGCGCTTTGCGGCACCGTTCTCCCACGGCCGCATGCCGTCCGTGAAAGGGCAAATCGCGTAAAGTCAGCGCATGAAAATGCTTCTCGCGATTTGCGCCATCCGAGCTGGTATGCATGACGTGCAAGCCGCATTGCGTGTCGCGCGGTCTGCATCGCGTATCAATCGGGCAGCACTGCGCTTAGCGCGGCCCGAACGGTGCCACGGCGCCGCCGGTGTGGCCGCTGCGCTGCTATTGGCAATGGGTTCCGCGCTATATGCGCAGCCCAGCACGCTGCCTGCCGATCCACCCGACGCTGCGCCGCAAGCAACCAACGACATCGGCATCGCACGGGCACTCGACGCCGTCCTCGAACGTGCGCTGAGTCTGCGCGGCACGCGATATCGCGCCGGTGGCACCTCACCCGAAACCGGCTTCGACTGCTCCGGCTTTGTCGGCTTCTTGTATCGCGATATCATCGGCTTTCAGTTGCCGCGCAGCGCGCAGGAAATCTGGCACTTTGGCAAAACCGTCGAGCGCACCGACCTGCGCCCGGGTGACCTGGTGTTCTACAACACCATGCGGCGCCCCTACTCACACGTCGGCATCTATCTTGGCGGCAATCAGTTTATCCACGCGCCAACAACTGGCGGGGTGGTGCGCGTCGTCAACATGGATGACCGATATTGGGCCAAGCGCTGGAACGGCGCCAAGCGCGTCGCGCACTAAGCAGCGTTGACGCGCGCGGCAGCCTCTTGCGCTAGCCCATCACGCAAATAAACCCCCTGCGCCTTGAGCGCCGCCTGCAGGTTCTGCACGTTGACTGCGCGCGGTTGCACGCTGCCACTGGCGGCCAGCGCCGCCGCCGCGCCCGCAGCCTGACCGGTGATCCAGCATTGGGGTATCTCGCGCATGAAGCCGTGCGTATTGACATCGCACGAAAGATGACGGCCGCACGCGAGCAGACCGTCCAGCGTGGCGGGCACCAATGCACCGTAAGGTACCGAAATGCTCGGAAAGGCCTGGGAGAGGCTGGGCGATACGCCCACTTCATCGGCCAGCGGCGTACCGAGCGGCCACTGCGCACGCAGCATCTTGCCTACGCCAACGAGCCGGCGCGTGTGGCGCACGCCGAGTTGCGGTGCACTCAGAATCAAATGCGCACCCTCGAAGCCCGGCGCCTCGGCGCGGTAGTAGTCCAGATGCGCTGCCATCAATTTATGTGAGCGCACTTCAACATGCGTCATGTCGTCCACATCGAGCGCCGAGTAGCCGGCCTGGCGTGGCCCCATGAACAGCGCAATGTCGTTGCGCCACGACACAAAGGGCCGCTCGAACAAACCGCAGCGTTCGCGCCCGCGCTGCATGAAGGCGGCAAACTGCTCCGGCTGCCCGGCCTTGAAGGCGATCCAGCGCTCCATGTCCACGCCCGCGAACAGCCACGACGTGTTCATACAATGGTGGATGTCTTCCTTCTCGATGTCAGACTCATACGCGGCACCGGCGCGCGCGAAAATGTCGCCATCACCTGTCGCATCGACGACAACAGCAGCGCGAATCGCCTGACGCCCGCCTTTGCTCTCGAACACCACACCACGCACGCGGCCATCCTCAACGATCGGATCTGCCGCCCAGGCGTGATAGACCAGCTTGACACCCTGATCAATCACCATCTCTTGCGACAACAGCTTGAGACGCTCGGGGTCAATCGTCGGCGCCCAGGTCACCATGCCGCGATGGGCGGAGGTGCGCTGCTGCCAGTGATCTACGCGCGCCTTGTCTTTCGACCCCCACTCGCTGCGCGGCGGCCCGGCCACCGCATCGGCCGGCAGGCGCGACAACAATTCTTCGGCGATGCCGCGGATCACCAACTGGCCATCCCAATCCGTCATGCGGTCGATCCAGATCACCAGCCCGCCGGTCGAGAGGCCGCCGAGATGGTTGTAGCGTTCCAGCAAGATCACGTCTGCACCACTGCGCGCAGCCGAAATCGCCGCCGCCGTCCCCGAGGGGCCGCCCCCCACCACCAGCACATCACACTTGTCGTATACCGGCGTCTGCCGTGCGGCTTCAGTGATCGATTCATGCGGCGCGCTGCGCTGCCGCCGCGGGCCGTCGTCGTGAAAAATATCCGAGATCATGATGCGCTCGTCGGTCAGTACCGGCTGGGTCACGCGAGTCTGATTGCTGGTGGTGGCGCCCGTCGCGTTGACCGGCGTGCTGCCGATCGCGCTGATTTTGGTGCTGCTATTGGTGCTGCTCATGCTGAGATGTCCTGGTTGAACTGGTCGCGTTTCGCCGCGTGCGTCAGTCTGCCGTCGCGCCGGACGCCTTAACCACCGGCCCCCACTTGTCAATTTCGCTGCGAATCAGGGCATCGTACTCTTCCGGCTTCGAGCCGACCGGCTCCATGCCCATGTCAATCATGCGTTTGGACAAGTCGGAATTCTTCAGTGCACGCGCGATGTCGGCGCTTATTTTTTGCACCAGCTCGCGCGGCGTGGCCGATGCCACGACGATTCCGATGATGCTGGTGCTGCTGACCCCCGGCACCGTCTCGGCAATCACCGGCAGTTCGGGCGAGCCAGCCGGTCGCGCCGGGCTCATCAGTGCCAGCACCTTGAGTTTGCCGGCCTTGATATTGGGCACCGAGGCGTAATGCACGTCAGTGAACAAGGGCACACGCCCGCCGATCACGTCTTGCGATGCAGGGGCACCGCCTTTGTAGGGGATGTGCACGATGTCGATGCCCGCGCGCGTCTTGAGCAGTTCCATCGCCAGATGCATCGACGTGCCGCTGCCGGGTGTGGCATAGCTGTACTTGCCGGGATTCTTGCGCGCCAGCGCGACCAACTCCGCGACGCTGTTGGCCTCAAACGCCGGGTGCGCAGCGAGCACCAGATGCGCCTGTGCGACTTGGGTGACGCCGGACAAGTCTCTCACCGTATCAAACGGCATGTCGCGCCGCAAACTCGGGTTGATCACGTGCGCGGTGATCACCATGCCGAGGGTGTAACCGTCAGGCGCTGCCTTGGCAACCAGATCGGTGCCGACCACTGTGCCGGCACCGGGCTTGTTCTCGACGATCACGGTCTGGCCCCAGACCTCGGTCATCTTTTGCGCGACCAGACGGCCGATGATGTCAGTGGCACCGCCTGCGGGGAACGGCACAATCAGACGCACCGGTTTGCCGGGCCAAGCTTGCGCGCTCACGTTGACTGGCAGCGCGATCATCATGCACGCACAGAGCGCCGCCACAACGAACGCACGCAACGAAAGCGCGCAGGGCGTGCACATCAATCGCTTTGTGATCGATAACATGAATCAATTTCCTTCCATTGTGGTGGCCAACGCTTCGGCGTCGGTCACTTTCAAGTCTGGCACACCGCCGGTTGCCAGCGGATCGTTGGCATAGAGTTTTTTGAAATCGTAGGTCGCACGTTTGCCGGTTTGTTTCGGCACACCGTTCGCGCGAAAGAAATTAAACGCGAGCGGCACGTCGCGAAAATCAGCATCGTCCAGCCACAGCCGCACCAACTGGCGGCGGCGTTCGGGTTCCGGGAAATTGACGAAGCGCGTGCGCGCATGCATCACCGTGTAGTTGTTCACCACCATCATGTCGCCGCGTTCGAGAAAAAACGCGAGACGGTTTTCCGGCGCACTGGCGACTTCGTCGAACAGATTGAGCGCCTCGATATCCTGCGCATCGAGCGCTAAATTCATTTCACGCTGGCCGCCAGCGATGCCGGAACGCTGGTAGCGCACTGACAATTGCCCGTTGCAATTGGCAAACACCGGCACACGTTGTTCGGTCGCAGGCGCTTCGCCTTCGCCCTCTTCGCCCAGACGGTGATAGTGATAGCCGCGATACAAGGGTTCGAGCAAATGCGGCGCGCGGCGGCGGATTTCATCATGCACCGTCACCCCGCTCACCACTACAGACGCGCCGCCCGATTGCGATTTATGCCAGCACGCCAGTGCAATCATCGCCGTGATGTCAGAGTGCGGGCGCAGTTCGAGATTGCTGCGGTACATGCGTGGCGTCGGGTCCACAGCCGTCGCATCGACTACATAAGTAACGCGCTCGCCCTGCGCGTTTTGCGAAAGGGCGAAACCAAAATGGTGGCCGACACCGCAGACCGCGGCGGTGTATTGCTCGATATCGAGGCCGTCGATGGGCAGGCCGCGCAGAATCACGAAGCCGTGTCCGCTGCGTACTTGCGCTGCGGCGCGCGCGAGTTTTTGCGCGAGTGCCCCGAAAGCGAAATGCTGTTTCGGCACATCGTCAATGGCGGTGCGGCCATCGAGCGCATTGACCGCTGCCATGATTTGGGCACGGTCGGCGTCATCCAGTTTGACGATGGTTTCGGTTGGAGATTTAAAGCTCGCAGCGTTCCAGGCGAACGATGCGGAATCATGCTCAAAGGCGCTACTATTCATGGGATGTGCGGTAGGCATGGCGATCGACTCGGCAGATGTGCGGCATCGTCATTTGATTGGATTCAAGCTGCGGCGACAGCTTCAAAAATCGCCTCATCAAAGATTGCGACCGCGCGTGTCCATCCGGCCGAGGCACCCCGAATCTTGTGCGGGAAGCAACTGATGACAAAGCCATCGGCCGGCAGGGCTTCAAGGTTGTGCAGTTTTTCGAGATGACAGTAGCCGATGTCGCGCCCGGCCTTGTGGCCTTCCCAGATCAACGAGGCGTCTTTGGTGGCGGCGTATTTTTGCGCGGTGTAGACGAAGGGGGCGTCCCAGCTCCAGGCGTCGGTGCCGGTGAGACGCACGCCGCGCTCCAACAGGTACATGGTGGCACCGTAGCCCATGCCGCAACCGGCGCTCACAAAATCGTTGTGGCCGTACCGTGAACCGGCGCGGGTGTTGACGACCACGATCTCCAATGGTTTAAGCGTGTGATTGATGCGCTTGAGTTCGGCTTCGACATCGGCGGCGGTGACAACATAGCCGTCGGCGAAATGACGGAAGTCGAGTTTGACGCCTGGCTGGAAGCACCAGTTGAGATCAACTTCGTCAATCGTGATGGATCTTTCGCCCTTGTTCATCGTCGGATGAAAGTGATACGGCGCGTCGAGATGAGTGCCGTTGTGTGTGGAAAGTGAAATCTGCTCGACCGCCCAGACCGCTTCGTCGGGCAAGTCTGATTGCTTCAAGCCGGGGAAGAACGGCTCCATCTGGTGGAACGAATTTTCGTGATTGAAGTATTCGATCTTGGGAGCAAACGCGGGTGGGTCGGACACCACATCATTTTCCAGATAGATCGACAGATCGACAAATTTGCGGGGCATCGGTAGTCCTCGGATCAGCAGCAATGCAAGCGTGCGCAACAGATGCAAAAGGCCGGGAATCTCCCGGCCTTTTGATTATTACATCGTTCGGCTTGCGCTTTGGACAGCGCCCAATCTAACGCCGCTAGACGCCGCTCGTGTCCACCGGCGCGCCAGTCTTGGCGGCGATGTCCTCCTTGGTTACACCGGGAGCCAATGCGACCAGCTTCAAACCCGTCGGCGTCACATCCAGCACGGCCAGGTCAGTGATGATGCGGTTGACCACACCGATGCCCGTGAGCGGCAGGTTGCAGCTCTTGAGAATTTTCAGATCTTCGCTGCCGTCTTTTTTCTTGGCGGTGTGTTCCATTAGCACCAGCACGCGGGAGACACCAGCGACGAGATCCATTGCGCCGCCCATGCCCTTGACCATCTTGCCGGGGATCATCCAGTTGGCGAGGTCGCCCTTTTCGCTGACCTGCATCGCGCCGAGGATGGCAATGTTGATGTGGCCGCCGCGAATCATCGCGAATGAATCAGCCGATGAGAAAATCGATGAGCCAGGCAGCGTGGTGATGGTTTGCTTGCCGGCGTTGATGAGGTCGGCGTCAATCGTCGCTTCTGTGGGGAACGGGCCAATCCCGAGCAGGCCGTTCTCCGACTGCAGCCAGACTTCCATGCCGGCCGGCACGTGATTGGCCACCAGCGTCGGCAGGCCGATACCGAGATTCACATAAAAGCCGTCTTGCAATTCTTTTGCCGCTTGAGCGGCCATTTCATCGCGCGTCCATGCCATGATGATTCTCCTTATTTCGCCACGGTCAGGGTGCGTTGCTCGATGCGCTTTTCCGGCGCGGCATTGCACACGATGCGTTGCACGAAAATGCCAGGCGTATGAATGTGGTCGGGATCGAGCGTGCCGTTTTCGACAATCTCTTCGACCTCGGCGATGGTGACCTTGCCGGCCATTGCGCACATCGGATTGAAATTGCGCGCGGTGTAGCGGTAAATCAGGTTGCCCGATTTGTCGGCTTTCCATGCCTTGACCAGACCCACGTCGGCACGCAGCGAGCGTTCCATCACGTATTGCTGACCATCAAACTCGCGCACTTCCTTGCCCTCGGCGACGATAGTGCCGACGCCGGTTTTGGTGAAGAATGCGGGAATGCCTGAGCCACCAGCGCGCAGCTTTTCAGCCAGCGTGCCTTGCGGCGTGAATTCGAGTTCGAGTTCGCCGGCCAGATACTGGCGCTCGAACTCCTTGTTCTCGCCGACGTAAGAGGCGATCATCTTTTTTACCTGCCGCGTTTGCAGCAGGATGCCGAGGCCAAAACCGTCAACACCGGCGTTGTTGGAAATCGCCGTGAGATTTTGTTTGCCGCTGTCGCGCACACCGGCGATCAGCGCTTCGGGAATGCCACACAGGCCGAAGCCGCCTACCGCCAGCGTGTGACCATCAGCAATCACGCCAGCGAGTGCGGCTTGGGCGCTGGGATAAATCTTGTTCATGAATGATGCTCCTTGGGTCTTCTCATTCAGTGCGCGCGCTCAGGCGTGCACCAACTCGGGCAGATTACGAAAATACGCGAGCGCATCCGGATTGGCGAGAGACTCCATGTTGCGCACCGCGCGGCCATGAATCACATCACGCACCGTCAGTTCGACTGATTTGCCGTTACGCGTGCGCGGCAGATCCGGCACTTGTATCACTTTGGCCGGCACATGATGCGGTGAGGTGTTGACGCGAATCTGGTTGCGGATGCGCGAGATCAAGTCGGCATCGAGCATCAGGCCTTCGCGCAGACGCACAAACAGAATCACCCGCACGTCGTTGAGCTTGCTCGGGGGCCAGCTTTGGCCCACCGCCAGTGCTTCGACCACTTCGTCCATCTGCTCGACCTGACGGTATATCTCAGCCGTGCCGACGCGCACGCCGCCGGGATTGAGCGCCGCGTCCGAACGGCCATGAATGATCATGCCGCCACTAGGGGTGCCTTCGACAAAATCACCATGCCGCCATACGCCGGGGTAAACATCGAAGTAAGCCGCATGAAACTTGCGCCCGTCCTCGTCATTCCAGAAACCCACCGGCAGCGACGGGAACGGCTGCACGCACACCATTTCACCTTTTTTACCCGCCGGCAGCGCACGGCCTTTTTCATCAAAGATGCGTACGTCAACGCCAAGCGCATTGCCTTGGATCTCGCCGCGCCGAACTGGCAGCACCGGGTTGCCGAGCACAAAGCAGCCGCAGATATCGGTGCCGCCCGAGACGGACGCGAGAATGACTTCGGCCTTGACCGATTGGTAGACGTAGTCGAATGATTCGGGCGCGAGGGGCGAGCCGGTCGAGAGAATCATGCGCATGCGGCCGAGCTCGTGCGACTCGCGCGGCTTGATGCCGAGCTTGGCAATCGACTCGATATATTTAGCCGAGGTACCGAAGTGCGTGATCTTCTCTGCTTGTGCAATGTCCCACAGCATGGCGCCGCGGCGCATGAAGGGCGAGCCGTCGTACAAAATCAAGGTCGCGCCGGATGCAAGGCCCGACACCAGCCAGTTCCACATCATCCAGCCGCAGGTGGTCGAGTAAAACAGGCGGTCGCCAGGGCGCAAATCGCAG
>JANPAR010000203.1:0-13911 GCA_031430015.1 Burkholderiales bacterium
CGCCGAAGCTGACTTCACGCCTTATCTGTCAATGGCCTACGCGCCCGAACCGGACCTGTTCATCCGCACCGGCGGTGAGCAGCGCATCAGTAATTTTCTGGTTTGGCAGCTCGCGTACACCGAGTTGTGGTTCACCGAGATGTTTTGGCCCGACTTCGACGGGCGTACGCTCGACGAAGCGATTGCTTCCTACCAGCAACGCGAGCGGCGCTTTGGCCGCACCAGCGAGCAGGTGCGTGAGGCGGCACGCCCACCGGTGCCGTTGCCGGCAGATGCCCATGACGTGGAAGCTGATGCTGCCCGCGCAGCCGCTCCTGGAGCTGATCTTCAGCGTATGTCTCCAAAACCCGCGCCCAGAGCGGCTCTCCAGCCAGCGCTTCCCGGCGCGGCAAGCGCTGAACGCTGATGCTGATCACGCGGGTCATCACCGCGGTACTGCTGCTGTGTGCTCTGCTGCCAGCCTTGTTCTGGCTGCCGCCGCTGCTGTGGCGCGTGTCGGTATGTGCCGTTCTAATCGTCGCAGCCTGGGAGTGGGCGCGCATGGCACGCCTGCCCGGCAACTGGGTTTGGCCGTATGCGCTGGCCACCGGTGCCGCGGGGGCGTTGCTCCTGCTCGGTCATACAGCGCACAGTGTTGAAACCACCGCCTTAAATGGCGGTGCTCAAGCATTGGGGGCAGCAATGGGAGCAGCAGGAGAGGCAGTGCGTGCTGTCTACGGAATTGCGTTTGTGTTCTGGCTGCTCGCCGTGCCTGTCCTGTTTGCCACGGGTGCGCGCCCGGGCAATACTTTGGGTGCACTTGCGGGTTGGTGTGTGCTGTTGCCGTTCGCGGCGGCTGTTGCCGATTTGCGTGATCTCGGACCGTTGTTACTGATTTCGGTGATGGCGCTGGTGTGGATCGCAGACATCGCAGCCTACTTTGCCGGGCGCGCGTTTGGCCGCCGCAAACTTGCGCCCAGCATTAGCCCAGGAAAAACGTGGGCGGGTGCAGTGGGCGGGGTGGCCGCTGTCGTGCTCTATGCACTGGCTAACTGGCACTACGGCAATCCGCTGTTGGCAGGCGAGCCGCTTTGGCGTGTGCTGGTGCTCGCCGGTGGTTTGCTCGCGATCGTGAGCATCATCGGTGACTTGTTTGAGTCAGCGATGAAGCGCGCGGCAGGTCTGAAGGACAGCAGCCATCTGCTGCCTGGGCATGGTGGTGTGATGGACCGCATCGATTCGCTCACATCGACGCTGCCGGTGGCCGCGCTGTTGCTGATTTGGAGCGGCAAGCTGTGATGCACGCCATCACCGCAAATTCTGCGCGGGTACCGGGTGTAGTGGATGCGGGCCGCCAACAACGCGCGCCGCAGCCAGCGCGGCGCAACGTAACGATTCTTGGCAGCACCGGGTCGATTGGCGAGAATACGCTCGATGTGATGGCGCGCCATCCGGAGCGTTTTACCGCCTACGCGCTGGTGGCGCACAGCCGTGATGACGTGCTGTTGCGTCAGTGCCTCGCGCATCGTCCGCGCGTGGCCGTGCTGATCGATGCTGCTGCCGCTGCGCGTCTGCGAGCCGCCCTGCGCGCTGCTGGAAGCAGCGTCGACGTGCTCGAAGGAGAGGCGGCAGCGATTGATGTGGCGCGCGCGTCCGGGTGCGACACCGTGGTCGCGGCCATCGTCGGTGCGGCGGGCTTGCCCGCCACGCTCGCCGCAGCACAAGCCGGCAAACGCATTTTGCTTGCGAACAAGGAGGCGCTGGTGATGACCGGGCCGATCTTTCTCGATGCGGTGGAGAAAAACGGTGCCGAGCTGCTACCGGTCGACAGCGAGCACAACGCGATTTTCCAATCTCTGCCGCGCGGTTTTCAACGTGGTCTGGCGGGAGAGGGTGTGCGGCGCATTTTGCTCACAGCGTCGGGCGGGCCGGTGCGCACCATGACGCCCGAGCAGATTGCTGCCGTGACCCCGGCGCAGGCAATGGCGCATCCAAACTGGGTGATGGGACCGAAGATTTCGGTTGACTCTGCCACCATGATGAACAAGGGGCTGGAGGTCATCGAGGCGCATTGGCTGTTCGGCATTCCCGCTGCGTGCATCGAGGTGGTGATCCATCCGCAGAGCGTGATTCACTCGATGGTCGAGTACCTCGACGGCTCCGTGCTGGCGCAGATGGGCAATCCCGACATGCGCACGCCGATTGCGCAGACCCTGGCCTACCCCGAACGCATTGAGGCCGGCACGGCGCCCTTCGATATTTTCAAGCTCGCGCAATTCACCTTTGAAGCGCCGGATCTGGCGCGCTTTCCCTGCCTGAAGCTTGCGTATGCGGCGCTCGACGCTGGCGGCACGGCACCGGCGATTCTGAACGCCGCGAATGAAATTGCGGTGCAGGCGTTTCTGGCACAGCGCCTGTCCTTTACCGGGATTGCACGCGTGGTCGAGCAAACGCTGGCACAGCTTGCGCGCTCGGTTGCTGATACGCTCGCGCATGTGCTCGATGCCGACGCAGCAGCGCGGCGGGTGGCTGCCGGCATGATCGAAAAGCAAACATGAATCTTCTCCACACCATAGCGGCCTTCCTCCTCGCACTGGGCGTGCTGGTGGCGTTCCATGAATTTGGCCATTACCTTGCTGCGCGCATGTGCGGCGTGAAGGTGCTGCGCTTTTGCTTGGGTTTCGGGTCGCCAATCATCTCGCGGCGCTGGGGGCGCGACCAGACTGAGTGGGCGATTGCCGCCTTTCCGCTCGGTGGCTATGTGAAACTGCTGGGCCAGGATCCCGAGGAGCAGGTGCCGCCAGCTGATCTTGCGCGCTCGTTCTCAGCGCAATCTGTCGGCAAGCGCATGTGGATTGTAGTTGCCGGACCGTTGGCCAATTTGCTGCTGGCTATTTGCCTCTACTGGGGCCTGAATCTGCATGGCATTGATGAGGCAGTAGCGCGCATTGCCGCGCCTGCAGCCGGGTCGCCCGCCGCACGCGCGCAGTTGCGTAGTGGCGACACCATAATTGCGGTGGATGGCGAGGCGGTGCGCGCGTGGGGTGATTTGTCGTGGCAGCTCCTGCAGGCAGCACATGACCGGCGCGACGTGACGCTGGCGGTGCGGCGCGGTGCAGACGCCAGCACCGCTGACGGCGGTGCTCCCGGCCCTGCTGCCGCAGGCGGCGCTTTAGCGGATGGCGCAGGTACAGGCCAAGTCTCTCTCTCACTTGCGTTGTCGTCACTGAGCGAAGCGGAAGTGGATGGCGACACGGTGGGGAAGCTCGGATTGCGCCCCTATCGCCCCAATCCGCGCGTCACTGCGACAGAAGCGGGATCGCCGTCCGAGCGCGGCGGCTTGCTGCCGGGAGATGTACTGGTGAAGGTCGATGGCCGCGCACTGGCGGGGGCTGACGATTTTGTGCGCATCATGCGCACCAACCCTGGCCGCGAACTGCCCATCGAGGCCCTGCGCGCCGACACCATCGTGACGGTTAAGGTCACCCCAGCGCGTGTCGAGAAAGATGGACAGACCTTCGGGCGCATTGGCGCTGCTTTGGACGATGCACCGGCCTTGGTGCGAGTGCGATATGGGCCGGTTGAGGCGTTGGTCAAGGCAGTGCGCCACACGTGGGAGATGTCGGTGTTTAGCCTCAAGATGCTGAGCCGCATGGTGATCGGTGAAGTGTCCTGGCGAAACCTTTCAGGGCCGGTGACCATCGCGGACTACGCGGGTAAAACAGCACGCCTTGGCGCGACCTACTATTTGAACTTTGTCGCCCTCGTCAGCATCAGCCTTGGCGTGCTCAATCTGCTGCCGATTCCGGTCTTGGACGGGGGGTATCTGTTGTATTATTCGCTCGAAGCGATTCGCAAAAAGCAGGTGCCACCGTCGTGGATGGAATGGGGTACCAAGTTTGGTATTGCAATCGTTGTTATCGCCATGTCGCTCGCCCTGTTCAACGACATTTCCCGGCTCGTGGCCGGGTAGTCAATCACCTTCTGGATGTGTTCATGCGCCTGTTGCGCATCTGTCAGATGCTGTTGTCCGCTTTTTGTGCGCAAGCTGCGCGCTGCCCTTCTCTGCTTCAGGGTTTCTGGCGCGTCATCGCGGCCACGTTGGTTGTGCTGGGCGCGGTGCTGGCACCGGCTGCAGCGCACGCGTTCGATCCCTTCGTTATCAAGGACATTCGCGCAGAAGGCATTCAACGGACCGAGGCAGGGACGGTGTTCAGCTATCTGCCGGTGAAGGTGGGCGACACCTTCAATGATGAAAAAGCGGCTGAGTCTATCAAGGCTTTGTTTGCAACCGGCTTTTTCAAAGACGTGCGGGTTGAAGTCGAGGGCGACGTGCTGGTGGTTACCGTCGATGAGCGTCCGGCGATTGCCACCGTTGATTTGACCGGGACCAAAGCCTTCGACAAGGAAGCTATCAAGAAGTCGCTCAAAGAGACCGGCATGGCCGAGGGGCGCATCTTTGATCGCGCAGTGCTCGACAAAGCGGAGCAGGAGTTGAAACGCCAGTATTTGTCCAAAGGGCTGTACGGCATGCAGGTCAAGACCACGGTGACGCCGCTGGAGCGTAACCGGGTCGGTATTGTGCTGGCGGTGGACGAAGGCGAAATTGCCCGCATCAAGCGCATCAATCTAGTGGGCGTGACGGCGTTTCCGGAGAGCGATCTGCTTGACCAGCTGGCACTGGCCAAGAGCGGCTGGATGTCCTGGTATTCGAAAGATGACCAGTACTCGAAGCAGAAACTGTCAGCTGACCTGGAGACGCTGCGCTCGTTTTATTTCAATCGAGGCTATCTCGAATACAACCTCGAATCTACTCAGGTGTCGATCACGCCGGACAAACAGGACATCTACATCTCGGCGACGATCCGTGAAGGCAAGAAATACACAGTATCGGACATCAAGATGGGGGGCAACACCGTGCTGCCGCCGACTGATTTGCTGCGCCTCGTACAGTTGAAACCGGGTGAGGTGTTTAACGGCGAGAAGATGGCGGCGTCGACCAAGAAGATTCAGGAGCGCTTGGGCAACGAAGGATATGCATTTGCCAATGCCAACGCCGCGCCCGAGATTGACCGTGACAAACAGACCGTTGCGTTCACCATTTTCATTGACCCAGGCCGGCGGGTGTATGTGCGGCGCGTCAATGTCGCGGGTAACACGCGCACGCGCGACGAAGTAGTGCGCCGTGAAATGCGTCAGATCGAAGGCGCGTATTACGATGGCGAAAAGATCGCAGAATCGAAAAAGCGTATCGACCGGCTTGGATATTTCAGCAATGCCGAGATCGAAACCCCCGCGGTGGCGGGTACGCCCGATCAGGTGGACGTGAACGTAAGAATTACCGAGAAGCCCACCGGGCAGTTGCTGCTTGGGGCCGGTTTCTCAAGTGCCGAGAAAGTGGTGTTGCAAACCTCCATTTCGCAAGCGAATGTGTTCGGCAGCGGCAACACCATTGGCGCAGCAATCAGCACCAGCCGCTCCAACAAGACCTATTCGCTGTCGCAGACCAATCCCTATTTCACTGTCGATGGCATCAGCCGTTCGTTCTCGATTTATCACCGCGACTTCAATGCGGCAGCACTCAATGCAGGGGACTACAAAACCACCAGCACAGGCTTTAGCGTTGGATTCGGCTACCCGGTCACGCCCATCGACACGCTGATTTTTAGCCTTGCGCCGGATGTGACGTCCTATGCGGTGGGTTCTGCGCCGCCGCTTTCGATCGCGAACTATGTCGCCACCTTCGGCAGCAGTGTGACCAGTCTCGCAACCACCGCCACCTGGCTGCGTGACACGCGTGATAGCGCGAGCTACACGCGAAACGGTCGGTTTCTCAATAGCTCCATCGAAGTCGGTCTTCCCGGCGGCAGCGTCCAGTACGCGCGGGTGAGTGTGGCCGATCGGTGGTTTTTCCCGATCTCCACGAATACCACGCTGTTTTTGCGTGGTGACATTGGCGTTGCGCGCTCCATTGGCAGCAAGCCTTTGCCGTCATTTAAAAAGTTTTTTGGCGGCGGCATCGGATCCGTGCGCGGTTATGAAACCAATACATTGGGGCCACGCGATACGGACCTCAGCATTCTCGGAGGCGAGCGCAGGGTGAGCGGTACAGCAGAACTGTTGTTTCCTTTTCCCGGACTGGCGCGCGATCGTTCGGTGCGTCTCCTGACGTTTGTTGACGCCGGGCAAGTGTCAGGCCCCGGCGCACTGTCTGGAGGCGGCGTGCGCGCATCGACAGGGTTTGGCCTTGATTGGAATTCGCCGTTTGGACCGCTGCGTTTCAGTTTCGCCAAACCAATGAACCCGAAAGAGAATGACCGCTTGCAGCGCCTGCAATTTACGGCCGGGACAACTTTCTGACGTCGAGTTTTCTATCGTGGCACAATCGTATTCTTATCGTACGGAGTATTTCCATTGAACGCAAAGTATCTTTCATTGGCCGCGATGTTTTGCGCAGCTTTCGGCTTGGCGAGTCCCGCAGCAGCGCAGAGCAAAATCGGATTCGTCAACACCCAGCGCATTTTCGATGAGTCCGAGCCTGCCAAGCGCGCGTCGAAGAAACTGGAAGGCGAATTCGCCAAGCGTGAAAAAGAGATCACTGATCTGGGTACGCGCCTGCGCGTTGAGAGTGAGAAACTCGAGAAGGACGGCCCGGTTTTGTCCGAGTCGCAGCGCAGCCAGCGCCAGCGAGTGGTTGCCGATCTTGATCGTGATTTCCAGCGCAAGCAGCGTGAGTTTCGTGAGGATGTGAGCCAGCGCCGCAATGAGGAGCTGTCTGCGGTGTTGCAGTTGGCCAATGCGACTCTGAAAGACATTGCCGCCAAGGAGGGCTATGACGCCATCTTCCAGGACGCAGCCTACGCCAATCCCAAACTCGACGTGACGCAAAAGGTGCTTGAAGCGCTCAAGTCGAAGTGAGCGCCGATGCCTGGGCCATTCACACTTGATGAACTGGCGCGGCGCACGGGCGGACGCATCGAAGGCGACGGCGCAGTTCTGATTGAGCGCGTTGCGACGCTCAAGTCGGCGGATGCAACGTCGATTGCCTTTTTCGCCAACCGCAAATACCGCAATGAGGTCGAACAGGCTGGCGCGGCTGCTCTGATTGTGGCACCAATGGATGCCGTCCTTACGGAGAAGCCGCGTTTGGTGCATGACAACCCTTATGCCTGCTTTGCAGCGGTTGCGCAACTACTGGACGGCAGCGCGCGGCAGGCCCTCGGGATCGACCGCTCCGCCGTGATTGCACCCACAGCACGGATCGCGCCGGGCGCTTCGATTGGCGCGCATGTCTCTGTGGGGGCAGGGGCATCGGTGGGTGCCAATGCCTTGATTTATCCGAACGTCACCATTTATCCGGGCATGGTGATCGGTGCCAACGTCATCATTCACGCGGGGGCCGTGATCGGCAGCGATGGCTTTGGCTTCGCGCAGGATCAAGGGCGGTGGATCAAAGTGCCGCAGACCGGGCGAGTGGTGATTGGCAACGATGTCGAGATCGGCGCCGGCACCACGATTGACCGGGGTGCACTCGATGACACGGTGATCGAAGATGGCGCCAAGCTCGACAACCAGATCCAGATCGGACACAACGTGCGCATCGGTGCCCATACCGCGATGGCAGGCTGCGTGGGTGTTGCCGGCAGCACGGTGATTGGCGCCCATTGCACTTTTGGCGGCGGCGCCATTGTGCTCGGACACCTGACCATCACTGATGATGTACACGTGACGGCGGGCTCGCTGGTCACCAAATCGATCGAGTCGGCGGGCCGCTATGGCGCTTCGCTGCCCGCCACCGCGAATCGCGAGTGGCTCAAAAATGCTGCCCATCTGCGCCACCTCGATACGATGGAAGCGCGCATTCGCGCCCTCGAGGCAGCACTCAAGATCAAGCACTAGCCCAAGTCTGACATCACTCGCTGAGCTACTCTACGTCAAGTCACGCCACGCCAAATCACGTCAAACCAAGCCACGCGCACCGGAGACACCAGCATGACACCGATGGACATTCACGCCATCCTCGACCACCTGCCACACCGCTACCCGATGCTGCTGGTAGACCGCGTGATTGATGTCGCAGCGGGCAAGCATATTCATGCGCTCAAAAACGTCAGCGTGAACGAACCGTTTTTCAACGGCCATTTTCCCCACCACCCGGTGATGCCGGGCGTGCTGATTCTCGAAGCCTTGGCGCAGGCGGCGGCGATTCTCTCGTTCAAGACCCTAGGCAGCAAGCCCGATGACAAATCAGTCTACTACTTCGTTGGCATTGACGGTGCGCGCTTCAAGCGGCCGGTAATGCCGGGCGATCAATTGCATCTGCATGCCACGATGGACGGCCCGGTGCGGCGCGGCATGTGGAAGTTCAGCGCCGAGGCCAAGGTCGACGGGATCGTCGTGACAGCGGCCTCGCTGATGTGTACGGTGCGCCGCATAGACGGTGGTGAAATCACGCCCGGTCAGACAGCCACCAACTCCGCTGTCGCGCTTGGCGCAGCAACAGCGACAGCACCAGCCGGATCCACCGGCACCTCCGGGAGCTGACGTTGGCCGTAATTCACCCGACAGCCATCGTCGATGCAGCCGCGGAACTCGCGGACGATGTCGATATTGGCGCCTACAGCCTGATTGGCGCAAAGGTGCGCATTGGCGCAGGCACGCGCATCGGCCCGCATTGCGTTATCGAAGGGCCGACGGTGATCGGCCGCAACAA
The DNA here is from genome assembly GCA_031430015.1 of Burkholderiales bacterium. GTDB lineage: Bacteria > Pseudomonadota > Gammaproteobacteria > Burkholderiales > JAEUOS01 > CANJDH01. Next base: position 8,693 of record JANPAR010000203.1, read on the forward strand.
CCGCGTTTGGCAATTCTGCTCTCTGGGCGCGGCACCGCAGGACAAAAAATACGCGGGTGAAGACACCTCGCTAGAAATCGGCGACGGCAATACCATTCGCGAATTCTGCACTTTCAATCGTGGCACCGCGCAGGATGCTGGTGCCACGCGGGTCGGCGATGACAACTGGATCATGGCCTATGTGCACCTTGCCCACGATTGTCAAATCGGCCATCACGCCATCTTCGCCAATAACGCGCAATTGGCCGGCCATGTGCATGTCGGCGACTGGGCCATCCTCGGCGGCTTCACCGTCGTGCATCAATTCGTGCGCATCGGCGCGCACGCGCTCACCGGCATGGGATCGATCCTGTTCAAGGATGTGCCGACCTACGTCACCTGCGCGGGCAACCCGGCGGCGGCGCACGGCCTCAACACGGAAGGATTGAAGCGGCGCGGGTTTACCGCGCAGCAGATTGACACCTTGCGCCGCGCCTACAAAATTCTTTACAAGAGCACGCTCACTCTGGAAGAAGCCAAGCGCGAGTTGGGTGCGTTGGTTGCGGACGAGATCAAACCCCTGCTCGCATTCCTCGCCGCAGCGACGCGCGGGATTGTGCGCTAGGCTCCCGATGGGTTCTCGGTGACATACGGCGCGCCGCGCATCGCCATGGTGGCCGGCGAGGCGTCGGGCGATTTGCTCGCCGCGCACTTGATGGCTGCGATCAAGCAGCGCCTGCCTGGCGTGCACTTCATGGGCATCGGTGGCCCGCGCATGCAGGCCGAAGGTTTCGAGGTCTGGTGGCCTGGCGAAAAGCTCGCCGTGCGCGGCTATGTCGAGGTGCTGCGCCACTATCCAGAGATCACCGGTATCCGCCGCAAACTGGCGCAGCGTCTGCTGGCACAGAAGCCTGACTTGTTCATCGGTGTCGACGCACCCGACTTTAATCTCGATCTCGAAATCGGCCTGCGCGAAGCGGGCATCGCCACCTGTCATTACGTCAGCCCGTCGATCTGGGCGTGGCGCGGTAACCGCATGGACAAAATCCGCCGCGCAGCAGGCCACATGCTGTGCCTGTTCCCGTTTGAACAGAATTTGTACGCAAAGGCACAAGTTCCCGCAAGCTACGTAGGCCATCCGCTCGCCGACATGATTGGTCTGGACGCCGGGAGCGATGCCGCACGATCTGCTGCACGCGCAACGCTGGGTCTTCCGCAGGACGCGCCGGTGGTGGCTTTGCTACCCGGCAGCCGCGAGTCCGAGTTGCGCTATCTGTCTGTGCGCTTTGTAGACACTGCATTGTTGATGGCCGCCGCGCGCCCGCAGTTGCATTTTGTCGTGCCCATGGCCAGCGTGGAGACCGAGGCACAGTGGCACGCCGCACAGACCGCCGCTGGTCTCGACGCAGCACAAGCCGCGCGCTTCAAGCTCGTACAACGCGCGTCGCACACTGCGCTGGCTGCCTGTGACGTCGCGCTGGTGGCGAGTGGCACCGCCACGCTGGAGACTGCGTTGCTGCGCCGCCCCATGGTGATTGCCTACAACATGGCACCGCTCTCGTGGGCCATGATGCGGCGCATGAAATACCAGCCCTGGGTTGGCCTACCCAATATTTTGTGCGGCGAGTTTGTGGTGCCCGAGTTTTTGCAAGACGAGGCCGGCCCGCAAAATCTCGCGCAAGCGCTGTCGAACCTGCTCGATGATGCGGGCCTGCGCACGCGCATCGCCGCGCGTTTTGATGCACTGCATCGCTGCCTGCGCCAAGACAGCGCGGCGCGCGCAGCCGATGCGGTAGAGCGGTTGCTGCGCACGGCACGTTCGGTGCCACCAGCAGCACAGGCGCCACCAACCGATCCGCCAGCGCCCTCGCGCACACCGCCGCCAGACCATCCGGCACCGTCCAGGCCCCCCGAGCCAACCTTGCCGCCCGCACGGCAAGGGCAGGCGTAGAATCACCGGTCATGACCTCCGCGCCTCACGGCACCCGCGTCTTACGCGATCTAGCGGCATCTGCGGATCCCGTCTCCGCAGTCGCCCCGGCAGAGGCCGCAGATCTGCTGTCCGGCATAGACCGCCAATGGCGCAAGATCAAACCTTTGCGCAAACCACCGTCGCAAAAGGGCTTGCTGATTTGCGGAGTGGATGAAGCCGGGCGCGGGCCGCTGGCCGGGCCGGTGTATGCCGCTGCAGTGGTGCTCAATCCGAAGAAGCCGATTCGCGGTCTCGATGATTCAAAAAAGCTCAGCGCCAAGGAGCGCGAGCGCTTGGCCGTGCGCATCCAGACCGAAGCCCTGGCCTTTGCCATCGCGACCGCGAGTGTCGACGAAATCGACCGCATGAACATTCTCAACGCCAGTCTGCTGGCGATGCGGCGGGCGGTTGAAAAATTGTTGATCGTGCCGGACGAAGTCTGGGTCGATGGCAACCATGTGCCGCTCATCAGCTACACCGCGCGTGCCATCATCAAGGGCGATGCGCTGGTGGCGGCGATCTCGGCGGCGTCAATTCTCGCCAAGTCCGCGCGCGATCGTGAGTTGGTGGCGCTGGCGCGCCAGTACCCCGATTACGGCTTCGAGCGCCACAAGGGCTATGCCACGCAACTGCATCTGGCGCGTATCCGCGAACACGGTGCCTGCCCGGCGCACCGGCGCAGCTTTGCACCGGTCAAGCACATCCTCGGCGAACTGCTGTGAGCGCAGCCCCATCGTCCGGAAGCGCGGCCGGATCGGCGTCGGGGGCCGTGAATACGTCTGCCAGCGCAGCGCAAATCTCCACAGCGACTAACGATACGCCACGCGCCAGAGAGCATGCCAAGGAGGCAGCCGAGCCGGCCACACGCAGCATGCCGTTCGCCGACGCCGCCCTGGCAATGACGCGCCCGCTGCGTGGGGCAAATTATGCGCGCTCGTTGCGCCTGCGCTATTTTGTGATCACCTCGGCCACCACTGCCGTGGCGCTCGCCCTGTACCTCGCGTGCTACGTCGCGGGCTTCATCGGCGGTGGCGTATTGGTGCTCGCTGCAGTGCTGGCACTCAGCTGTCTGGTGGTGTTTGGCATTGCATTTCAGACCGGCTTTAACGAACGTTTTTCTGATCCCAGTCTGACGCTGCTGCAGGTCGCTAGCGGGGTGACGGTCACGGCCTATGTGATGGCGCACGCCGGGCCGGCGCGTGCGCCCCTCACCCTCTTGTTGTTCACCATTCTGGTATTCGCAGCATTCCGCTTTAGCTGGCGTCTGGTGCTGGTGCTGGCGGGCTATGTGCTTGCGTGCCACGCTATCGCGATCTTCATCGCGTCGGGGTGGGATGGCCGGATCCTGTCGTGGCGCGCCGACCTGATGCAGTGGGGCTTTCTCGCCGCCATGACGCCCGTCCTCGCCTGGATGGCCACCATCCAGGCTGAACAGCGTCAGCGCTATCAGGCTGGCGCCGCGCTGTATCGCGCGATCTGGAACACATCCGTGGACGCCGTCGTTATTTTTGACCATGTGGGAGCCATCCGCCTCGCCAATCCGGCGGCGCTGAAACTGTTCGGCTATGACGCGGCGGCGTTGCGCGGTATGAACGTCGCCCAATTGGCACCGCCGCAGCAACGCAAAGCATTGGAGCGCGATCTGGGTCAGTACCTGCGCAGCGGCGCCATGGCGCGCGACTGGTCCGGGTTTGAAGACATTGCGCTGACCGCCGATGGACGCGAAGTATTTGTTGAAGCCGCAGTGGTCGAACTGGGTGGCAATGGCGGCCGCCAGGATCTGTTTGAAGACGGCGGGCGGCGTCTCGCCTTGTTTGCACGTGATATCTCGCAGCGGCACACCATGGAGACCATCAAGGACGATTTCATCGCCACCATGAGCCATGAACTGCGCACGCCGCTGGCGGCGGTGATCGGTGCGGTCGAGGCCCTGCAGGCGGCATCGGAGCAGCCCGCACCGGCCAGTGATCCCAAGGCGCTGCTGGCCATGGCTGCGCAGGGTGCTGACCGTCTCAACAGTCTCATCAACACCATGCTCCATCTGCAAAAGCTCGACGCCGGCGGCATTGAATTTGAGCCGGTCATCCTGTCTGCGGTGCGCTTGATCGATCACGCGTTCGAGACTGAAGAACCTAAAGTGCGGCATGCCGGGCGCTATCTCGCACTGGCACAACGCGCCGGGAGCGCGCGCGTGAAGGCCGATGCGCGCTGGATGCACGAAGTGCTGGTCAATCTGATCGATAACGCTGTCAAACACTCACCGGAAGGCGCCACCGTTGTGGTGGGAGCCGATGTCCGCGACCGCTGCGTACGTTTCAGTGTGGTTGATCAAGGCAGCGGCGTGCCGCCCGAGTTCGCCAATCAGGTGTTTGCGCGGTTCGGGCGCGCAGGCGCCCCGGATGGGCGTGTCCAAGGTGGAGCCGGGCAAGGCGGGGCTGGTCTTGGACTTTCGTTGTGCAAGGCAGCAGTCGAGGGGTGCGGTGGTGTGATTGGCTACCAAAACAACCCGGTCAAGGGTGCCACGTTCTGGTTTGAGCTGCCACGCGCCGACCTTTGAGGCGGTGCTGCGGCATCGCGTTCCGACCTGATTCCCTGCCGCACCGGGGACGGATCACCGGGCGCTTGGTTAAAATGCCGCCGTGAATCACGGTACCCGACAGCGCGGAAAACAGCAAAGCCATTGGACCCGGAACCCCCTTTGTTGGGCAGGCCGCGGGCTGATTCGCGGCCTCATTTGCGGGCTCGCCTGCGCGGTCTTGTCCGCTCCGGCGCAGGCGGATGTCTATGGCTACGTTGATGCGCAAGGCCAGGTACATCTCGCCAACGAAAAGCGTGACGAGCGCTATCAGCTATTCATCAAGGGCGAGCCGCGCCGTGAGTTTCAGTTGTCGTCCGAGCTCAAGTATTTGCCGGCCACCGAGGCGTTACAGGATCACATCATTTTCAAGCGCATCCAGAACACCCCCAACGTCGGCAAATATGATGCGCTGGTGTTGAGTGAAGCAAACAAGCAGCGCCTCGATCCGGCGCTGGTCAAGGCCGTCATTGCGGTCGAGTCGGCGTACGACCCCGCAGCCGTCAGTCCCAAAGGTGCCGTGGGATTGATGCAATTGATCCCCGGCACGGCAGCGCGCTACGGCGTGCGCAACAGTACCGCGCCCAAAGACAATGTCAGCGGCGGCACGCGCTACTTGCGGGATCTGCTCGATATGTTCAAGGGCGATCTGTCACTGGCGCTGGCTGGCTATAACGCCGGCGAAGGCGCGGT
>JANPAR010000204.1:0-2125 GCA_031430015.1 Burkholderiales bacterium
GTCTGATACTCGATGACGCGGGTCTCGAAGAAATTCCGTTCCTTCTTGAGATCAATCATCTCGCTCATCCATGGAAACGGATTCTCCTCGTTTGCAAACAGCGGGTCAATACCTATTTGCTGACAACGGCGGTTGGCGATGTAACGCAGGTAACCTTTGAACATCGGCGCGTTGAGGCCGAGCACGCCGCGCGGCATGGTGTCTTCCGCGTACTTGTATTCGAGGTCAACCGCCTGACGGAACAGAACGCGAATCTCGTCACGGAATTCCGGCGTCCACAGATGCGGGTTTTCCATCTTGATGGTATTCACCAAATCGATGCCGAAGTTGCAATGCATCGACTCGTCACGCAGGATGTACTGATACTGCTCGGCCGCGCCAGTCATTTTGTTCTGGCGGCCGAGCGCGAGGATCTGCGCAAAGCCGACATAGAAAAACAGGCCTTCCATCAGACACGAGAACACGATCAGGCTCTTCAACAGCTTCTGGTCATTCTCCATCGTGCCGGTCTTGAAATGCGGATCGGTCAGGGTATCGATGAAGGGAATCAGGAACTCATCCTTGTCGCGGATGGACGACACTTCATGATAGGCGTTGAAAATTTCCGCTTCATCGAGCCCAAGGCTCTCGACGATGTATTGGTAAGCGTGGGTGTGGATCGCTTCTTCAAACGCCTGGCGCAGCAAATACTGGCGGCACTCGGGCGCAGTGATGTGGCGGTAGGTGCCGAGCACAATGTTGTTGGCGGCCAGGCTGTCGGCCGTCACGAAGAAACCGAGATTGCGCTTGATCACGCGGCGCTCGTCCTCGGTCAACCCCTTCGGGTCTTTCCACAGCGCGATGTCGCGGTTCATGTTGATTTCTTGCGGCATCCAGTGGTTGGCACAAGAGTCGAGATACTTTTGCCACGCCCATTTGTATTTAAATGGCACGAGCTGATTGACATCGGTCGCGCCATTGATGATGCGCTTGTCGGCAGCGTTGACGCGGCGCGCAGCATCGGGGGTTGCTTCAGCTTCAGCAGGGGCCGCGGGCTTGCTCTGCACCACACGCGGTGCGAGCTGCGGCATGCGCAGCGCATCACCCGGCATGCCTGCCAGAGGCGATGCGGGCAACGAAGGGGAGAATGTCTGCAACCCGGCCTGCAGCCCAAGCATTGGCGGCATCATTCCTGGCATCACGCCGCGTCCTGCAGGCATGACAACCTCATCTTCAAAATTGAGCATGAATTCTCCTGTCGATTAACTTTGATTTCATATTTTGGGTGTCATCGGATCAATCTACGGCCTGTTGCGTCCAGCTGGCGACTTTGACGTCAGGTTATGGGTGTCGCCTCAGTACACTTCGGTACATCTCGCGAACAGCTCGCGTACGTCACTGCCAAACATCCAGGCCACACGCCACCCGGACACGCTGCAAACTGCCACCCCCACTGCCACTGCAAAACCGCTTGTGATCTTTCCGCTACCAGCTGCTGTCCTACTGGCAGGCCTCGCATTCGTCAAACCCCGGATCACCGGGCCGCATCATGCAGGCCTGTCCTACCAATTCGCCTTCCGTCGGTTGCGCTACCGGCGCCGACTGCTGCACGGCTGGTGCGGCTGCCTGCGCGCTGTGCCCCGACGCACTGCCATCGCTGCCCACGGCATTCAATTGCCCGCCCTTGACCGTCGATTTCTCGGCGTTGGTCGCACCCAGGGTGCGCAGGTAATACGTGGTCTTCAATCCGCGCAGCCAGGCCAGCTTATAGGTGTCATCGAGCCGCTTGCCCGATGCGCCTGCCATGTAGATGTTGAGCGACTGCGCCTGATCGATCCACTTCTGGCGCCGCGAGGCCGCTTCGACAATCCACTTGGGCTCGACTTCAAATGCGGTGGCATAGAGACTGCGCAGTTCCGGCGGTACACGGTCGATCTTGGCCAATGAGCCGTCGAAGTATTTGAGGTCGGCAATCATCACCGAATCCCACAGGCCAACGCGTTTCAGATCCTTGACCAGGTACTCATTGACGATCGTGAACTCGCCCGACAAATTGGATTTGACGTAGAGATTTTGGTAAGTCGGCTCGATGCAGGCCGAGACGCCAATAATGTTCGAGATCGTGGCCGTGGGCGCAATAGCGACA
>JANPAR010000205.1:0-10409 GCA_031430015.1 Burkholderiales bacterium
GTTACGGCTGTTGCGAGTAGACTTGTTCATGGTGGTTGAGCTTTCTTGGTTTCAGGTTGAGGATGTCAAGAACCCGCATTCTGGGCCCTCGACTGCTTCAACCACCAACTCAACCTTCAACTACGCGCGGGACATCGCCCCTGCCCCGCCAAAGCCTTTGAGAATCTTTGCCGCACTGTGCCGCCCGCCGCGCTGCGCAAAATCAAGCGTATGCCCGAAGAATTTGCGCACCCAGACCGGCAGCCCCATCAAATCGCGCTTGCCGCTGCCGATCCAGATCGGGCGCTTCTCAGGTGGCGGAAGCTGCATTCGAATGAATTATATCAGTTCAGGGATGTTGGGCGAATGCGCCTCGAACTGGCAAGGGCGCATGCGGGCTGCAGAGATCAGTTGCATTCGAATTTCCGCCTGCCGCAATCCTTGTTTGCCTGCATAATAGACTGTTATTAAATATAGTATATCTCTATGCAGCTTGAAAGTCTCAAGTATTTGCATGACGTGTCGCAGGCTGCTGGTGCGGTCGCGGAATTTTGCGCTGGTGAGACATACGAGCGCTATCTGGAGAATGTTTTGCTTCGCTCCGCAGTGGAGCGGCAAATCGGTATTGCAGGTAGAGCGCTGGCGCAACTGCGCAGGATTGACCCCGATACGTTTAGCCGGGTTCCGGACGCGGCGCAAATTGCCGGGGTTGGCGATACCCTGATTGTTGGTTACGCCAACGATAATACGGGGCTGGTATGGAGAGTCTTGGCTGAAGATCTCCCATCATTGCGTGTCGTGATACGACAACTTTCAGACGCTTTATGAAAAATCCGGTCTGAACTCAATTTCCGGGACGCGTCCCGGAAATGTTGAAGCAGATCGCTTCACCATTGCTAGAAATCTGCGATGGTCTCTGACATTGCAGCCTGAGAGCCGCACCCACCAACGTTTCCAGCCCGCAATGGTTGCGCCGGTTCTAGTTGATACCCAGAATTCCAAGTTGAAGGTTCAGTCGTTTGGCGATCAAGGCATAGCCATGCGCATCCGGGTGGATCTCGTTGATCCAGTCACCCGACAGGCCCGTGGTTCCTGCAGACGCGCGCTGCAGGGTATCGCGTGTATCGACGACGTGGACATGGCCCGCCGGATTGTCGAGGCTGAGCAGCGCCGTGCGCAAGCGCCCAAACACATGATCCGAAATGGCCTGGTCGAATGCCGGTGGAACGTGGGCATTGCGGAGCGCCTTCCACAGCCAGGGCCCAACCGGCTGGAGCAGGTTCATGAAGGTGGCCGGCGCATCGCGCGGTGTCGGGTAGTCGTAGGTATGGATGATCACCGGCGTAGTGCGGTTCAGTGCGCTTCCCGCATTGCGATGGTTGATGATCTGACGGTAGTTTGGCAGCACGTATTGATCGAACAGCGTGTCCAGCGCGTTGCTGTCGAAGCAGGCGGCAGCGCTGGCGGGCGGGGCTGCTGAGTCGCAGGGTCGGATCACATACGGCAGCGCGTCGATCAGGTCGTTGCCGCCGCCGCTGAGCATGATCGCTTCGTATTGGCTCGAGCGGATTTCCTCGGCAAACGCGCCGTTGGAACTCAAATCCCCCATGTTGCGGATGGTGTCGCCGGAATAGGCGTAGCTCACCACCACGGTGGATTTTTCGAAGCGCAGCTCTTCGAGCAGGTTGGATGACGGCACCAGGTTCATGTGGGCCCAGCCAAACCAGCTGTCGCCCTCCGCCAGGATGTGGTTCGCATATTCGCCCCAGAAAATCTGTTCGTTGTTGAACTGAACGTTGACGACGCGCGGTTTGGCCATCGCAGATCCTCCTTTGAAACCAGTTTACTGAAGCTGGCGCGATTGTCATCATCAAAAGTGATGAGATCGCGTGGGGGAGCGAACATAAAGCGTCGGTCAGAGGTACCATGTGCACAAAATGGAACGTTGGAGGCAGTTCGCATGATGTTCTGCAAGGCGGCCTCCAGATTCATCTGGCCCGTATCCTGCCGATCGACCCTGTGCCACGCTCTCTCCATGTGCGGCTGTCACGTCTCCCCCACGCACCAGGTGCCCGCGCTGCGGCGGGTTTGAGTGACGTGCAGCCCGTCACCGATGCCGCCGGCGGGACGACCAAACGGCCGCATTACATCCGCTAGGGCGAAGCCGGTCTTTAGCATGGCGGGTTTGTGGGATGCGTCCACCAGGGACGACGGCAGCGTCATCGAACCCTGCGCCGTGATCACCGTGCCCGCCAATGTAGTGATGAACGTGATCGCCTGAGAGATGCTCCCCCCAAGGGTTTCCAGAGTTGAGACCTTTCTATTTTCTGCTTGCATTGCCTAATGATGTTCAATATACTGTATTTATGTATAGTTCTTTGATGATGCGTTATGACTGTGCAAAAAACACGTTGGACATCGGTAGCCCAGCTTCATCGGCTTATGCTCAAGCCGTTCATGTTGGCATCTTTGATCCGCTCAAGGCGGCGCATGTACAGGCTGTACGCATCGTTAATGAACCTTTTTCGGACGCCGTCTGAAAAATCCTTTCTGAGAGCAATTCGCCAGACACTGTCTGGCAATTCCCCAAAATTGCAGACAGTGTCTGCAAAATTGCTGGGTCTGGAAATCCCTATGAGGATTCCAAGCAAACGCTATGCGCCATTGGCGTACAATAAGCCATGTTCAGATTCATTGAACTGACTCCGTTCTCGCGTGCGCGGGACGAGTATTTCGATGATGATGAATTCGCGGCGTTCCAGCGCCACCTTGCGTCCAATCCGTTAGGGGGCGATGTGATTCCCGACACAGGCGGCGTGCGCAAGATTCGCTGGGCGCGCGAGGGTACCGGCAAGCGTGGCGGGTTGCGGGTGATTTATTACGTGCAGGATCGTCTGGGGCGCATCTGGTTGATGACGGTGTATGCCAAGAGCGCCCGCGAGAACATCGCGGTCAAGAACCTGCTGAAATTGAAGGAGTCGATCGACCATGCCCAAATTGACTGAGAAGCAATTGCGTGCGCGTGATGCGAAGCGGGATCTGAACGCCGAGATTCTGGCGGCGACGGCCGATCTGGCCAAGGGGCGCATTGGCCGCGTGCTCGTGCCGAACAAGGATGGCAGTTTTTCGGAGTCCGACATTGTGAAGGCACGCTTTGCTTCGGGCCTCTCGCAGGCGCAGTTTGCTGACATGCTGGGCATTTCCAAGCGCACACTGCAGCAGTGGGAGCAGGGGCGCCGCTCGCCCACGGGCGCTGCACGGACCCTGCTCAGGATCGTGGCCAGGCATCCGGATATGCTCAAAGAGGTGGCCTGAGGCGATTACGCACGATGAATCCGCACCGCGAAGTAGACCTCGTCATCATCGGCGCCGGCATCGGCGGCGTGATCTGCCTGCACTACGCCCGCAAGGCCGGCCTCAACGCCGTGGTGCTGGAAAAGGAGCTGGTCATCGGCGGCCTGTGGGCGCAGTTGCCGGCCTGGCAGGACATCCAGATCAAGCCGGTCGACTGGACCCTGGGTGATCTGCCCATCGAAGGGCCGGACCAGCCCGACATTTTGAAGAACATCCGCGCCTGGGTCGAGAAGTTCGACCTTGCCTCGGGCATCGAGCTCAACACCCCGGTGACCCGCGCCGAACGTAAGGGGGATCGCTGGGAAGTGACGACGCCGGGCCGAACCTACGTGGCAAAACACCTGGTGTCAGCCACCGGGGCACATAACCGGCCGATGGTGCCGCCCGTGGTGCGCGAGGCCGGCACCGTGCGCGAGCTGCATTCCTCGGCATTGCGTGATCCGAACGAGCTCACCGGCAAGGATGTCGTGATCGTCGGTGCCGGTGCCTCGGGTTTTGATTTGCTCGACCTGTGCTTTGAGTACCAGGCGCGCAAGGTGATGTGGGTCTACCGCTCGGTCCACTGGATGTTGCCGACGCGCAAGCCCAAGAGTGTGGCCGGAGATATCCGTGGCCTCGCCAAACAGCAGATGCTGGGTGCCACGGTACCGCAGATCAACCAGGCGCTCAATGCCGATCTGCGCGGCCGGTACGAGAAGTTCGGGTTGATGGACATCCTGCCCGCCGAGCCCTTCGACCTTGGGGTGCACCAGCTGATTCCCGGCCGCTTTCGCATGCTTGAGCACTTCGGCGAGATCGAGCGGCATCAAGGCGAGGTGGTGCGCGTTGCCGGCAACGAGGTGCACTTGTCCTCGGGCGAGACCTTGCAGGCTGCCACCTTGCTGTGGGGCACGGGGTATGAAGCGGACCTCAGTTACTTTGCTTCGCCGGCGCTTTCCGGCGTCAAGCACATCCAGCAGTTGGCCAAGCGTTGCGCCTGCATCTTCCAGTATCTGGACGAACCGAATCTCTACTTCCTGGCAACGGTGCTGGAAGGCACCGGCTCCGGGCCGTTTGCCTATTCGATCGGCTGCCGCTCTATCGTCGCGCACATGCGCGGCAAGGCCACCTTCGATACGGTGCCCACCGGCACCAAGATCGCCCATTTCGACTTTTTGCCGTATTTCGCGGCGCGCGATCCGGAGAGTTTTGGGCCCGGTGAATGGCGCGCGCAGTACGAGAAGCTGGCGCTGTCCTGGCCGGAAGATATGCCGCTGCCGATCCCGTAGGGCTGCAGATTATTGCCGGCAACCCGGTGGAGTCAGATTTGTGCGGGCGCGATCAATGATGCGGGGTTGGTGGAAGCGCTTGCTGGGCAATGAGAGCCTGAGAGGCGCTCCCACCAACGGTCTTCGGTATATTTTCGTCAGGGTATGGATCGCGCACCGTCTGAGGCCTAAAATCATCTGGTCGCAAATTGCGACCATACACGATTCCCACTGTGCCAATGTTTGCGCTGCCCAATCACGATCAAGTCGTCGCAACCTGCCGCAAATATGGCATTCGCCGGCTGGAGGTGTTCGGCCCGTCGGTGCGCAGGCCCGAGTCTGCGTGCGCCGTCGATTTTCGGGTCGATGAGCAGCGCTGACGCGGCCACGCTTGCGGCGCTGGCTCTGCTGGCCTTCGGCGGCTCGTTCATTTTCGGCATCACGGGTTTTGGGTCGGCCCTGTTAACCATTCCGCTGGCGACCCATCTGGTGGATCTGCCGTTTGCGCTGGCCATGTTTGCCTTGCTCGATTGCACCAATGCCTGGCGCATCGGGCTGGCTGACCCCAAGAGCGCCGTCGCGGGCGAGTGGAAGCGCATGCTGCCGTTGATTGTGGTGGGCACCACCATCGGCATGACGCTGCTGGTCAATCTGCCGCGCAACGCAGCGATGGTGGCGCTGGGCGTGTTCATTCTGGCGGTGGCGCTCTCCAACCTCTCGCAGGGTGCGGCGGTGAAGATGATTCATCAGTCGTGGGCATTCGCCGCCGGGATGGCGGGCGGCATCACCAGCACGCTGTTTGGCGCGGGCGGGCCGCCGTATGCGATCTATCTCTCGCGGCGCGGCCTGACCAAGGAGCAATACCGCGCGACGCTCGGCATTTGCACCATCTTCAGCATCACCCTGCGCGTGTGTGTCTTCATTCTCGCCGGCATGCTGCTCAAGTGGAAGCCTTGGGCATGGGCGCTGGTGTGTCTCCCGGCTTCGCTGTTGGGATTGTGGGTGGCGTCCAAAGCGTTTGCGCGGTTTTCGCGCGATACGCTGATCCGTGCCATTGGCGTGATGCTGCTGGCGAGCGGTACCTCGCTGGTGTGGCGCGGGCTGGCTTGAGCGAGGGTGCGGCCATGCCGGCGCAGACCGGTGCCAAGCATGGTTGCGCCGCCGGGATGGTGCAAAGCATGGACTGGTGCATTGCATCGGGCCATGCAGTGCAGGGGATCGTGCAAAGCATTGACACTGCATGCGATTGAGCGTCTGATAGCGCCTCCTATCAACCGCCTCTTCTGCCGGAACTGTCCGCCATGATTAAATCCGCTCTCGCGGCCTGTGCCGTAACCCTTCTTGGCGCTTGCTCAACCACACCCATGACTTCCCCTGCCATCACCGCTTCGCTCGCTCCTACTGGCACCCTGCGCGCCGCCATCAACTACGGCAACGCCGTGCTCGCTGCGCGCAATGCACAGACCGGCGAACTCTCCGGTACGACAGTCGATCTCGCGCGCGAGCTTGCCAAACGCCTCAACGTGCCGGTTGAATTCATCGGCTTTCCCACCGCCGGCAAAGTGGTCGACGAAGTCAAGACTGGCAAGATTGATTTGATTTTCCTTGCCATCGACCCCTTGCGTGCCAACGAGATCAGCTACACCGCAGCCTATGTGGTGATCGAAGGGGCCTATGCCGTGCCCAACGCCTCGCCACTCAGGAGCAATGACGAGGTCGACAAAAAAGGCACGCGCGTGGTGGTGGGCAAGGGCAGTGCCTATGACCTCTACCTGACACGCGAAATCAAAAATGCCGAGATCGTGCGCGTCGACAATTCACAACTGGTGATCGACACCCTGGTCGCGCAAAAGTATGAGGTTTCTGCGGGTGTCAAGCAGCAGCAGGAGAAAGACCTCAAGCGCGTGCCGGGCCTGCGCCTGCTGCCGGGGCGCTTCATGGAGATCAATCAGGCGATGGGCACGCCGAAAGGCCGCAGCGACGAGGCTGTGCGCTATCTCAAGGCATTCATTGAAGAGATGAAGGCATCTGGCTTTGTGGCCAAGGCACTGGAGCGCCATCGCATCGAAGGTGCGGCGGTTGCGCCGGCAGCGAAATAGGCGCGTGCAACTCAGTCTTCGGCGCCGGCTTTCAGCAGGGCCAGCCGCGTATTCATGTTTTGCAGGCGCTCGATCAGCACCTGCATGCAGGCCTTGTTGAATTCGGCCTGCACGCCGTCGCTGGCACCGCGAATGGCTGCTGCTTTGAGTTCGATCACGTCACAGTCGCTGTTGGCCTTGATGGTGGTGGTGCGGCGCTGAATCTTGTCGTTGAAATAACTCATCTCGCCAAAGCAGCCGCCGCGCTTGATGGTGTTGATGCGCGCTCCGCGCAGCGTGGCTTCGATTTCGCCGTCGACCAGGACGTATAGCGCATCGCCTACGCCGCCTTCGGTGATGAGGGTGTCGCCCTTCTTGAACTCGGTCCAGGTCGAGATGCGAATGACCTCCCACAATTCGGGGTCGCTGAAGTCGGCGAAGAAGGGCAGGGCGCGCAGCGCTTCGAATTGCTCCGAGTCGGACGCGAATTCGTCGGCGGCGCGCAATTGCGCGAAGGCGGCGGTGAGGTCTTTGCCAAACTCGATCCAGTTGGCATAGCGCGCGTGCTTGTCCTTCGCCATTGCCACCATCACGATGTCGTCGAGTACCGTTGGCAGCGTGGGCCGCATCGACGACGGCGCGGCCGCATCCATATTCAGAATCGCATAGGCGAGGCCCAGCTGGTTGCTCGCCATGAAGGGCAGTTTGCCGGTGAGCAGGCGGTACATCACCACGCCGAGGGAATAAATGTCAGTCTGATGATTCAGTGTCTCGTTGCGCACCTGCTCGGGTGACATATAGCCGGGCGAGCCAACGATGCCTTCGGTGGTTTGTTCAGCGGTGTTGGCGGTGTCGCTGCTGCTTTTGGCACGCACGGCAGCGCCGAAGTCGGAAATTTTTATGTCGCCTTCCGGGGTGAGCAGAATGTTGCCGGGTTTGATGTCGCGGTGAATGATGCCTTCGCGCATCGCCATGTCAAGCGCGCGCACGCACTTGAAAATGATTTCAACCACCTTGTTTACCGGCAGCAAATGTTCGGGGTCGGCATGGGCATCGAGGGTACCGCCCTGCACATATTCCATCACCACATAGTTGACACTGCCTTCGGTGCCAGCGTCGTAGATTTCGACGATGTGCGGATGGGTGAGCTTGCCGACCAGCGCCGCTTCGGCCAAAAAGCCGCGGTGCTGCATGGTCTTGGGAACGGCTTTGTTGCCTGATCCGGCCCTGCCAGAGGGCTCGGCGGGATCGGCCTGAATCACCTTGATCGCCACATCGCGGTTGGCGAATGAATCGTGCCCCAGGTAGACACGCGACGTGGCGCCGTGACCAAGCTCGCGCACGATCTCGTATTTACCGATTTTTTCGACCAGTTCAAACATGGCAGTGCCGGCTCAGTGGGACGCGGTGGAGAAAATTGGTGCGAACAACCAGTATTTGCTGCCCGCCATTGGTCAGCAGTGCCATCATCGGTTTCAATTGACCGGCCTCAGTTGAGCAGCCGCTTGGGCGGCGTGGCGTCTTGCGTGGGCGCTTCACCGGTAGAGGCAGATTGTACGGGAGCAAATTGGGGCAAGTCCCACTCGGCATTACGCGCTGCCTGCTCGATCAAACGGCACATGGAATGCATCAACCGGTCATCGAGGCCAATCTCGATGCCTTGCCCCTGCGCCGGATTGAGCGCCAGTTTGAAGACGCCATCGACCAGGCGTACTTGACCTTGCGTCGCCAGATACGGCGCGTTACCCAATGGCATGCGCCGTGGTGCTTCTTTGGGTGGCTCCTGAAACGGCGTTTTGAAATCTGTTTCACTCAGCGCTTTCTCGTGCTCAAAGGCCATCACCTCGCGGCGCGCTTCGGCCACAGGCGCTTTCACCGCGACCTTGGAGGCAATCGTATTGACGAGCAGCGGCCATAGCCCCTTCACAAAGCGGCGCGTCAGAAACACACGAAACTCTTCTTGCGCGGTGGTCGTCACGCGCAATAGCAGGCGATCTTCGGCGGCGTCAAACGCCACCTGCAACTGGTGGATAGTCATGGTGCAAGGACCGGAGGCTGCCGTAGCTTAAAGCGCAATTGAATCATGGCAGACAAGTCAAAATGTCGTTTGGGCTAAAGGGCTTAGCGCCGCTTCTTCGCAACCCGCGTAAATTGGCTGCATGATGGCCCCAAGTCGCTTCGAAGTCAATTTGCAGCGCAACCGGGCGATGATCCGTGCCGCGCGGCGTGCTTGAAAAGCAGGGGCATAGCCCCACTTGCGATTCAGTGAACCTATCTTGCAGGGAGCCATCATGCGCACCGACAAAATGACGACCAAATTCCAGCAGGCCCTGTCCGACGCGCAAAGCCTCGCGGTCGGGGCCGATCAGCAATTCATCGAGCCGCAGCACGTGTTGCTGGCCCTGGCCAGTCAGGACGATGGCGCCGCCGCCTCTCTGCTGGCGCGTGCTGGTGCGCAGGTGGTGCGCCTGAAGACCGAACTCAAGAATGCGATCGAGCGGCTGCCCAAGGTTGAAGGCCACGGCGGCGATGTGCAGGTGTCGCGCACGCTCTCGCAACTGCTCAACCTTGCCGACAAGGAGGCGCAAAAGCGTGGTGATGAATACATTGCCTCTGAAATGTTCCTGCTTGCGGCCATCGACGACAAGGGGGAAGCGGGGCGTGCGCTCAAGGAGTCGGGCGTGTCCAAAAAAGCGTTGGCAGATGCCATCGACGCCATGCGTGGCGGTGCGAATGTCGATTCTTCCGAAGCCGAAGACCAGCGCGAGTCGCTAAAAAAATACACGATTGACCTCACCGAACGCGCGCGCAAAGGCAAGCTTGACCCGGTGATCGGACGCGACGACGAAATCCGTCGCACGATTCAAGTGTTGCAGCGGCGTACGAAGAACAACCCGGTGCTGATCGGTGAGCCAGGCGTGGGTAAGACCGCGATTGTCGAAGGCCTGGCGCAGCGAATCGTCAATGGCGAGGTGCCCGACTCGCTCAAGGGCAAGCGTGTCCTCTCACTCGACATGGCCGCCCTGGTGGCAGGCGCAAAGTATCGCGGCGAGTTTGAAGAACGGCTCAAAGCCGTGCTCAAAGACCTCGCCAAAGACGAGGGACAGACCATCGTCTTCATCGACGAGTTGCACACCATGGTGGGCGCAGGCAAGGCCGATGGCGCGATGGATGCGGGGAATATGTTGAAACCCGCTTTGGCACGCGGTGAGTTGCATTGCGTCGGCGCGACCACGCTCGATGAGTACCGCAAATACGTCGAGAAAGATGCCGCGCTCGAACGCCGCTTCCAGAAAGTGCTGGTCGGCGAACCGAGCGTGGAGTCGACCGTCGCGATTTTGCGCGGTCTCAAAGAGCGTTACGAGTTGCACCATGGCGTTGACATCACCGACCCCGCCATCATCGCTGCGGCAGAGTTGTCGCACCGCTACATCACCGACCGGTTTTTGCCCGACAAGGCGATTGACCTGATCGACGAGGCTGCCGCGCGCATCAAGCTGGAAATCGATTCCAAGCCGGAGGTGATGGACAAGCTCGACCGCCGCTTGATCCAGCTAAAAATTGAACGCGAAGCGGTGAAAAAAGAAAAAGACGAGGCCTCGCAAAAGCGGCTTGAGCTGATCGAGCAGGAGATCACCCGTCTGGGCAAGGAGTATTCCGACCTCGAAGAAATCTGGAAATCGGAAAAGGCCGCGGTGCAGGGCAGCGTCCACATCAAGGAAGAAATTGACAAGCTGCGCGCGCAAATGAT
>JANPAR010000206.1:0-4377 GCA_031430015.1 Burkholderiales bacterium
GCGCGCAGATCAGCCGGCAGTTGGGGCGGTAGGCGGGCGCCATTTCGCGCACTCCGCGTTCAGTCTTGCTGGTATTATGTTTCGCAATACCGGACCGGATCTGATCTACCATGACCTTGACCGTCAAACTCGAACCCGCCCTTGAGGCACTGGTGGCTGCGCGCAGCCGGGCTGAGGGCTGTACCAAAAGCGGAATCGTCCAGGCGGCGCTGCGCGCCTATCTGGAACACAAGCCGAAGTCAGCGTTTGAACTGGGCGAATCGGTCTTTGGCAAGCGTGGCAGCGGCACGTCAGACCTCTCTACCCGCCGCCACGCGCATTACGCCGAACTGACCAATGCGAAACGCGGCAGTCGTCGATAGCGGCCCGCTCCTGGCCTTGTTTGACGCGGACGATGCCCACCATGTGCGCGTCCGGCAAACCTTGCAGCGCAATTCAGGGCTCAAGCTCATCACCACCTGGCCGGTACTGACCGAAACCTCGGCCTTGCTCGCTTCACGGGTCAGCAAGGACACCGAGGTCGAATTTCTGGACTGGGTAGCAGCGGGAGGTGTCAAGGTCGAAGCGCTGGACAACGCTGATCTGGAGGCGATGATCGGCCTGCTGCGCAAGTACCGGGATTTGCCCTTCGATTTTGCCGATACCAGTGTGGCCGCGCTGGCGGCTTCCCTCGGCATTGATTGCATCCTGTCAATTGACCGTGACTTTGACGTCTATCGAGCGGCCAGCGGCAAGCCTTTGCGCAACCTCGTGACGCTCCCGCCCCTACGTCGAACGCGCGGCCGGCGCACGCCGTAACTAAACGCGGCGCTTTGAGAAGCCCTACTCCGCTTTCGCGCCCGACACCCGTACCACTTCCTTCCACTTGATGCGCTCGCGCGCTGCGAACGCGGTCAACTCCTGTGGCGTTGCCGAGACCGAGCGTGCGCCAGTGCCGAGAAAGCGTTGCTGCTGCGCCGGGTCGGCGGCGAATTCGCGGATGGCGGCCGAGAGTTTGTTGACAATGGTTGCAGGGGTACCCGCCGGCACCACGAAGGCACCCCATGAGGTAATCACAATATCCGGCACGCCGGCTTCCGACATGGTGGGCACATCCATCAGGGTGGGCCAGCGGTAATCTGACGTGACCGCGAGGGCGCGTGCCTTGCCGGCCTTGAGCATCGGGTTCCAGCTCGCGATATTGTCGATGGCGAAATTGACATTGCCGGAGATGACTTCAGGCATCGACTGTGCCGCGCCGCGAAACGGAATGTGCAGACCTTTGATGCCGGTCTTGAGGCAAAACAGTTCGCCCGACAAATGCGGCGTTGTGCCAACGCCGGAAGAGCTGAAGGTCACGCCCTGCGGCTGCGCTTTGGCCCACGCCAGGAACTCCTTGAGCGTTTTGGCCGGATGGCCGGTGGGTACCACCAGCACATTGGTGTTCTCCCAAATCGTGGAGACGTAAGCGAAATCCTTCACCGGGTCATAGGGCAATTTGGCAAACAGGAATTCGTTGATCGTCAGCGTGCCGATGGTGGCCGAGGCGATGGTGTAGCCATCGGGCGCGGCCTTCTGCACTGCTTCCATGCCGATGTTGCCGCCCGCACCGGTGCGGTTTTCGACCACGAACTGTTGGCCAAATTTGGCTTGCAGGCGTTCGGCGATCAGCCGCGTGAGCACGTCCGACGCGCCACCAGCCGAGAAGGGCACGATGATGCGCACGCTTTGTTTGGGCCAGTCGTCGGCTTGTGCGAAGGCGCGCGGCAGGGCAGCAGTGCTGGCGGCGGCGAGGGAGGCTTTGATCAAGGTGCGGCGGTTGGTCATGCTGTTCTCCAGAAAGTGTGTTGATGAGCGGGCGGAGGGTGTGGTCAAGAACGTGAAGCCAAAACAATGCAACTCAGAGGGTAAAGCTGATCCGGCGCAGCAGCGTCTACTTCTTCCGTGCCGGGGGCGCCTTGCTCATCGCTGCCACCAACGTGGCCATGTGCGCGGCGATCTCGTCAACGCCAAGCCGCCCGCCGGGACGGAACCAGACGTAAGCCCAACTGGCGATGCCGCCAATGGCCAGCGAAGCCATCTGCGTGTCGGCAATCTCGAATTCACCGCTGGCGACCCCGGCATCGAGCAGGGCGCGCAGCTTGCGGTCAAACTCGCGGCGCATGTCTTCAATCGTCTTGCGATCCTTGGCATCGAGATGTTTTTCTTCGCGCGTGTAGATGCCGATGTTCTTCTGGTTGTCGAGCACGGCGGACATGAAGCCGTGCATCAAGGCCGACAGCTTGTCCGTCGCCGGCACGTCCGTGGCCAGCACGCGGTCGAGCGCATCGAGCGAGGCGCGGATGCCGTGGGCGCAGATCACGCCGAGCAGCTCGCCCTTGGAGCGAAAGTGCGCGTAGATGAAAGGCTTGGTGACATTGAGACGTTCGGCCACCGCATCGAGCGTGGTGATGACAAAACCGTCGGCGTAGAACAAATCAGCAGCAGCGGCGACGATGCGTTCGCGCTTGAGATTGGTGACGGCCGCGCGCACGTCATCGACCCGTTTTGGAGCAAGTGTGTGCGCAAGCCTGGGAGCCGCCTTCATCGCGCGCTTTGCTGCCGGACGGGTTCCACCCGTCAGCTTGGCCCTGCCTGCTGCCGACTTGCCTGGTGCCGGGGCGCGCTTCAAGCCGCGCGTCATGCCGCACGCACCTTGGGCAACAGTGAGTTGGCGATGATCTGCCGCATCACTTCGGAGGCACCGCCGCCAATGCGGCCCATGCGTGCGTCGGCCCAGGCGCGTGCGATCGGGTACTCCCACATATAGCCCCAGCCGCCGAACAATTGCAGGCATTGATCCATCACGCGGCCCTGCAATTCGGTCGTGACGAGTTTGGCGGAGGCGGCGTCAACCGGATCGAGTTCGCCCGTCAGATGCAGGCCGACCAGATGGTCAATGAACACGCGCTGCGACAATATTTCGGCATGCAGGCCGGCCAGCACAAAGCGCGTGTTCTGCAAATCGGCCAGGGTCTGGCCAAACATCTTGCGCTCGGCCGCGTAGTCGAGCGTCCAGCGCAGCGCGGCTTCGGAACTGGTTACCGCGCGGATGGCGATCAAGAGGCGCTCCTGTGCGAGCTTGGTCATCAATTGCGCAAAACCGTTGCCTTCGGCAGCGCCAAGCAAGTTGGTGACCGGCACGCGCACATCGGCAAAAAACAATTCGGAGGTGTCCTGCGCCTTGCAGCCAACCTTTTCGAGGCGGCGCCCGCGCGTGAAGCCGGGGCGGTTGGTCTCGACGATGATCAGGCTCACACCTTTGGCGCGCGCCTGCGGGTTGGTCTTGCAGGCGAGCAGCACGAAGTCGGCGCTGTGGCCATTGGTGATGAACACCTTCTGGCCGTTGATCACGTAGTCATCGCCATCGCGAATTGCCTGGGTGCGGATGTTCTGCACATCGCTGCCGCCGGAAGGCTCGCTCATGCCGAGCGCGGCGACTGCCGTGCCAGCCGCCATCTTGGGCAGCCACTGCTGCTTTTGCGCTTCGCTGCCGAAGGCGACCAGATAAGGCGCAACGATGTCGGAGTGCAAGTAGAACGTGATGCCGGTCGCACCGGCACGCGCCATTTCTTCCATGATGATCGCGCTGTGCAAAAAATCGCCGCCCATGCCGCCGTATTGCTCGGGCACGTCGCAACAGAGCAGGCCAAGTTTGGCCGCTTCATGCCACAGCGCGCGCGGCACCTGGCCGGCTTTTTCCCAGTCGGGGTGATGCGGCGTGATGTGATCGGCAACGAAGCGGCGCACCGTGTCGCGAAAGGCTTCGTGATCGGCGTCGTAGAGGGTGCGGGGGATCATGATGGCGGGAGTGGAAAAGATAAGAGCGGAGAAGGACGGAGAAGGACGGAGAAGGGCGTGATCGGAATGGGGCGCAATCGGCGTGGCGTGTGCGCGTCAGGCGGCGGCGCGCACCGGCGCGACCGGCGCGACCGGCGCGCTCGCTGCCGCCGCGCTCACACCGCGCGACGCGAGCGTGGCAATGTCGATACCGCATTCGCGCAAGATTGCTTCTGTGTGCTCACCCAAACCAGGCGCATTGCGATGGATGGGCGTCGGCATGCCTTCAATCAGCATCGGCTGCAACACATGCGTAATCGCATCGCGCGGCACCGCGTAGCCACCGGCCGCGCTGACGGCAGTCACGGCTGCGGCGTGTGAAGTGGCGTCGTCCGCAGCGCGCGGCACGGACACCACCAGGCCGCGATGCACGACCTGCGCGCCCGCCGGCACTTCGCTCAACGAGAGCACCGGGCCAAACGCAATTTGCAAAGCCTCCATCTCGCTTGCCAGCCAATCTGCCGGGTGGCGCGCCACCGCAGCACGCAGGCGCGGGCTGACCTCAGCCGCGCGCTCGAC
>JANPAR010000207.1:0-46599 GCA_031430015.1 Burkholderiales bacterium
GTGCCTGCCCCGGCGCCAGTGGTGCAGCGGCGTGGAGGCGCCTACTACCAGGACGACGGCCCCGGCGACAGCGCGCCGCCCAATCTCGAAGCCACGCCCGACGCCGTGCCAAAGGACGAGCCGCCGCTGCGCAGCGCGACCAATCGCACCTATGTGGTGTTCGGCAAGACCTATACGCCGATCACCGATGAGCGGCCGTTCTCCCAGCGCGGCATCGGTTCCTGGTATGGCCGCAAGTTTCACGGGCAAAAAACCTCGTCGGGCGAGCCGTACGACATGTATGCGATGACGGCGGCGCACCCGACGCTGCCGATACCGAGTTACGTGCGCGTCACCAACGTCTCCAACGGCAAGAGCGTGGTGGTCAGAGTCAACGACCGCGGGCCGTTTCATTCAGATCGCGTGATCGACCTTTCATACACCGCTGCGCTCAAGCTCGATTACGTCAATCAGGGCAGCACGCTGGTCGATGTCGCGCGCGTGCGCGCGGGGGATCGTACGCTGGTAGCGGCGAATCGTGTTGGCGGCGTGGGTGGTGGAGGTGCGGCTGGTGCGAACGGCGCGGGCAGTGCGGCGGCAGGTGCGCCCGCAGCCAAACCCGCAGCCTCACCTCAAATCGCACAAGCACCTGCGCCGAAACCCGCTTCCACCAACGCTTCTGGAGATGACTCACCACAAACTGGCTCCCAGAGCGGCTCTGCGGCCACCTCGCAGCCGGTTATTGCAACGCCAGAACCCGCTACGGTCAACCTGCCGACCACCACCCAGCCTGACGGTGTGTATCTGCAGATCGGTGCGTTCGGTGCGCGCGAGAATGCAGAGAGCTTCCGCACGCGTGTGTCGCAACAACTGGCGTGGTTGACTGAAGCCATTTTCGTGGTGTCCGGCAACAATCTGCACCGTCTGCAAGTGGGGCCATACAAAAGCCGCGACGAAGCAGGCAAGATAGCCGAGAAAATTCGCGAGACCTTGCAACTCAAACCGGTGTTTGTATTGCGCTAGCGTGGCGGTAGTGGCACCCCGCGCCACTCCTTCGACGGACGCCTACGAACCTTTCTTGAGCACCAGCGCTGCCGCATACAAATCGTTTTTCGATTGCCTGGTAATACGCGCCGCCAGTGCCGCCGCCGTTTTCACCGGCATCTCGTCGAGCAGCAGCGAAAGCACGCGGCGCGCCTCGTCATCCAACCCGGCCGCGCGCGGTGGTGCAGCCTCGATCAGCACCACAAATTCACCGCGCTGCTGATTGGCATCGGCGGCGAGCCAGGCGTGCAACTCGCTCGCGCCACAGGCGTGGAGGGTCTCGAACCGCTTGGTCAGTTCGCGTGCAATCACCACGCGGCGTTCGGGCTCGAGCACGGTGCCGATATCGGTGGCCAGGTCGAGAATGCGATGTGGCGCTTCGTAGAGCGCGAGTGTCGCGGCAAGCGCGCTCAAGGCTTGTAACGCCGCCACACGTGCGCCACGCTTCGGTGGCAGAAATCCGGCGAAATGAAACGGCCCTTCGAATCCGGACGCCGACAGCGCTGCCACGAGCGCATTCGCACCCGGCACCGGCACCACCGCAAACCCGGCGTCACGCACCGCGCGCACGATGCGCGCGCCGGGATCGGACACCGCGGGCGTGCCGGCATCGCTGATGAGGGCCACGCTTTTGCCTTCGCGCAACAGCGCGACGATGCGCGCCGCCGCCGCCATTTCATTGTGCTGATGGGCAGCAATGGTCTTGGTGGCGATGCCATGATGGCGCAGCAGCGTGGCGGAGGTGCGGGTGTCTTCGGCGGCAATCACGTCGACACTGCGCAGTGTCGCGATGGCACGCAGCGTGATGTCATCGAGGTGACCGAGTGGAGTGGCCACCACATATAATGATTTTGGCAATGCGCTGTCAGCGGCGGAAGTGGCATCGGCAGAGGGAAACTGCGCTGCCGCAGACTCCGCGGGGTGTGGCGCCAGCAAAGACGAGGCGTGCGATGGGTGAGGTTCGGCTGACTCGCGCGCGTCACCCGATACGTCCTGTGGCTGTTGTGTCCGGGAGTTCTTGTGGTCACCGAGCGGCATGTACGGCATTTCCTGATGTGTGGTGCGTGGTGCGGTGTTTTCGCCGCGATGCCCGCATTGTGCGCGGCCCGGGACACGGCGGCAAGGGCGGCTGCGGACCAGTCTGAAACCAAACGTCAAACCGAACAGGGTGCATTCAATCCTTTCGGTGCCCTGCGCGTTTTTTTTTGGCGCGTACTGCCTGCGCAACAAGCGGTGCCTGCGTCCGCACCGGTGCTGGCAGCATTACCTGTACCAGTATCTGCACCCGCAGCGACCGTGTTTCTCGCCACCGACACTGACCGCGCGCGTTTGTTGCGCCCTTGCCTCGGCCGCAACACAACGGTGATTGCGACCTCACAGGTTTAATGACCTACCTGCGCCGCGAACCCAATCTGCAGCGCGGTGTGGCAGCCGAGCGGCGCGCCTGCCTGCATCTTGAAGCGCAAGGACTGAACCTCATCACGCGTAACTACCGCTGCCGCATGGGCGAGATCGATCTGGTGATGCAGGATGGCGATGCCGTCGTGTTCGTTGAAGTGCGCTCGCGTGGACGCAACGCGCTGGTGAGCGCCGCCGAGAGCATAGACGCGCACAAGCAGTCGCGCCTGATCGCGGCGGCGCATCATTACTTGATGACGCAGAAGCATGCGGCGAATGCGCCCTGCCGCTTCGACTGCGTGCTCTTGAGCAGTCAGGACGACAGTTACGTCGATTGGATCAAAAGCGCGTTTACGCTCTGAGAAAACGCCCGCCGCAGCGCACCGCATTCTCGCGCTACGCTCCGGGAAAGAGGCCGCCGGCGCAGGCTGCGAACCGTTGCAAGCGCAGCCGAAACAGGGTGTTGCGCCACACTGCGCCGCTATAATCGCCCAATGAAATTACAGGCACGCATGCGCGAACATTTTCTCGCCAGCAGCGAGGTCAAACGCAAGGCTGCGGACACGCTGGCAGCGCCCGTCACAGCGGCAGTCGAGTTGCTGGTGGCCTCCTTGATGAATGGAGGCAAAATACTCGCGTGCGGCAACGGCGGCTCGGCGGGCGATGCGCAGCACTTCGCGGCAGAGCTGGTGGGCCGCTTCGAGCGTGAGCGTCCCGGTCTGGCAGCGATCTCTCTCACGACCGACAGCTCGATTCTCACCGCGGTCGCTAACGATTACGACTACCGGCAGGTGTTTTCCAAGCAAGTGGAAGCCATCGGCAACCCGGGTGATGTGCTGCTGGCGATCTCGACCAGCGGCAAGTCGGGCAATGTGCTGGCCGCCATCGAGGCCGCGCACGCGCGCGAAATGCGCGTGGTGGCCCTGACCGGCAAAGACGGCGGTGCGATAGCGAAACTTTTGGCCGCTGCCGACGTCGAACTGCGCGCACCGGCCGACCGCACTGCGCGCATACAGGAAACCCACCTCACGCTGATCCACTGTCTGTGTGACGGCATCGATTACTCACTGCTTGGAGAAGACTGATGACCATCCGCCCTCTACGGTTTGCTCCCTTGTTGGTGTTCGCATTGCTGGTGCCGGTGATGCAGGGCTGTGTCCCGGTGATCGCCGGCGGCATCGCAGCAGGCGCGCTGTCGGCCGACGACCGCCGCACCCTTGGCGCGCAGACCGAAGACAGGTCGATCATTCTCAAGGCAGAAGGGCGCATCAGTGAACGCTTTGGCAACCGTGCCAATGTCAATGTCACCAGCTTCAACCGCAAGGTGCTGCTCACGGGTGAAGTGCCCGACGTAGCCGCAAAGATCGACGCCGAGCGCATTGCTGGTGGCGTTGAGAACGTAGCCTCGATTGTCAATGAGTTGCAAGTTGCCGGGGTGTCATCGATCGGTGCGCGCACCAATGACGCCATCCTCACCGGCAAGGTCAAGGGCAATTTTGTTGACGACAAAGATGTACTGGCCAATGCCTTCAAGGTGGTCACTGAAGGCGGCGTGGTGTACCTGATGGGCCTGGTCACGCGCGAAGAAGGTGATCGTGCAGCGCAAGTCGCAGCACGCACCAATGGTGTCAAGCAGGTGGTCAAGGTGTTTGAATACATCGCTGTCGCGCCGCGCAAGGCGGAAGACAACAGCAAGAAGTAGCCCGTCCCGGGCGGCGCCCAAGTGTGCCGCGCCGTCACGCCTCACTTTGCTAAGGGGTGGTACGGATGTGCCACAGGTGCGCCGCTCCCGTGCTAACCAGCCTGCCGCCGTAACCAGCGCATCAGGCTGCCCAGCACCGGCAGCTTTTCGTAAAGTTCTTCCGCCGCGTCCCAGTAGTCGCGATGCATGGCGACGCGCCCGTCAGCAGCGAAGCGCAGGTGTGTCGCACCGCGAATCACCTGCGTGGTAGCGGTATCGAAACGCTTCATGCGAAAACGGAATTCCCAGGTGAGGAAGGCGCCGGCGCCTTGCTCGACAGCTTCCTGCACCACAAAGCGCGGCGCATCGACGTGGACAAACATGTGTTCAAAAATGCGCGCTATCGCTGCGACGCCGCGCACCTCGTTGAACGGGTCCTTGAAGGTGGCGTCATCGCCATAGACGCTGCCGATGCGCATCACAGCCGCTGCGTCGAGCGTCTCGTAGAACGTGATGACGCGTTGCAGGGCGGCGCTGTGGGCGCCAGTGTGCGGAGCCGCAGTCGCGCCCGTCGCTGCGCCCACGTTCATGGTTTCACCGCCTTGCCGATCAGTGCAAAGTAGGCGGTGTAGGGCAACAACCGCAGCGCGTGCAGCCAGCGCGTGAAACGCTTCGGAAAATGCATCTCGAACTCCCCGGCGGCAAAGCCGGCAACGATGTGCTCGGCAGCCTCTTCCGCCGAAATCAGCGCGGGCATCCTGAAGGTGTTTTGCTGCGTGAGTGGCGTATCAACAAAGCCCGGGTTGATCACCGTGACGGCAATCCCTTTCGGGGCCAGATCAAGATAGAGCGTCTCCGCCAGATTGATAAGCGCGGCTTTCGACGGTCCGTAGGCCAGCGCCAACGGCAGGCCGCGCAGACCAGCCACGCTCGACACAATGGCGATGCACGGATGGCTGGCAGCGCGCGCCAGGTAATCCGGCAGGATCGCTGCGAGGCCGTTGGTCACGCCGTGATAGTTGATCGCGAAGTGCTCGTTCATGTGCGCGAGATCGAAGGCGTCGGCACGCATCGGTGAATAGGTGCCGGCATTGAAGAGCGTGACGTCGGCGCCGCCCCACTGCGCCACGATGGTGGCGTAGGCGTGGGCCTGCGCGGCGGCGTCGCGCACATCGAGCGGCAATACCAACGCGCCCGGCATGCCGGCAGCGAGTGCAGCGAGCTTGTCGTGCGAGCGTGCCGACAGCGCGAGGCGCGCACCTGCACCGGCCAGGCGTTGCGCCAGCGCCGCGCCAATGCCGGTCGAGGCGCCGATGATCCAGACGCGTTTGCCATGCCAGTCGCGGATTGGTGGGTTGAGTGACATGGCTGTGTTCGGCTGGGGGGCGCAGAGGGTGCGAAGGGGCGCTCAGGGCAGCACAGGACAGATCAGGGACGCTTGGTGAACGACAGCGTGACTTCGCCGAGGCGAAAGCCGAACTTGCTCATCTGCGCACGATTGATCATCACCTTGTCGTCCACCAGATACATCCAGTCATCCATATCGACTTCAATCACTTTACCGTCTACCGGCAGTTTGAGCACATAGCCCCAGCGCAGGGCATTGCCCGCCGCCTGGCCCTGTGCTTCACCCAGCACATCGGCTGCGGTGCCGGTGTAGCGGCCACCGGGAAGCTTTTTGAGCATCCAGATGCGCTTCTCGCGCGTGCCGTCGGAGTAAGTGAAGTCTTCATCGAGTACGCCGGTGTCGCCGGTCCAGGTACCGCGCAGTACCACGGTAAAGCGTTTGATGACCTTGCCGGAACGATCCTGAAACATACCCCACGCATCGACGGTGCCGTTGAAGTAACGATCCAGCTCAAGTACCGGCTTTTCGTCCCGATAGGCGTCGGGCTGCACGCTGGCGCAGGCGGACAGCAGCAGGGTGGCGGCGAGCAAAACAAGATTGCGCAAGGGGCGTAGCATGATGTTTCCTTAAGCGTTGAAATCGGATTTAAACAGTAGCGCAGCAGCACACAGCTTGAGCGCGCAAGGCACCAGGCAGTAGGCCAGTGCCAAGGCGGCAGCCCCTCCGGTAAGCGCGGCAGCCCCCGCGGTAAGCGCATCAGCGCCTGCGGCATGCGCACCAGCCCCTGCCATAAGCAAGCCGGGCTGATACCCCGCCCACTGCAAGGCAGGCAAGGCAAGACCAGCGGCGAGAGCGAGATTGAGTTTGGTCACCAGATTCCAGACGCCGAAGTAAGCGCCTTCGCGTCCGCTTGATTCATCGCGTTCGATCACATCAGCCAACAGGGCGGGCGGCAGCGCAAGATCAGCGCCGAGTGCGGCACCGGATGCAGCACAGATGATCGCGAATGCGAACGTATCACCCGGCCCGAGCAAGTAAGCCCACGCGAATGCGGCGACGGCCAGCGCCATCGAGGCCAGCCACGCCTGGCGCTTGCCAAAGCGTTGTGCGGCGCACACCCAAAGCGGCAGCGTAAGGGCGGCGGTCACGAAATAGAGTGCCAGCAGACGGCCGCTCGCTGCCTCTGCCCGCAGCACGTCGGCCACGAAAAACAAGAACAACGTAGCCGGTAGCGCCGAGGCGATACCGTTGAGCGCAAACACGGCAAGCAAGCGGCGCATGCGTGCGCTCGCGAACGCCATCCAGAGACTTCCTGAAGAATGGCTCCTGGAGCGGCTCTCAGCCGCATTACCGGCAGCCATACCAGCGGGCGCGAAGCGCAAGGTGATCACCGCACACAATGCCAGCAGCACGACAAACACCAGACTTGCGGCCGGCAGCCCGGCCTCGACTGCAACGGTGGCAGCACTGGTCGCGCTCGCCGCACCGGTCGCAACCGCAGCAACACCCGGCCCCAGCGCCTGCGGCAACAGAGAGGCCAGCACCACGCCCGCGAGGCCCAGACCTTCACGGCTCGCGGTAACGACGGTACGTTGATGTGCGTCGCTGGTGATGCAAGCGCCCCAGGCCTGATACGCAATATTGGCGGCCGAGAAACCCAGATACACCACGGCGAGCGACACGCCAAACCAAAGTGCAAGCCCAGTCTCACTCATGCGCTGCGGATGAAACAGCATTACCATGCCCACCGCCAGCGGCAACAGGAACAGCGCGATGAAACGTTTGCGCTGCTGCACGCGGTCAGACCACGCACCCAGCCATGGATCGATGAAGGCATCGGCGAGGCGCGCGGCCAGCAACAGCGCGCCAGCGGCGCCGAGCGACAGTCCAAGGCCCGCATAAAACTTCGGTGCGTACACATAGAGCGGCAACGCAGCAAAGGCCAGTGGCAACCCCAACAGCGCGTAAGCCCACACCTGCGCGCGGCCAGGCAACGATGCCGGCGCAGGCGCCACGCTTGGCGCGGTCACCGCCAGTGTCACTTGTCGAGTCCGAGAAGGCGCGCTCTGAACGTTGGCGCGCTGGTGCGTGCATCGAGCCAGATCGCGAAAAACGCACGCGCGAGTTTTGCGTCCGTGATCTCGCCCGCCGCCTTGCCATTGAAGAAGAACAGCGCCTTGTCACTGCTGCTCACGCCAGTCAAACGGTCGCCTTGGCGCACGTCGGGAAAAACGCGCGTCAGCACGGGCAGCCAGGCGGCGCGCTCGGCCTCGGTGCCGATACCGAGCGCGGCGATCTCATCGATGCTGCGCTCGGCAATCTTGATGCCCTTGAGTTCGCGCGCATAGGTCAGCTCCAGCGCGTGTGGCTGATTGGCAGTGAACTTGCCTTCGGGCGCGAACAGTACGGCGTCGTAAACATGGAAGCCAAACCAGGTGAAGCGGCCCTGACCCACCATCGCTGCCCTGGGGATCAACTCGCGAATGTGCGCGCCAGATTCCGCGGTTTGCGTGTTGGCTTGCGCGCTTGCCTGCGCAATCACAAGGGCCAAACCAGCGGCACACAGCGCCGCTGTGAAGACGCGCTTTGCCAAGCGTAATGCAGCAGACTTACTGCGCATGACGCAACTCAAACTGAATCACATCCGTTGAACCGGCGTTAAAGGCGCCTTCGCAATACGCGAGATAAAACTCCCAGAGCCGGGCAAAGCGTTGATCGAAACCCTGCTCCCGCACTTGCGGCAACACGTCCATAAACGCGGCACGCCAGCGCTTGAGGGTCTCGGCGTAGTCGCGGCCAAAACGCAGGCTGCCCGCAGGCGCCAGACCGGCTTTTGCGGCTCGTGTCAAAAACTCGGTGGGCGAAGGCAGCATGCCACCGGGAAAAATGTATTGCTGAATGAAATCCGTGCCCACCCGGTAGCGCGCAAACAGGCCTTCGTCAATCGTGATCGACTGCACCAGCGCGCGCCCGCCCGGCTTGAGATTGCGTTTGACGGCGGCAAAGTAGGCATCCCAGTATTGCTCGCCGACCGCTTCAAACATCTCAATCGATACGATGTGATCAAAAGCACCGTGCGCCTTGTCTTCAAAGTCACGGTAATCGGTCAGGAGGAACTCGGCCTGGGTACCAAGGCCCGCTGCGTCGAGGCGCAACCGCGCCCAATCGAGTTGCTCGGTGGATAGCGTCAGACCCGTGACATGTGCGCCGCATTCGCGAATCGCCGTCTCGGCAAAGCCGCCCCAGCCACAGCCAATCTCGAGAATGCGGTCACCGGGTTTCACCTGCAGCTCACGCAAGATGCGCCGGTATTTGGCGAGCTGCGCGTCCTGCAAACTCTGATCGCGATCTCCATCAAACAGCGCGCTGGAGTAGGTCATCGATCGATCGAGCCAGAGCCGGTAAAAATTGTTGCCCAGGTCATAGTGGGCCTCAATGTTTTTCTTTGCGCGTTTCTTGGTGTTGGCGTTGAGCCAATGCCGCACGCGGTAGACCAGATTGCCGAGCCACGAGCCGTAGATCGCGCTCTCCATCGCGCTGCGGTTGCGGCAAAACAACTCGATCAGACCCGGCACGTCATCGCACTGCCAGCGGCCTTCCATCCAGGTTTCGGCGAAGCCGATGTCACCGCTCTTGAGGCAGCGTTGCAGCACCTCCCAATCGGTCAGCGTGATGCGCACAGCCGGGCCGCTGCCGGCATGACCGAAAGTTTGGTGAAAGCCCTGCGGGCCTTCGACGGTGAGCATGCCGCCTTCGAGGCGCTGCAAAAAACTGAAGATGGCGCGTGCGGCGTAGGGCGCGCGCTGCGCCGTACTGGCGCGGCCGGCGTTGCGCGCAGGCATCGTGGCGGTAGTGTGGGTATTCATGAGCGTTGGAAGGAGGAGTGATGAATGAGTGACGGGTAGCGTGCAATGAGGGCGCAACGGCACTTGCAACGCAGGTGCGCCACGCTCAACGCGTGACAAATGCGGCGGGCAGGGCGGGTTTGCGATAGAACGGCACGCGCTTGAGCCACAAGCGCAGCGCCTGCCAGTGAATCCGCGCAACGACACCAAAGGTCATCAGTGGATGCTGCACGCAAGCGGCAAGCAGCGCGCGCGCCGAGAATGCATGCGCCGTTCCGCTGATGCTGGTGTGAATCAGGTCGCCGCCTGCATCGTGATAATCGATGCGCGCGACGCTGCGGGATGGGTTGCCTTGCGCGTTCGCGCTCTTGTCGAAAAAGCGAAAGCGGTAGCCGCCCTCGATGGCGCAAAACGGCGATACATGAAAGACCTTGCGCGCGGTGAGCAACTGGCCGTTGTGGATCACCGCCGCGGCATCCGCCCCGGCATCCAGCAAATAGCAGTGACGCTCACCGAAGGTGTTGTTCACCTCGGCCACCACCGCGCGCAGCGTACCGTCGGTGCGATGACAAAACCAGAAACTCACCGGATTGAACACGTAGCCGAGCACGCGCGGAAAACATTGCAGAACGATCTCGCCATCGGCGTCATCGACACCTTCGCGTTTGAGCAGCGCGCGTACCCACACCAATAAATCGCCGCCGTCACCGTGATCGGCCTGATGAAACGACAGCAGATTGAAGCGATCTACCGAGAACACCGCATTCGACAGTTCGCCGAGCCGGTGCAGCGGAAACTTGAGATAGAACACGCCGTAACGAAACGCGTTTGCCGCCGGGCGCACGCGCCGGTGCAGCACTTCGCCGCGATACAGCCAGGATTGGGTGGGTGCCGCTGCGTGCTGTGCCGCACTCTGCGCAGCGTTGTTGCTGTTGGTCATGCTGCTGCGCGCAAAGGCAAAGAGTGCTGCGGCACGCTGGTTGGTCCGTCAGTCTGTGACGTTGGGCCGGCCCGGCGCGGCGTTGCAGCGCTACCCGCAGGCATAGCCGCCTCAATTTGCGCCGCCGCTGCCTGCCCCGCAGCAGCGCCGTCTTCATGAAATCCATACCCGCACCACGCGCCGGCAAACCAGATGCGGTCGGCGCCTTGAATCGACGGCAGCTGCTGCTGCGCCGCAATGGCTGCCTGATCGAATACCGGGTGCGCATACTCAATGCGTTGAATCACTTTTGATGCATCAGGCTCCCTGAACGGATTGAGGGTCACCATCACCGGCGTGGTGAAAGGCAATGGCTGCAACTTGTTGATGAGATACGTGACAGCGACCGCACGTTGATCAAGCGTTTCGGTGCTCTGCGACAAGTAATTCCACGCTGCCCACGCGGCGCGGCGCTGCGGCAGCAACGCGGTGTCGGTATGCAGCCACGCCACGTTGGGCTGGTAACGGATGGCGGACAGCACGGCAGTCTCGGCGGCCGAGGGCGTATCGAGCAGCGCCAGCGACTGATCCGGGTGGCAGGCCATCACCACTGCATCGAACTGCTCGGTGCCACCTGCACTCGTCACTCGCACACCGTTGCCGTTACCGGCCCGCGTGACTGCCTGCACCGGATGATTCAAGCGCGCATCGGGTTGTGTCGCCAGAATGCGGCGGACGTACTCGCGCGCGCCGTTCTGCACCGTGAACCATTGCGGGCGGTTACTCACCTGCAACAACCCGTGGTTGTGGCAGAAGCGCGCGAACGTGGTGAACGGATAGGCCAACATGGTTTCGGTAGGACACGACCAGATCGCGCCGGCCATCGGCAACAGGTACCAGTCGCGAAATGCGCGGCTGTAGTGGCCGCTGTCGAGATAGGCGCCGAGCGATTGGGCAGATGGCAGCCCGCCGAGCGCCGCCGCAGTCGCATCACGATTGAAACGCATGATGTCGCGCAGCATCGCCCAGAAGCGCGGCTTGAACAGATTGGCGGGTTGCGCTAACAGGCTGGCCATACTGGTGCCGGCCCATTCGATCTCGCGCCGTGCGCCACCCAGGCTCACTGAAAACGACATCTCGCTCTTCGCCACCGGCACCCCGAGCGCGGTGAACAGGCTGATCAGCTTAGGGTAAGTGCGCTCGTTGAAGACCAGGAAGCCGGTATCGACCGGGTGGGTGATGCCATCGAGCGTCACGTCGATGGTGTGGGTGTGCCCGCCGAAATGGCTGCCCGCTTCAAACAGGGTCGCGCGATGGCCGCTCTGCACCAGCGCGTGCGCGCACGCAAGGCCGGCAATGCCGCTGCCGATCACCGCAATGCGGGGAGTATCAGAGAGGATATTCATGAGGAGACCTGCGTGTTACGCAACAGCGCGCTGTCTGGATGGGCGCGTGACAGCCCTGCGCACTACTACGCCCGACGGGCGGGCCGAACATCCGGGCCGCAGGCGACAGGGCAATTGGAAAAAGGGATAAGTCACGGGGAGAAGCTAGCCGGGCGAAGGAGGGGGGGATCCCCCGGCCAGCTTCTTTGTCCCCGTGACTTATTTGGGGCTGCTGCCGCCCACTCAGGCGGCGAGCTTGTCTTGCACGCGCTTGTCCACATCAATGCGGGCATAGGCGGAATGGTTATGGATCGACTCAAAATTTTCTGATTCGACCGTGTAGGCACTGATGCGTGCATCTGCCTGCAAGTCGAGCGCGATGTCGCGCACCAGGTCCTCGACAAATTTGGGGTTGTCGTAGGCGCGCTCAGTCACATATTTTTCGTCGGTGCGTTTGAGCAAACCGTAGAGCTCGCATGACGCAGCACGTTCGGCAGTGGTGATCAGATCTCCGATCTCTACCGCCCTCGCGCCGGCCGGCAACCCTCCGGCGAGCAGCGCATTAATGGTGACGTGTGAGCGCTGGTTGTGCGCGCCGTAAGCCGAGATTCCTTTGGAGCAGGGGCACAGGCTGGTCACCGGTGTGAGCACCTGCAGCCATTGCTCCAGCGGTTGCGCAGCCGTCCTTTTTTCGCAGCGCAGGGTTACGTCGTAGTCCAGCAGACTTTTCACACCCGACACCGGCGCCGTCTTCTCCACAAAAACCGGAAAGCGCATTTCGATGTAGCCGGTCTGCGCTTCAAGCCGCTCCAGCATGTCATCGAACATGTCAGCCACGCGGGATACGGACAACTCACGCCCATGGCGCTCGAGAATCTCGATAAAGCGTGACATGTGAGTGCCTTTTTGTTCAGGCGGCAGACCCACGTACATGTCCACACGGGCCACCGTCATCGACGGCGTTCCATCGGCCGCCAACAGGCGCAACGGGTGGCGAATGCTGCGAATGCCCACCCGGCCGATTGCGATTTGGCGCGTGTCGGTGGCGGACTGCACATCAGGCAAGGGAAGTCGTTCTGGAGCGTTCATGTGAATAGTATATGATTGATATTGCGTTTTTGTCTAGGTCAATATATCATATGTGAACAATATTTGTGCTAAAAGTTCAATAAAATTTTATATTGACATAGACAATATTTCAACTTTTGCTATAGCTGTTCCATACAAGTTACTGATTTTCAAGCGCTCCAGCGGTCTCCGTAAACCTCCCACACAGTCAACCAGCGCGAACCGAATGATCGACACCCCAGTTGGCTCCCCTGCTCTCGCGACTGCCGCCATCGGCATTGGCGCTGTTGAGCGTGAGCTGGGCTTGTCGAAAGACACGCTGCGCATCTGGGAGCGCCGCTACAGCTTCCCCACGCCACTGCGCGACGCCTTTGGCGAGCGTGTTTACGCTCCGGATCAAGTAGACAAGCTGCGTGTGATCAAGCACCTGATGGATCAAGGCATGCGCCCGGGCAAACTGATGCATCACAGCCTGGCCGAACTGCGCGATTTGCGCCAGGCGCATGTCAGCGCCACCGGCCAGCCGGCGTCGGCTGAATGCACGGCGCTGGTAGAACTGGTGCGCGCGCACCGCATCGAGGACCTGCGTGGTGCGCTCGGGCAACAGTTGCTGCGGCACGGCCTGGCACGCTTCGTTGTCGAGATCGTCGCACCACTGAATCAGGCAGTGGGCGAAGCCTGGGTGAGCGGCGACCTCAAGATTTTTGAAGAGCATCTTTACACCGAGTCGATCAAAATTGTGTTGCGGGGTGCCATCGCGTCTGTGCCGCGCAGCCGCGGCTCGCCGCGCGTGCTGCTGACCACGTTGCCGCGTGAAGAACACGGTCTCGGCCTGTTGATGGCGGAAGCGGTACTGGCGCTCGAAGGCGCGCACTGTGTTTCGCTTGGAGTGCAAACGCCTTTGACCGATATCGTGCGCGCTGCCGTCTCGCAGCAGGCGGACATCGTCGCCCTGTCGTTCAGTGCGGCCTACGTACCCGGCCAGTTGCTCGACGGGCTCACGGGCCTGCGCGCTGCGTTACCTGCCGGCATCGAAATCTGGGCGGGCGGGTCAGCCATGACACAGTTACGGCGGCCTCCTGCGCAGATTCGGGTCATCGATAGCCTGGACAGCGTCGGCGCTGCCTTGGCGGCCTGGCGGCTGCGCAGTGCCGCCGCCTGATCGCCTGGCCACCACCATGTCCACCGGCCTGAAACGCCCGCCGCACTGCCGTACGCACTGCCGTAACTTGGTGCTGGTACTCGGCGACCAGCTCAATGAAGACAACGCCGCGCTGGCCGGCTTTGATAGCACGCAGGATGTGGTGCTGATGATCGAAGCACAGCTTGAAGGCGCGCAAGTCTGGAGCCACAAGGCCCGTATCGCCTTGTTTTTGGCGGCAATGCGCCATCACCGCGACGCCCTGCGCGCGCGCCGGTTTGCAGTGCATTACGTTGATCTGGATGCGGCCGGCGCGCGGTCATTGTGCGAAGTACTCAGCGCTGCGGTGCGCAGTTTTGCGGCACACCGGGTGATTGTGTGCGAGCCGGGGGCCTACCGGCTGCTCGCGGGGATTCAGGATGCCTGCGCGACGGCCAAGGTGGCACTCGATGTGCGCCCTGACAATCATTTTCTGCTCTCGACTGCTGAATTTGGCGCATGGGCCGCAGGCAAGAAGCACTTGCTGATGGAGCTGTTTTACCGCCATATGCGCAAGCGCACTGGCGTATTGATGAACGGCACCACCCCTGAAGGTGGCGCGTGGAATTTTGACAAGGAAAATCGCAAGGGTTTCCCGAAAACCGGGCCGGGCACGATTGCGCCGCCCGCGCAGTTTGCACCGGATGCGCTCACGCGCGACGTGTTTGCCGCAGTGGAAAAACATTTTGGCGCCCACCCCGGCAGTCTCGCCCACTTTGCCTGGCCGGTGACGCGCGCGCAGGCAGTTACCGCCTTGGAGCGCTTCGTCACGGCGCGGCTTGCACAGTTCGGGCCGTGGCAGGACGCGATGTGGACGGACACGCCCTATGGCTGGCACGCCTTGCTCTCCACCAGCCTCAACCTCAAGCTGCTTGACCCACGCGAGGTAATCGATGCCGCTGTGGCGCAATGGCGCGCAGGACGCGCACCGCTTGCCAGCGTCGAGGGTTTCGTGCGGCAGATCCTCGGCTGGCGCGAATTCATTCGTGGTGTGTACTGGCACGAAATGCCCGGTCTCGCCACTGCCAATCACTTCAACCATCAGCGTGACTTGCCCAAATGGTATTGGAGCGGCGACACCCAGATGCAGTGCATGCGTGCAGCAGTGGGTCAAACACTCAGCCACAGCTACGCGCACCACATCCAAAGATTGATGGTGACCGGCAACTTTGCGCTGCTCGCAGAGGTCGAACCCCGGCAAGTATCAGACTGGTACCTCGCGGTCTATGTGGATGCAGTCGAGTGGGTGGAGTTGCCCAACACGGCCGGCATGGCGCTATATGCCAATGGCGGGCGCTTCACTTCGAAACCGTATGTGGCATCCGGTGCGTATATCAAGCGGATGAGCAACTATTGCAAAGGTTGCCGCTACCGGCCCGAACAGCGTCATGGCAAAGACGCCTGCCCGGTCACGCTGTTGTACTGGAACTTCATTGACAAGCACCAAAAATCCCTGGCGGGCAACATGCGTACGGCGCTCATGGCCAGCAACCTTGACCGGTTGCCGGCAGAAGAGCGCGCCGCCATCCGTGCTGACGCGGCGCAGCGTCTTTCTGCGCTTGATGCGCTGTAGCCCGGCAAAGTGCGTGCCTGCGGCCGCAGCCACCGAAAGGAATCCCCATGCTCTATCCCGAATTGTTCAAATCCCTGGAGGCGGTGCGCTGGAACATGGCCACAGATGTGCCGTGGGCCACATTTGACGCGTCACGCCTGTCGGACGAGCAGGCACAGACCATCAAGATGAACGCCATCACCGAGTGGTCGGCGCTGGCGGCGACCGAGATGTTCCTGCGCGACAACCAGCACGACAGCGATTTTTCCGCTTTCATGAGCGTATGGTTTTTTGAAGAGCAGAAACATTCGCTGGTGTTGCTCGAATATCTCCGGCGCTTCCGCCCTGATCTGCTGCCGACCGAAGACGAATTGCACGCCGTGCGCTTTCCGTTTGATCCGGCGCCGGCGCTTGAAACCCTGATGATGCATTTTTGCGGCGAGATCCGGCTCAATCACTGGTACCGGCGCGCGTCCGAGTGGCACACCGAGCCGGTGATCAAGCAGATTTACGACCTGATTTCGCGCGACGAGGCGCGTCACGGCGGCGCGTATCTGCAATACATGAAGCGCGCGATTGTCAACTTCGGCGATCAGGCGCGCGGCGCGTTTGCGCGCATCGGCGTGCTGATGGCCTCGGCCAGCCGTACGGCGCAGGTGCTGCACCCGACCAACCTGCACGTCAACCAGTCACTGTTCCCCAACGACACGATCCAGTCACGCCTGCCCGATCCGGCCTGGCTGGAGAAATGGCTGGACGCACAAATCAAATTTG
The DNA here is from genome assembly GCA_031430015.1 of Burkholderiales bacterium. Classification (GTDB taxonomy): domain Bacteria; phylum Pseudomonadota; class Gammaproteobacteria; order Burkholderiales; family JAEUOS01; genus CANJDH01. The sequence goes on from JANPAR010000207.1 coordinate 16,174, forward strand.
ACCGCGTCTGGGAGCAAAAAGTAGTCGAGCGCATATTGCACAATGTGTCGATCCTGTTCGGGCGCAGCTTTGCGTCAGTGCAAGACCTCAACCGCTACCGCAAGGAGTTGGCGCGCCGCATCGCGGATAAGCTGGAGGCTACAATCGGCGCTTCCAGCCTCTCCGCTCCTGCGCCCACTTGATCACTTTTTATTACGGTTCCGGTTCCGCGCCCGCCTGGCGCGTCTGGCTCGCACTTGAATACAAGGGCCTGCCCTACGAGTTCAAGCTGATGTCGTTTTCGGATGGCGACCTCAAGACACCGGCTTATCGCGCTCTCAATCCGCGCGGCAAGGTGCCGTTGATTGTCGATGGTGAATTCACCCTGGCCGAGTCCAACGCCATCGTCGAATATCTTGAAGAGCAATACCCGGCTACGCCCCGGCTGTTGCCCGGCTCGACGCGCCAGCGCTCGCAAGTGCGGCGCTGGGTCTCTGACATCGACGACAACTTTGGCAGCGCGCTCGCCAAGCTCACCGGCTGGGTGCTGTGGACACCGCAAGAGAAATGGAAAGAAGAGCGCATTGCCGAAGCGCGGCAGGCGGTGCTTGATGAGCTGGTGTGGATCGCCGGTCACATGGGCGGCGACTATGTGTCCGGTGACACGCTCTCGGCTGCGGACTTTGCGCTCTACCCGCAGATAGCCACGCTGGCACGCTGTGATTTGCGCAAACCAGATCTCGCCATGATGGCAGCGCGCCCCGCAAAAATTGCGGCGTGGGCGGCACGCATTGAGGCATTGCCTTATTTCGCCAAAACCATTCCGCCGCACTGGAAAGCCTGAGGCGCATGGTGCAGATGGTGCAGATGGCGCACGCAGCCCCGCTGTTCGAGTCCAAGCTCTGCGCATTTTCCGAACTCGCGGCGCGCGCGCGTGCGTTGCCGCGTCCGCTGGTGTTCACCAATGGCGTGTTTGACCTGCTGCATCGCGGCCACGTCACCTATCTTGCGCAGGCGCGTGCGCTCGGCGCCAGCCTGATCATTGCGGTCAACAGCGATGCCTCAGTCAAGCGCCTGGGAAAAGGCGATGACCGCCCAATCAACTCAGAAGCCGACCGAATGGCCGTACTCGCCGCGCTCGAATGCGTGAGCCTGGTGGTGTGCTTTGCCGAAGACACGCCGCTTGAGGCGATTCGCGCCGCGCACCCCGATGTGCTGGTCAAGGGCGGCGATTGGACGCCAGACAAGATGGTGGGCGCAAGCGATGTAGCATCATGGGGCGGCAGTGTGCATTCGATTCCATTTTTGTTCGAGCGCTCCACCACGGCGATGTTGCACAAAGTCCGCGGCGGCTAGTCTGCGCGCGCAGTTGGCGTTCTCTAGAAGAATCGCTTAAGAATAGCTCCAGGAGCCATTCTTAAGCGATGCCACTGGTTACTTCTTCTCTTCGCTCTTGATGCTTTCTGCCTTTGACACGGCCCCCTTGTCTGCCGCGCGGTCATCACCGGCTTTGGGCGCATCGGATGCGCAATCCTTGGTCTCGTGACCGGGAAAATCCTTGCGGATCGCATCAAACTTGACGCCAGTCGCCTCGTCAATACCACTCAGGCGAAACACGGTTTTTTGCACGCGCGTCTCGCGCTCGCCACTGCGCGCAGTCTTGACACCCTTGGCAGTCACTGCGGCCAAATAATTTTTCGCAGCGTCTTCGGTGCGGAACACGCCGAGCGACACGGCGAACTTGTTGGCGCCGTCCTCCTGGACAATGAAGAAGTCGCTCACGCCAAGCCCTTTTAGTTCTTCGACCTTCTTGTCGGCATTCGGCTTGCTGCCCTGCGGCGGCAGGAACACCCACCAGCCCGCAGTTTCTTCCACCGTGCGTGTTTGCAGGCGGCTGCCAAGGTTGAGAGCGGCCAGCGCCTCGCCCGCCTTGTCCGCCTCTTGTGCAGGAAAGGTGCCCCAGTCGAAACAACCGTTGCTGCGCGCCTTGCCCGCATCGGCGAGCTTCTTCACTTCTTCCGCACTGAGCACACGAATTTTTTCCGGCGATATCTGCATCGTCAAGCGCTCAGCTTCGCCTTTATGTGCGTCGCCCGGCCCGATGTAGCCGGCCTGCCAGCCGTAGAACAGGAGGTTGGCGAGCACCAGCAGGAAGAACAGGGAACGCATGATGGGTGCGATGCGGGAGCGGGTGTCTGGCGGCTGGTCAGGTGGCTGGTCGGGCGGCGATTACGGAGCGCTGCGCACTACGTCAACGTCTGGCTGATGCGATACAGGCCCTCAAGCACGAGATTGTCATGCGCCTTGTGCGGAATGGTGAGGCGCGGCACCAGCGCACGGCCCGAGCCGCCCGAGATGATGCACATCAGATCGTGATACTCGGCGCGATGGCGGCGGTAGAGCCGCTCGATCGCCCCGGCCTGCGCGTGATGGCAGCCCGAGACAATCGCATCGACGGTCTGGTTCGGATGATCGACATAGTCACCGTCGGCATCGGGCAACGCGGCAGTGTTGGTATGCAGCGAGCGCAGCATGAGGCCGACACCGGGCATGATGTTGCCGCCCAGAAAGCTGCCTTCGGGCGAAATCAAATCAATCGTGGTCGCGGTGCCACACACCACCACCAGCACCGGCTGCTCGGGCAGCAGCGCACGCGCGCCGATCATCGCGGCCCAGCGGTCGGTGCCGAGCTGGGCCGGATTGCGATAGCCATTGCTGATGCCGCACTGCTCGGCCTGCGCGGCAATCCAATAGGCGGGCTTGGCGTCGGGCCAGATTTCAAGCACGTGCATCAGGGTGTTGCGTGACTTGGTGCCGGCCACGTTGGAGACCAGGGTGCGGCGCGGCGCGGGCGAGCGGCGGAAGGTGCCGACGAGCGACGGAATTTCATCAAGCAAGGTGTTGCCATACTCGATGCAATTGTCATGCGCCCAGCCTTTCTCCGGCACCGGCGTGCCAGCGGGTGCGGGTGGCTGCATTTTGTAGCGGCCCCACTTGACGAAGGTATTGCCGACGTCGATCAGCAGGTTGTAGGAATCGGCCATGGAAGGATTATCGCGGATTGCCTTGGTCAGACTAAGAGAGCAACAAGTCGGCCTTCACATACCGGTAGCGGTAGACCGAGAGATCCGCGCTGGTCACGCCCTCGCCCTGACACTCGACAATGTGGCTGGCAATCGGCTTGAACCCGGCGCGGTAGTGAATGCGGCTCTTCAACATGATGAAGCGCTTCTTCGCCGGCTCAATGCCGCAGTGACGGAAGATCACCAGATCAAACGGCTCGTGATGCAGGCTGGTGACGACGATCTCGGCGCGCCCCTTGGCGCCGGTGACTTCGAGAACCGCCGTAGGGCCGAGATGCGATTTGAGGCCGGTATACATCGGCCCGCGAAACACAATCTCGCCATCGGTGATGATCTTGACGCGGCCGCTGATGGTGATTGGCCGGCCGATGAGGCCGATCGAGGGCATGGCGGTCTTGCCGCCCAGTGACAGCGTGACGTTGTTGCCCGCGCCCGCTTCAATCATTTTTTGCACCGCTTCGGGATCGCGGATCGGCGCGATGGCCACGTCGTCGAGGCCCTGCTTCAATATCTCCTCGACCACCATCATCACGTCCTGTGTGCCACCCGACCCGCAGTTGTCGCAATGATCGATCAGCAGCACCGGGCCGTGGTCGGCGGGGCGCTGATGGGCATTGCCCAGCGTCAGCGCGCGCGTCACCGATTCGGCCAGTGCCGTGCGCTGATACGCATAGTCCGCTTTGCGTTCTTTCGCGATGCGCAGCATGGCGTCGCACAGGCGCGCTGCATTCGCTTCGCCCTGCGGTTTCATCGCGTCACCCACCACCACTACCGAGACGCCGGTATAGGGCGTGTCGGCATGCGCGAACGCGGGCAGCAGCGTCGCGGCCAACACATCACCGCGCATCTCCGCCGCACGTGCGAGGGTGAGAATGTCGCCCGACGGCCCGTCTTCGGGTGCATGGCGCATGATCGACGGCACGATCGGCAGCCAGCCCCACTTCATCACCGGCTTCACGCGACCCTTGATCGTGTCGATCAGGATTTCGCCTGCGAGTTGCCCGGCCTCGTACATATCGACATGCGGATAGGTCTTGTAGCCGGTGATCACGGTGGCGCACTGCACCGTCTCGGGCGAGAGGTTGGTGTGATAGTCAAAGGTCACCGCAATCGGCACGGTGGCGTCAATGCGGCGCAGGCGCATCAGGATTTCCCCTTCGGCATCGGGCTGGTCTTTAACCACCATCGCGCCGTGCAGATCGAGAAAGATGGCGTCACAACCCCTGGGGCTGCCCGCACTGCCGCTGCCACCTCGGCGCTTGGCTTCGTGCAGCGCGTCTTCGAGCGGCTGCACCAGCTGCTCGAAGGTCGCGCGCGAGCACGCAGCTGATGGCCATGACTCTGCGGCCACTGGCGTGATGATCTCGGCCCCCTCACGCTTGGCGATGTCGATGAACGCCGCCATCGGCGTCGCGGTACCTTCAAAGCGCTCGCGTGCGTCGCGGCCAAACGCCGGCCCCTGGCCATGGCCGAATTTTTCCAGCGGCGTCGGAATCGGCGAGAAGGTATTGGTCTCGTGCTTGATCAGGGCAATGATGAAGGTCTGGGCCATGTTTTGTCCGGGTGCGGCGTCACCAGATCACATTCTCGCGGAAATTGCGGCACCCGGCATGCGTGATGAGCCCGCGCTTGGGCGGGTCAAACGCGCCGCATCCGCTTGCATCGACACACATCGATCCGCCAAGAATTGCTTCCACCATGCCTTGCAGCCGGAGGAAGGTCTGCAACCTGCTTGCACCAAGGGTTTCAGGCCGATGCCTGATGTGAATCGGAGCGCGATGTTGTGTGATGCCCGCCAGATACTGCTCCCGCGTCGCCTGCTTGCGCTTCCGCTGTCAGCCGCTGCTGCAAAATAAATCGCGCCTGGTTGAGACCCTTGTCATGCACAGTCGCTGCCGCGCGAAACTGCGGGTCGCCGTGCAGTATCCGCTGCTGCGCTTCGATGATGGCGCGGTCTTCGCCAAACGCCTTGACGACATCCTGATAAATCGCTTCGGTCATCGCCGGGTTGTCGAGCCCAAAGCCGTGCGCCTGGCAAAAAAAGTAATGCGTGGTGCCGGCTGTCTCCGGCGTTTGCACCGAGGTGTGGCGAAACAGCATGGCGTTGGCGGGGCGGCAGCCCTCGGGCGCACCCGTGCCGGCCGGTGCCGACCCCGCGTCCATGCGCATGAAGGCAGGCGCATGCCATTCATAAATTTGCCAGCGGTCCACGCGCCCCTCAAACGGTGCGACGCGCTTGTGGTTGGGCGACATTTCGCAATCAAGCTCCCAGCGCGTGATGCGCAGGCCGTTGTCGATGCGCTGAACCTCCGAACGGGTTTGCGCACTCGCCGCCGTGCCCAGTGTGGTGGGGTGCACGAAGGCCAGATGCGAAAAATCGAGCAGGTTGTCGACCACCAGTTGGTAGTTGGCCTGGTAGTGGATGTAGCCCGGCTTCATGCGCCAGCCGGCGTGGTCGTGCCAGAAGAAATCGAGGATGGCGGCGGGGTCGGCTTGTTCAGGCTCGCCCATCCAGACCCAGATAAAGCGGTTGCGCTCGATGACCGGGTAAGTGCGCACGCAGGCTTGCGCGGGGATGGTGTCCTGCCCCGGTATCTCGACGCACTTGCCGCCGGCATCGAACTTCATGCCGTGATAACCGCAACGCACGCAGTCGCCTTCCTTGCGGCCCAGTGACAGTGGCGCGGCGCGGTGGCAGCATTGATCCTTGAGCGCGGCGATGCTGCCGTTGGCGAGTCGGTGAAACACCAGCGGGTCACCCAGCAGGGTGCGTGCGAACAGGGCATCACCAGTCACTTCATGCGACCACGCCGCCACGTACCAGCTATTGCGGATGAAGCCGTCTTGCAGATAAGGTTTCATGTGCTCGTCCCTCGTTCCTGCTGCGCGGCCCTGATCACCTGAAAGCGCACGATGTTGAGCGCCTTGTCGGCCCCGATGGCGCGCGATTGTGTGTGGTGGCCGCGCCGCACTGCCCGGTGCTGCGCCTCGACCATCGCCCGGTCTTCGGCAAAGGCAGCCGTGATGTTGTCGTAGACCGTGCGCTCCATCGCCGGGTCATCGAGTGCAAAGTTGCGCCAGTGAATCCAGAAGTAGTGCGTTGAGTCCGCCGTCTCCGGGGTTAGCACAGCGATGTGGTGAAACTCGATGGCATCCTTGCGCGCACCATGCGGCGTACCGCGCGCATTGGTGCCGGTCGGCGCCGAGCCGGAGTCGAGTGACATGATGGCCGGCAGGTGCCAGTCGTAGCAATGCCAGGCGTCCACGTTGCCGTCGAACTGCCCCACCTGTTGATGAAATTTCGAGGGTGGCACATCGATGTACCAGCGCTCGGTGTGGACACCATGCGGGCGTGGCGCGGCCTCTGTGGCGAAGGCCTCCTGTCCGGCTGCGCCTACGGTGTTCCGGTGTACGAACGGCAAGTGGCCGAAATCGAGCAGGTTGTCGGCCACCAGCGCCACGTGCGCCTTGACGTTCAGATAGCCTTTCGAGGGCCGCCACTTCGGATCGCTGTGCCAGGGTGCGGGTAGAATTTTCGCGTGGTCGGCCAGGGCGGCGTCGCCCATCCAGATCCACACAAAGCCATCCTGCTCTACTAGCGGATAGTGCTTCACACACATGTGCGCCATCTGCGGGCCTTGGGCCTGCGCCGGCACTTCAATGCATTTGCCTGCAGGGTCAAACTTGACGCCGTGATACATGCAGCGGATGCCATCGGCCTCGATACGGCCCAGCGACAGCGGCGCGAGGCGGTGGGCACAGCGGTCTTCCAGTGCTACCGGTGTGCCGTCAGCAGTCCGGAACAGCACGAGGTCATCGCCCATGATGGTGCGGGCGAGCGGTTTGTCCGCGGTGATCTCGCCCGGCCATGCGGCCACCGTCCACGCATTGCGGATAAAAAACGTTTCAGGCAACAGATCAGACATGTTCTCTCTTGCTCCCGTGCCTGCGCCTGCCCCTACCACTCACCAATGATGACGCCGCCCGCTGCCGCCGGCGTGGCACGCTGCATGATCGCCTCATCGGAAATGGTGGTGCGGTTGCGCCGCTGGCGCATCCAGTCGAAGATGAAGCCCAAGTGCTCGTCGCGCACGCTGGCGTGGGCCGCATCGCGGCCAAGATCGTGAAGCTCGTGCGGGTCGTTGACAAGATCGAACAATTGCGGCGGCAGGCCATCGTAGTGAATGTATTTGTAGCGCTCGCTGCGCGCCATCACCATGCGCGCCTGGCGCGGCTGCAACTTGAGCGCGCGCGCCGCGCCGTAGATCGCGTAGTCGAGTTCGGAAATCGCCGCTTCGCGCACTGAGGGCGCGGTGCCATCGAGCAAAGGCCGCAACGATTTGCCTTCGAGCCAGTGGTACGGCACCGGCAGGCCCATCGTCTCGATAAAGGTGGGCACCAGATCAATGGCTTCCACCAAGGCTTTCGAGGTGGTGCCGTGGGTTTGCGGCGCGGATGGATCGGCCACGATCATCGGAATGCGCACGCCCTGCTCGTACATGAATTCCTTTTCGCCCAGCCAATGGTCACCGAGATAATCGCTATGGTCAGCCGTGAACACGATCATGGTGTCATCGAGCCGCCCCTGCTCCTTGAGAAAGGAGAGCAGCTTGCCGATGTAGTCATCCACCTGCTTGACCAGGCCCATGTAGGCGGGAATCACGTTGAAGCGGCCGGCATCGCGCGAGAACGCCACGCCTTCCGGATGCGCGCGGTAGCCCTTATAGACAGGATGATCGTCATCCCGCTCGGCGTCAGAGCGTACCGGTGCCTGCACGTCTTCGCGTGAATACATGTTGTGATACGGCGCCTGCACAATGTACGGCCAGTGCGGCTTAATGTAGGACAGATGCAGCATCCACGGCTTCTCGCCCTGCTCCTTGATGAAGTCCATCGCGCGCCGCGTCATGTAGGCGGTTTCGCCATGCTCGTCGGGTGCGCGCGTGGGCCGGTGCGCGTTGCGGAAATACCAGCCGCTGGCGATGTTGCCGGCCTCGTCCGTGCCGGCGTTGGCCCAGGTATGCCAGGGGTTGTCACCGGTCATGCCAAGCGTGCGCAGGTATTGGTTGTAGGCAAGCTTGGGATCAACCTTGCTGTCGGGATGAATGCCGTCATCGCGCTCGAAAGGCTCAAACCCGGCATCGGCAAGATAACGGCCACGCTCGCTCTCGCGCGCAATCGCCAGACGTGCCATGCCCTCGCCATCGGCGTACATGTGCGTCTTGCCCACCACCGCGCAGCGCAGGCCGGCCGGGCGCAGGTAGTCGCCCAGAGTCTGCTCGCCCACGGGCAGCGGAATGAAATTCCAGGTCGCGCCGTGCGAAAACACGTAGCGCCCGGAGTAGAACGACGCGCGCGCCGGGCCACAGTTGGGCGACTGCGTGTAGGCGCGCTCGAACTTCACGCCGCGCGCGGCGAGGCTGTCGATGTGCGGTGTCGCCAATGTCTTGTGTCCGTAGCACGACAGATAGTCGGCGCGCAACTGGTCGCACATGATGAACAGAATATTGCGGATTTTGCCGGGCTTGCTCAAGATGAACTCTCTCGGGTAAACGGCGCACAAGCGTGCTTGCCCTGCGCCATCAGTTGAACCAGCGCAGCGGGAACAGCGCAATCTGCGGATAAGCAATCAGCAGCAGCACGCAGACCAGGTTGGCCACCAGGAAAGGCATCACGCCTTTGAAGATGGTTGATAGGGGAATATCCGGGTGCATGCTCTTGACGGTGAACACATTCATGCCCACCGGCGGCGTGAGCATGCCAATCTCGATCATCACGGTGACAAAAATGCCGAACCAGATCAGGTCGACGCCCATCTGTTGCGCCACTGCAGCAAACACCGGCACCGTCAGAATCAACAGGCCCATCGCCTCCATCAGGCAGCCGAGCACCAGATAGATCATCATCATCGCCAGCAGCACGCCGGTCACGCCCATCTTCTGCGCCTGGATCCATTCGACCAGTTGCCCGGTCATGCCGGTGAGCGCAATGAAGTTGGCAAATGCGAGCGCCCCGAACACGATGGCAAAAATCATCGCCGTGGTTTTGCCGGTCTCGACCAAGCTGTCAAAAAAGTTGGCCCAGGTCATGCGCCTGCGCGCCAGGCCAATGGCGAGCGCGCCGGCCGCCCCCATGCCAGCCGACTCGGTAGCCGTGAACACGCCGCCATACAGGCCACCCATCACACCGGCAAACAGCAGCAGCACCGACCACACGCCCTTCAATGCGGCGAAGCGCTGCGCCATCGTGCGGCGCGCGCCCGGTGGCCCAAGATCGGGTCTGACAGCCACTGTCACGGCCACGGCGATGATGAACAACAATGTCATCAGCAAGCCCGGCACCACGGTGGCGATAAACAATTTTCGGATGTCGGTCTCGGTGAGAATGCCGTAAATCACCAGCGGCACCGACGGCGGAATCAACACGCCGAGCACGCCGGCTGAGGCGACTGAACCGGCTGCCAGCATGTCGCTGTAACCGAGTCTGCGCATCGGCGGGATCGCCACCTTGCTCATGGTTGCGGCCGTGGCAATCGAGCTGCCGGAGATGGCAGCAAACAGCGCGCACGAGGCTACCGTCGCATGCGCGAGGCCGCCGCGCAAGTGGCCGAGCCAGGCGTTGGCGGCGTCGTACAGGTCTTCCGACACATCGGCCTTGTGCACAAAAATGCCCATCAGAATGAACATCGGCAGCACCGACATGCCGTAGTTGGCCGACGAATCGACCACGATCTGCGCCAGCATCGACATGGCCGGGTCGGCACCGCGCAAGATGCCAAAGCCCACCACACCGCCAATCAGCATGGCGAACGCCAGCGGCACACCCGCGAACGCAAGCAGCAGCACACCGGCAAAACCCCACAGCGCGGCGATCATGCCGTCGCCTTGCCGGTGAAGCCCTGCCAGCACTGCAATGCCACCACCACCGCAGAAGCGGCGGCAAAGCCGCTCATCACATAGGTAAGCGGCGCCATCGGCAGTTTGAGCACGATGGTGGCTGATTCCGCTGCCGCCGATTCACCCGCCTGAATCCATAGCCGCCAGGCGATCACGCCCAGTGCCGCGAGACTGACGCTATCACACAGCAACTGCTTGATGCGCGTGGCAGCCGCCCCTTGCACTAGGCCATCGATTAGACTGACGGTGACGTGTTCACGATGGCGCGTGACCAGGGGCATTGCGGTAAAGATGGTCAGCGCCATCGCGAACTGGATGATCTCAAGCGCGCCGCGAATCGGGCTGGCAAAAAGATAGCGCGCGAATACATCGGCAAAAGTCAGCGCGACAATGCCGAACAGCGGCACTGCCGTGGCAAACCCGAGCAGGCGATCCAGCGTGGATGTCTGCCCTGCAGTGCGCGCGTGCGCCGGGGTGTCCCTCGCCTCAGATGTCATTTCGCGTTCTTCTGCGCTTCCTGCTTGTAGAACTCAAGCGCCGCCTTGCCATCGACACCGAGTTTGGCGGCGTCAGCCAGCCAGGCCTGCTCCATCGGCTCAGCAAGTTTTTTGAGTTCGGCCACAAACGCGGGCGTCGCTTGCGCATAGGTGATGCCCTTGGCGGCCGAATCGGCACGCACCTTGGCGTCGAGTTCGTCATAGACAACGAAGCGCTCGGCCAATGCCTCGCCCGATGCCTTCATGATGATGTCGCGGTCCGCCTGCGGGATCGACGCCCATTTTTTCTTGTTGACGAACATGGCGAATGACGGCACCGTAAGCGCGCCCGGCACATCGGTAACGGCTTTGGCGTATTGCAGGGTGTTGAATGCGCCAGCGTCCATCACCGCGTAACCCGCGAACGCGTCAACCGTGCCGGCCGAAATGATTTCGTGGCTGCGCACCGCTGGCGCCGACACCACACCTGCACCTCCCGCTTCGAGAATTTTGGCGGCAACGCCGGGCAGGCCATACATCTTGGTACCCTTGACATCAGCCATGCTGGTGATCGGCTTTTTCATGCCGTAGATCGGGCCGGGCAGGCCGACAAACAGGCCGATCAAATGCACGTCCTTGTATTCATCAGCCTTGGCAAAAAACTTTTCATGCGTGCGCCAGAGCGCAATCGAGCTGCCGCGCGAGGTGGTGTTGACGAAAGGCAGATGCGACACAGGCGCGAGTTTGACCTTGTCGAGAAAGCCGTGAAACTGATAGGCCATGTCCATCACGCCCTTGGTGACGCCATCCATTTGTTGCGGCGGCGCGGCGAGGCTGGTGGTGGGGATGTCGATCTTGACGCGGCCACTCGATGCCTTGCCGATGTCCTCGGCCCAGGGCTTGAAGATCCGTGTGTTGATCGGGTGCTGCGGGCCGATGAAGCTGCTGAACAGGATCGTGGTTTGCGCAGACGCCGCAGCCGGCCACAGCGTGGCGGATGCGAGCAGGGCGGCAGCAAGGGCTTTCAATTTCATTTTTGTCTCCTTGTGGTGGTTTGTGGTGGTTTGTGGTGATGCGTTGATGAATGCGACGTGCTGGATGCGATGCTCGATACAGCTAAAAACTCAATCCGCAGACGACACCGGCGGATAAAAAATCACATCGTATTCTTTCGCCACCGCCACCACCTCGGCCGGGCTGGAAAGGTTGTGGATGCGCCGGTACAAATCGAGCAGCTTGCCGGTGGGCGCCGCCCAGAACAGCGCCTCGACCGGCTCGCCCGAATTGTTGAAAAACGCGTGCGGAATGCCGCGCGGCATGCGCACCAAATCGCCAGCCGACGCAGAAGTCTGTTTGCCGTCGAGCAGCAAATCGATGCGCCCGCCGAGCACGAAGATGTATTCATCCTGCTTTGGATGCATGTGCGGCGGCACAAAGGTCTCGACCGGGAAAGTGGCATGCCATGAAAAGCTGTCCTCACTGACCTGCTTGGGCACATACACCTGGCCCATGATGTTCCATGACACGCCGTCGATGCCGGTGTGGTTGCGGGTGATGGCAGGGGTTTCATTCAACATGGGTGACTCCTGTGGTTGTCACATTGTCAGGGGCGGGATGGACCAGCCGGTCAACGTTGGACTTGACCAGACGGTCAAGGGTCGGCTTCACCAGCGGGTTGGTGGAAGCAAAGCGTGGCTTGAAGGTTTGCCGCGCGGCAGCCAGATCGGCTTCATCCCAGTAGCCGATCAGGATGCCGCCCTCGGAAATACGCGGCTGCACTTCAATCGACTCAATCGCACCATCGGGCACGGTGACGCGCTGGCGCGGCTGGCGCGCCCATTGGAACAACGCCTCGTGCAGGCGCGCGCGCTCGCCTTCAAAGCGCGGATCGGCGCCGAGATCGTGGAATTCGTCCGGATCGCTTTCAAGATCGAACAGCATCGGCCGGTAGTGTTCCGCGAGGATGTATTTCCAGCGCCCGTCGAACACCATGCGCAGCCAGGCCTCGCGCGGCTTGGTGCCGAGCGTGATGCGTGCGTCCTGAAATGAGTAGTCGTATTCGCAGATCACCGAGGTACGCCACTCTTGTGGTGTCTCGCCAAACAGCCAGGGCCGCAGCGAGCGGCCATCAAGTATGTGCGGCACCGGCGCACCGCCATAGACGTCAAGCAGCGTTGGCGCGATGTCGACCGCCTCCACCAACGCCTGGCAGCGCGTGCCGCGCGTCGCATCGGCGCGTGTGTCTGGGTCCATGATGATGAGAGGCACACGGATGATCTGCTCGTGGAACAAATCCTTCTCGCCCATCCAGTGATCGCCCAGATAGTCGCCATGATCGGAGGTGAAAATAATCAGGGTCGAGTCGGTCAAGCCGCGTTCATCGAGAAACGCGAAGAGCTTGCCCAACTGATCGTCGATCTGCTTGACCAGTCCCATGTAGCCCGGCATCACCGCATCGCGCACGTCTTCGCGCGCGAAAGTCTGCGAGACGCGGTGCTGCATCATCGCCGCGTAGACCGGGTGCGGGTCACGCCGCTCCACCTCGGAGCGCCGCACTGGGAGCGCGTCTTCGGGCTGATACATGCTCGCATACGGCTCCGGCACCACGTAGGGCCAGTGCGGTTTGATGAAGGAGAGATGCAGGCACCAGGGCTGGCCGCCGCTTTTCTCCGCCTCGTCGATGAAGTCCATCGCGCGCCGCGTGATGTAGGGCGTCTCGGAATGCTCGTCGGGCACGCGTGCCGGGCGGTTCGAGTATTTGAGAAACCAGCCAGAGCGCTTGCTGCCATCGGTATCGGTCACCGAATTGGCCCACTCCTCCCACGGGTTATCGCCCTCCAGGCCCTGTGTGCGCAAGTAGTCGTGGTAGCGCGGGTCGGGGTCGTGGCCCGAGTACGGGTGAATGCCATCGTCGCGCTCGTAGGGATCGAAGCCGCACTCGGAGATGCGCACGCCAATTTGCGATTGCGGATCGATGCCAAGCCGTGACATCCCGGCGAGATCGGCTCTCATGTGGGTCTTGCCGGCCAGCACCGAACGCACACCGAGCGGGCGCAGATGGTCACCGATGGTCATCTCGCCCGTCTTGAGCGGCACGAAATTCCACGACGAGCCGTGTGCATGCACGTAACGCCCGGAGTAGTAACTCATGCGCGATGGCCCGCAGTAGGGCGATTGCACGTAGGCGCGGTCGAACAACACGCCACGCGCCGCCAGCGCATCGAGATGCGGCGTGTGCAGCTTCGGATGGCCATAGCATGACAAATGGTCAAACCGCAACTGGTCGCACATGATGAACAGCACGTTACGCACCTTGCGCGCGTTGCCGGTCCGGCCAAAAGCGGGTTGGTTCACGTTTGGTCTCACGCCATTTCTCCTGCGGGCAGGGTGTCATCGAGCAGCACCTGCCCATACGCGGTGGCGATACGGTCAAACTCATAGAACGCGTGACTGGACAGCACGTTGATCTCGCGGTGAAAGCGTTGCAAGGGCGAGTTCATGAAAAACGACGATGTGCCGGCCTGATCACACAACTCATTGACCGCCGCGCGCGCCTGCTTGACCACCCAGGCGCAATTGGCGCGGACGCCAAAGCGCTCGGCGTTGGAAGCGTATCCATCGTCCCGTGCGCCACCGCTTGCCCCATCGCTCGTCCCACCGCATGCGGCCTTCTCCACCAGCGCCACCTGCGCTTCCCATAGCGCCGCCGCTGCGTTGAGCAACAGCGTGTGCCGGCCGAGATTGGCGCGCACATACCCGAGATCCGCCGCATGCGCACCGCCATAGGCAAAAACACGCTTGCGCATTTGTTCACGCACCAGCGCGGCCACGCCTTCGGCCGCGCCCAGCATCATGGCCGACATGTTCGGGTAGTAAAACGGTATCAGCGCAATGCGCCACAGCGGGCCGCGATTGACCGCAATGCCTGGCGCGGTGCCATCCTGCATGCCGGCGGCGGGCATGGCGCGGTGCGCGGGCACAAACACATCATCCACCGTGCAATCCCAGGTGCCGGTGCCGGCCGGCCCGGACACCTGCCAGTTGTTGATGGCCTGCGCATCCTTGATGGGGAGGGCAAGGCGCAGCAGCATGCCCTTCTCGCCATTCACCACTTCATGCGCAGAGAGCACGACCCACTGCCCGTGCGGGAAGCCACTGCCAAAGCGCCAGTGTCCCTTCAGGCGGTAACCGCCATCCACTCGCGTCGCAGTGCCACCCGGAACAATGTAGCCGGGGACAAATGTGTCCGGCCCATCAGCCCAGACTTCCTGCTGCAATTCTTCGGGGTACAAACCGATCTGAAAATTGTGCTGAATCAAAATGCCGATGGTCCAGGCGGTGGCGAGGCAGCCGCGTCCCAGTGCGCGCTGAATCTGCGGGATGTGGCGAAACTCGACTTCGAGGCCGCCGAAGCGCTTGGGCACCGCCGCGCGCATCAGGCCGGCATCGATCACCTCGGCAATCGTCTCTTCCGGCAAACGGCCGGCCGCCTCGGCAGCCGCTCCGCGCGCGGTCAGGCGCGTGGCAATCTGCTCCGCGCGCGCAACCAGCGTTGCGCCGTCTACGCCGGTGAACTGGTCAGGCATCGCTGTACTCCTCGGGGTGCGCCTCGCTGCGTGCCTCTGGATGCGCCTGCGCGCCCTTCTGCTCGGCTTTGACCAGGCGCTGCAGCATGAAGCGCACCTGATTGAGCGCGAAGTCGCCACGCGTGCCGCGCATGCGCGCCGCCGGATCAGCGTCAATGTTTTTTTGCTGCGCTTCGATAATCGAGCGGTCTTCGGCAAAAGCTGTTTCGATGCCCTTCTGCACCGTATTAATTACCGAGGAATCACCATGCGGAAAGTGGCATGGCTGAATCCAGAAATAGTGGGTGGTGCTCTCGGTCTCTGGCGTGAGCAGCGAAAAATGCCGGAAGTGCAGGGCGTCGTGCCGGGCCGCCGAGGGGACTTCACCGCCGGGCGGTGCCGAGCCTGCCCAGTTCTCAAATACGCTCGGTAGCCACCAGACTTGCTCGTTCCAGAAATCAACCGGGCCGGTAAAGCGGCCAGCCGCCGCGTGCAGCGGTGAAGCTGGCGTGCCGCGAATTACACGGCGCAGACGCACGCCGCTCTCGAACGGCGTCACTTCCGGCTGGGCATTGGGGAAGTTCTTGTTCGCCAGCGTGGTGCGATGCACGAAAGTGAGGTGCGCAAAATCGAGCAGGTTGTCGGCGATGAGCTGGTAGTTGGCAGCGTAGTGGAGATAGCCGCGCGCCACCGGCCAATCGGGTTCCGTATTCCAGTGACAGTCGACGATGCGGGCGGGATCAGCCAGCGCTGGCTCGCCCATCCAGATCCACACCAGGCCATGCCGCTCCACCACCGGGTAGCTGCGCACGCACATGGCCGCTGGAATGTCTGCCTGGCCGGGAATCTCGATGCACTGGCCGTCGGCGTTGAATTTGAGTCCGTGATAGCGGCAGCGCAATCCGCCCGGCTCAAGATCGCCCAGCGACAGCGGCGCGAAGCGGTGGCAGCAGCGGTCGGCCAGCGCGGCGGGCGCGCCGTCATCGCTGCGGAACAGCACCACACGGTCATCGAGCAGAGTGCGCGCCAGAAGCGCAGCGCCGGTCACTTCCGGCGCGTGGGCGGCGACATACCAGGCATTGCGGACAAACACGTTAGCTTCCTCCTTCGGTTCGGCGCTGCGGGGCGTTCCCTTTCCCATCACACCTGCTATTCCCTTGACAGGTGCTGCGCGGTACGGCAGTATGCGGGAATATTCCCGTAATTTCAAGTGTCGTAATTTCAAGTGCGCCGCAGATCTGTCTTGCGCGTCGCGCCGAAGCTCTTCCATTTCACCTCGCCCCAACCCATGCCCGCTGCTCCGCGAAAGCGCACTACCGCTGCTGCACCCGTATTTCGCGTCTCCGAGTGGCCGATCGCGCATTTCGCCCGCATTGAGCGCCAGCATCAACTCAATGCGGCACGCGTACTCGCGCCGCATGGTTTGCAGCACCGCGAATGGCGCATGCTGGCGATCCTCGACGAGATGGGTATTTCTGCTGTAACGGCGCTGGCGGAACGTGCCGTGATCGAGCGCTCGACGATTGGCAAATTGCTGGTACGGCTCGAAGCCAAGGGGCTGGTAATGCGCGTGGCTGCGGGTGGCGACACACGCACCAACCCGGTCAAACTGACGGCGGCAGGCAGAACGCTGTTGACCAAAAGTGTGGAGTCGATCCGGCAACTGTTCGAGCAGTACCAGTGGGACATGACGAGTGCCGATTTTGCGGTGCTCATGAAGCTGACGGCGCAATTCCGGCGCGGCGTGGAACGGGTCGCCGCCCTTCAAAAATCCAAAGGACGAGGGACAGAGAATGAATGAATCACTGCATGGCAAAACCATTTTGGTGACTGGGGCAGCTTCGGGTATCGGTGCGGCGTCTGCGCACAGGCTGGTCGACGCGGGGGCCAGCGTGATTGCACTGGACTTGCGCGCACCCGCACAGCCCGGTCTTGCCGCCTTGCCTTTCCATCGGGTTGACATGGGCGACGCAGGCAGCATCAGTGCGGTGCTGCAAGCGTTGCCGGCCAAGATCGATGGCCTATGCAACATTGCGGGCATCCCCGGAACGCAGGGTGCAGAGCAGACCATGCGCATCAACTACCTCGGCTTGCGTCATCTGACCGAGGCCCTGTTGCCGCGCATGCCGGCCGGCTCGGCCATCGTCAATCTCGCGTCGGTGGCGGGCAACCAGTGGCCCGAGCGCTTTGCCGCCCATCGCGCGCTGGCGCAGACCGCCGGGTTCGACGCGGGCAGCGCGTGGCTGGCGCAGCAGCCGCCGCCGCAAGAGACCGTGTACCAATACTCGAAAGAGGCGCTGATCGTGTGGACCATGGTCCGCGCCGGTGCCATGCACCGCGAACACGGGGTGCGCATGAACTGCGTCAGCCCCGGCCCGGTCGACACCGCGATTCTGGAAGACTTCCGCAACAGCCTCGGACGCGACAAGGTCGCAAAGGCAATTGAACAGATGGGCCGCCCCGGACATCCGGACGACATCGCACCCGTCGTTGTTTTCTTGTGTTCGCCTGCTTCGGCGTGGATCGCCGGCGAAAACATCCGTGTTGATGGGGCGCTTACCGCTGCCCGCGCCATGGCCTGACGCGCGCGCGGTTGCTGCGGCGTTCATGCCTGCAGCTCCGCGCGCAGCCACTCTGCGGCGCGTTCGGCCATCATCATGACCGGCGCGTTGGTATTGCCGGAAACAATGCGTGGCATTGCCGACGCGTCCACCACACGCAGGCCTGCCACGCCGCGTACCTTGAAGCGGTGATCGAGCACCGCCAGCGCGTCACCGTCCGGCCCCATCGCGCAGGTGCCAACCGGATGAAAGATGCTGCCGGCGCGCTGCCGGACCCACGCCAGCAAATCGGCATCGCTCTCGACCTCGCCGGCCGGTTCGTGAGCGGCCGAGATGAAGCTGGCGAGAGGTGCGGCGCGCGCGATGTCACGCATCTTGCGCACCATTGCCACGGCGAGCCTCTGATCTGCCAGAGCGGAAAGGTAGCGCGCCCGGATCAGCGGGGCGGCGAGCGGATCGGTGCTCGCAATTTCTATGCTGCCGCGGCTGTGCGGACGCAGGAGGCAGGCCGACAACGTTATGCCGGGAAACGGATGCGGCGGCTGATGCGGGCGGTCGAAGCTCACCAGACCGAAGTGAATCTGCACATCCGGCCAGGCGGCATCCGGGGCCAGCTTGAAAAAGGCCCCGGCACGATACACACCGTTGCGCAAGGCACCTGTGCGCGTGAAGGCATAGCGCACAAACTCGCGCGCGCTGCGCCAGTGGCTGTTGGCGATGTCGTTGAGCGTCTCCACCCCCTGACAGCGAAACGACGGGCGCACCTGCACGTGGTCTTGCAGGTTTTGGCCAACGCCTGCGAGCGGCACCTGGACGGCGATACCGTGACGCGCCAGCAAGGCCGGGTCACCGATCCCCGATAGTTGCAGCAGCTGCGGTGATTGAATCGCGCCTGCGCACACGATCACCTGATGGCGTGCGCGAATCACGCGGCGCGCGCCGTTCTGGACAAACTCGGCCCCGACAGCACGGCCCTGCTCGATCAGCACGCGCGCAGCGTGCAGGCCGCAGAGCAGCTTCAAATTGGGGCGGTGCCGGGCCGGGTCGAGATACGCGCGTGCGGCACTCATGCGGCGGCCGCGGCGTGTGGTCATCTGAAAGTAAGCGGCCCCGGCGTTGTCGCCGGTATTGAAATCCGTCACCGGTGCGATGCCGCACTGGCCGGCCGCTTCGATAAAAGCGTCGGACAGGACATCGCGCGGAATGTTGGATACCCAGAGCGGCCCGCCGACGCCATCCGCCGGTCCGGGCGCTTCGGCGCGGTGCATGGCCCGCTGGAACACGGGCAACACCTGCCGCCATTCCCAGCCAGGCAGGCCGAGCGCGGCCCACTGGTCATAGTCGGCCTGATGTCCGCGCAGATACAGCATGCCGTTGATCAGGCTGGTGCCACCCGGCCCTTTGCCGCGCGGCCACGGCAGGCGGCGCTGCGCCATGTCTGCTTCTGCCTCGGTCTCGAAGCGCCAGTCGAAGGCCGGATTGCCGACCGTCTTGAAGTAGCCAATCGGAATGTCGAGCCAGGGATAAGAAGAAGGCTGTCCCGCTTCCGTGAGCTTGACATCGAGCTGCGTGTCGGCACTCAGCCGGCCGGCAAGCACGCAGCCGGCCGATCCCGCACCGATGATCAGCACGTCGGTTTCAATATCCTGGGTCAAGCTGCGACTCCGCATGCAGGCGTCATATCGTCACACCGCCATCGACACCGATCACCTGCCCAGTGATATTGGCTGCGGCACCCGAGCACAAGAAGGCGGTGAGCGCGGCCACTTCTTCTGCGCTTTGCGGGCGGCCCATCGGCACGTGCGTTTGGATGCGCGCAGCGAACACTTCGCTTGCGGAGCGGTTCGCCGCGCCATCGTCACGCTGCGCCATGACTTCACCCAATTTTTCCCACAGCGGCGTCCACACGAAGCCCGGGCAGATCGCGTTGACCGTGACACCCTCGGCGGCAAGATCACGCGCCAATACCTTGGTGAGCGAAATCAGCGCCGCTTTTGAGACGCTGTACGGCGGCATGTACGCCGCCGAGATGACGCCGGTAATCGACGAGATGTTGACGATGCGTCCCTGCGTCGATTGCTGCAATGCGTCGGCTGCCGCCTTGCAGACAAAGAACGCGCCCTTCACGTTGACCGCGAGGGTGCGGTCCCAATCGGCTTCGGTGTTGTTGGTAAACGGCATGCCAGGGTTTGAGGCGATGCCCGCGCTGTTGACCACGATGTCAATGCCCGCGTGAGCTGCACGGGCCTGCGCCACGGCGCTGATCACATCAGCTTCCACTGCGACGTCACAGCCGAAGGTGCGCGCCACACCGCCGTTGGTGCCAATCGCCGCCGCCTCGCGTTCTGCGGCCGCAGTGTCCCGGTCGAGCAGGGCGACTGCCGCGCCTTGTGCTGCAAGCAGGTGCGCGATGGCGCGGCCGATGCCGGCACCGGCACCGGTCACTACGGCAGAGCGCCCATCAAGACGCATCCACACTGACAGGGGCGGTGAGGCGGTGACTGCGGACATCATCGCTGCCTTAGAAAAAAATGCCAAGATTTTTTTGCGTCACCACCGACTGGTCAAGAATGATGGTGCGTTGCGCGATCTGCCAGCCCGCGCCCGCGCGGCGCAATACATCGTCGCGCATGCCGGCGAACAACTCGGTATCGTACTCGAGGTGCGAGCGGTAAATCAGAAAGTTGGAACGCACGCTGATCTCGCTTTCGTTGAGACGCGCCATGACCTCGATATTGGTGACCAGATGGCGTACCCGCGATGGCGGCGTTTCGGCCCAGGCCATGCCGGTGTCGAGGCGGCGCACGCGATTGGTCAAACTGGTCTTGTTTTCCTCGAAATGCGCCAACTCGCCAGGCGCGGTGCGCTCTTTGCCGAGGTCGCGCCCGGTGCGGTTAGTGATGATCGGCATCCAGTAGCGCACGTCGTCGGCAAACAGCGCCAGCCATTGATGCAGGTGCTGATCGTCGAGCAGGCGCGCCTCCATCACCAGAAAGGCCTGCACTTCGAACCACAGGGCCATGTCGTTCAAGGCGGGCGGTGCCACCTTTGGCGCCACGGCACGCGCCGGTGTGGCGGCGGCGGTTGCACTCATCGCACACCGCCGTGAGCGGCAGGCGCATTGATGGGCCCGCGGCGCGGATTCACGCGCGGCGGGGCTGGATCATCCATCAACGCCGCCCAGTGTTGATAAAAACCACGCTGGTTGATTTCGGACTGAAATTTCCCCAGACGCCCGCGAATATCCGGATGAATCGATTTGGGATCATCAATCTCGTCACCCAGCCCCATCTCCAGATTTTGCGGATATTGGCGCGCCACGTATCCCGCGCCTGACGACGAGCATTGCACCCAGTTGTCCACGTCATCGGCTTCCCAGGTGCCACTGGTGCCGTGGCGCTGCAGTTCATGCACACGTATTTCGGCCTTGTGCGCGTCCGGCGCGTTCTTGTCGACAAAGCACCAGCCCCAGGCCTCGGTAAGGTTCGGCCCCTTGGGGTGCCAGATGCGCATCGCGCCGCCTTGCCAGAGCATCGACAGGTTGGGAAAAATCGTCGCGTGCATCGGCGAGAAATGCACGCCGCGCAAGGCACCCAGGCGCTGTTCGGCCTCGTCGATGCGCGAGCGTTCGTACGCCTCAAATTCGGGGAGTGCCATGCTCACGTAAACCTCCTTGCTCTCGG
Source organism: Burkholderiales bacterium (assembly GCA_031430015.1). Classification (GTDB taxonomy): domain Bacteria; phylum Pseudomonadota; class Gammaproteobacteria; order Burkholderiales; family JAEUOS01; genus CANJDH01. Next base: position 37,417 of record JANPAR010000207.1, read on the forward strand.
CCCAGCGCGTACCGAAACCGTGGCCGCCGCCCGGATGCACCTGAAAGCCTTCGTAGCCATAGCCACTCTTGCGGCGCGGCATGCCTTCGAAGCCCGAGCTCCAGGCCGACTTGTGGCTGACCGGGCCGTGATAACTGTCACCGATGAAATTGTCGGCGGGGAATTTCCAGTTGCAGCGCACCAGCCACTTGTGCGCGCCGCCGATGAACTCGATGCCGCCTTCGCGGCGGTCGAGGATCATGTCGAGATACCAGGCCATGTCGCCGAGATAATCGGTGAGTGAGGGCGCTGCGGCATCGAAGGTGGCGAACAGCAGGCCCTTGTAGCTCGCGATCTGCGCCACCGGCACCAGGCCGTGTGCATCGAGGTCGAGCTTTTCGAGATAGATTTCCTTGTAGCCCGGCACGTTCGACAGACGGCCATCGTTGCTGAAGGTCCAGCCGTGGAACGGGCAGGTGAAGGCACGTGCATTGCCGGCGTCGGCGCGGCACACGCGGTTGCCACGATGGCGGCACATGTTGAGATAGCAGCCAATCGTGCCATCGGGCTTCTTGGTCACGATGACCGGGTCCTGGCCCATGTAGGTGGTGAAGTAATCATTTACCTTGGGCAACAGCGATTCGTGGCCGAGAAACAGCCAGCAGCGTGCGAATACGCGCTCCAGCTCCAACTCGTAGATGTGCTGGTCAGTGAAGATCGAACGGTCGATGGTGCCGTGCGTGACATCGATCAGGTGTTCGAAGTGGCTATGCCGGGGGGCGTTCATGCAAAACTCCCTTTCCTTGATTTACCAGACAGACCAATCACAGATCGAGCACCAGGCGTTCACCGCGCGCACGTGACACGCACACCATCATGATCTGGCCGCCAGCGCGTTCGTCATCCGTCAGCACCTCGTCACGGTGGTCGATTTCGCCTTCGAGCACCGCGCACTCGCAGGTGCCGCATACGCCTTCCCGGCAGACCGAGGGGACGATTACCCCCTCCAATTCGAGCGTGTCGAGAATCGACTCTCCCGGTGCAATTTCAAATTCCAGTCCACGTTGCGCAAGGCGCACGGTGAACGCGTGATTCGTGACCGGCAGGCCGGCTGCGCAGGGTGCATGTGGCGTGACTGGGTTTGTCATGGTGGTCAGGTGGGGCGAACCACGAAGCGAACAGCAAGCTTCCATTCTATGCAGTACCCAAGCCCGCCGGGATGCTGCTTTTTGATAGTGATAACCTGTGGTTATCGGACAAGGAGGCCATTGTGCGTCTGCAGCAATTGCATTTGTTATTGAGCATTGCCGAAACCGGCAACCTGCGCGCATCAGCCGAAGCGCTGCATGTGACGCAGCCGGCTCTGACCAAGGCACTGAAGCAGCTCGAAGAGGAATTGGGCGCCACTCTGGCAGTGCGTGGCCCCAAGGGCTTGCGTCTGGCACCGGCCGGCGAGCTGTTCGCCGCACGTGCCGCCAGCGCTCTGCGCGAACTGGCGCGCGCGCGCGCCGAAGTGGCCGCCTTTAGCGGCAATTCGCACGGGCTGGTCTCGGTCGGGTTGTCGCCTGCCGCCGCGATGCTGATCGCCCCGCGCGCGCTGGCGCGCTTTGCGGCCCGCTGGCCAGCCGTGCAGGTACGCGTTATTGACGCGCTCTACCCGCGCTCCCTCGCTCAGGTACGTGCAGGCGAACTCGACATCACGGTGGGCCCGCTGCCGATTGCATCGGTGCCGGCCGACATTGTGATGCGGCCCTTGTTTGACTACGACCACATCATCGTCACCCGGCGTGGTCATCCCTTGGCCGGCAAGCGGCGGCTGGCCGATCTGTCGGGAGCGTCGTGGGTGCGCATCGGCCCGGCGGGCGGGCCGGGTGATCCGGCGCGGCGCGAGTTCGAGACGCTCGGCCTCACCTCACCCAAGGTGCAGATGCAGTGCGAATCGTTTTCGACTCTGCTCGCGCTGATGCCGAGCATCGACATGATCGGCATCATGCCGCACGGCTTTTTCGAGCGCTATGGCCCGCGTGAAGGACTGGTCAAGCTGCCGCTCGACGATGTGTTGCCGCGCATCACCATCTGTGCCGCGTGGCGCGCCGACACCCCGCTCACACTGCCGGCGCAGCGCATGCTCGATGCCCTGTCGGATGAAAGCGTGGCCTATGTGCGGCAACCTGCGCGCAGCAGTCTGGCACCGCTGCGGGCGGCGCGCGGCCTGAAGAACCGCCCACACCAATGATATCGGCGGCATGCGGCCCAACAACCGCTTGCACCAGGGGTTTCAGGAGAATGGCATATCGCCGTTCAGGTAAAACCACCTGCCATCCTCACGCACGAATCGGCTCACTTCATGCAGCCTCTGCGCGCGCCCACCGGTTTTCGAGCGCGCAACGAACTCGACGGTCGCCGTATCGCTGCCAGTCGTTTGAGCACGCTTGACCTCGAGCCCGATCCATTTGGTGGCGCCGCCGCTGGCCAGATGCAATGCAGGTGGACGCGTACTCGCATGCCACGTTGCCAGCAGATAGGGCTCATTCGCCAGAGCAAACGCGGTGTAGCGCGAGCGCATCAATGCTTCGGCGGTTGGTGCGTTGGCCTGCCCACTTAGGTAGAGGCCGCAGCAGGTATCAAGCGATGCGAAGGAGCCGCATGGACAGGCACTGGGGCGGGGGAGTACGCGCAGGCCCGGCATCTGCGGAACTGCCGCTCCTACATCTCCTGCAGAATCTGCTCGCGGCGGTTGCGGCATTCCATCTCGGTGAACAATCCCTGCTCACACATGCTGCGCAGGCGGCGCAGGCGGTCTTCGATCGACATGGTCTGCGAGGCCGCCGCAACGCTCGATGGCCCAGGCCCTTGCACTGCAGGTTGCGCTGGTGCCAAGGGAGCGGCCGGTGCGGCTTGCTGAATCACCACCGGCGGTTGCACGTAGGTGACTGCCGGCGGGTAGGGCGCGTAATAGACCGGCGGCGGATAGTAGTAGGGCGCTGCGTAGACGTAGCGCGGCGCGAACACGGATCCCACCACCAGCCCACCGAAGAAAAAGCCGGCGCGCCGGCCACCATGTGCCTCGGCATCGGGCGCATAAGGCAAGGCCGCGAGTACGCCCGCCAGCGCCAGGATGGGCGCGCCAGTGCGGGAAAGCATTCTCAGTGAAGACATGGATTCTCTCCTTGAAGAGAGGGCAACGCTCAAATTTATAGCACGCCGGCGCGCACGCTGGTAGCGGTTTTACACTTTTCAGACCGGCTTCAGATTCGCTTCAGACTCACTTCGAACCTGCTTCAGACGCGCTTCAGACAAGCGACAGCACGTGCCCTTCATCAGGCTTGACGCTCCCCGCCAGCATGGCGCGGTAAACCTGACCCACCTCCTGCTGCCCGCGCCCTGCGACAACCCGCATCCAAGACTGGTGCGGGTCCATCACCGGCCCCATGAATGCGCGCCACGCATCGGCAATCCGCGTTTGCAATTGCGCAGCGCCCCATTCGGCGTGGCGTTTCTTGATTTGGCTCGGCGCGAAAAACAGGATTGGTTTCGGCCCTGGCAGGTCACGCCCCGAGCCCAGGTGGTCCCAGTGGGTGCCGCCGACCGAGCACGAGTATTTGAGGGCGTCGCCCAGATGCGTATGCAGATCGCGCCGCAGCGCGGCGTTGCCGGCCATGTCGACAAATACGGCTGCTGCTGCATCGAGGCTGCTCACCTGGCCGTAACCCAACACTTTGTTGTAGCAGCCGAGCCCAGTTACAAAATCGGCATTTCCGGGGGAGGTGAGGCCTACGACTTCGCAAGCACCTCGGGTTGCAAGGCAATGCGCCAGTCCATACGCAGTCTTGCTCGATGCACTCGAGAGAATCACCTGGCGTGCGCCGAAAAAGGCGTTGTCCGCCAAAAAGTCATCAATCAGAAACGAGGTGATGAACAGGGGACGCAGCAGCATCTGCTGTGCTTCCGTCTCTGCCCGATAGCCCGGGTCGGCAGCAGTGCCCAGATACTGGTTGTAGACGGCAGGCAGTTCGCGCCGATGCGCTGCGCCATCGACAAATCCCGCCGCACTTACCCGGTCCGGCTCAAGCACAACGTAACTTGACATCGGATAGTAGCCGTAGAAGCGCTGCCCCGGCAGCACCCCCGCGTGTTGCGACGTGATCACCGTTGCAAACCCCCACACCGGAATGCGGCCCCAGCCTTCTTGCCCGGCACCTGCGGGAAAAAAATGCCAGTACGACATCGCGTCGCCAAACGCGCCGTAGGTAACGTTGTTTGAAGTGAAGGCAAACTGGTCGATCTGCAACAACACTTGACCTGGCGCGAGCACGACGGCGCTTGCGAGAGGCGCATCCGCAAACTTGCAAATGCGGAGATCGTCTCGCCTGACCAGAAAGTCGCTTGCCGCAAGTGTCGATGCAATCTCAGTCATGCCGTACTCCCGAATTGGTTTGTCCGACTATACAAGTTTCACCCTCTCAACAAGTTGCGGCTCCTCAGCAAGGCCCGCCCCTTCAGCAAGTTCCACTCCTTCAGCAAACGCCGCTCCTCAGGCATTTACAGGCGTGGCGGGTCCGGCACGAAGCCAATCTGCGGTTGTACGGGAAACGGTTGCGGTGCTGGCACCGGCGCAACGCGCGGCGCGGGGATCACGCCCTGTGCCACCAGATTGTCGCGGCTGTCGTAGTAGATCGTGATCACCTCATCTGGCGTAGACTGGGCACGCTCAAACGCGGTGTAGTTGACCCAGGCGTTTTCGCGTGCGCCGTGGCCGGTGCCGAGTTTCGATTCCGGCTGGGCGGGTACGCGTGACGGCGCCCGGACTTCTCCACCGGCCATGCTTTCCATACTCTTGCGTGCGGCGGGTGCTGCATCTGCGGCAGGGGCAGCCGGTGCTTGCGCCGTGGCCGGGCTGCTGCGCTCGGCGCGTTGCTCACGTGCCGAACTGCCGGCGCTGCTTGCGTTGCCCGATGACCCCGAGCTATCGACCGCATCATCGCGGCTCGACGCGCCCGGTCCGCCCTGCGCACCCAGTGCTCCATAGGGGCGCGGTGCCGGCACCGGCACTTGTACCGGAGGCTGCGGCACCGGCCGCTCGCGAAACACCGCAACGCCGATCACCCCAACATTGTCCGGCCGGCCGGTGCGTGCGGCATACGAATTGGGCAGCGCAGTGAATTCAAACGCAGCCACCTGTGCCTGACTCTTGCGCCAGCCCGCCACATCGTGCCGCTGCCATGAACTGAGCACATAGCCATTCTGTTCGATCCCGGCCGTCTCGCCGCTGACGACGTTGATGCCGTCCACTGACAGCACCGTCATGACGCGCCCACCGGCCTTGTTGTGGACACGCACTGCGTAGCGCGCGCCAGGGCGCCCGGCCACATAGTGCCGACCCTGATGGGTGTACACCGGCAACACTTGCCCGGTAGTGCGATCGACCACGTTGATGTCGGTAATCGTGCCGATGGCGAAGGCAGAAGATGCTGCGCCACCCAGCGTGATGGCGAGTGCGGCGCTGAGAGCAGCGGTGAGAGAGCGAAGGGACGGGCAGGGCATGATGATTCTCCTTGACTGAACGGGGGGGTGATGAAGCTGTAAACGAAACGCATCGTGGAACCGGGTTAACGGGTTTCGAATTTGTTTTTGAATCTGCTGCTGATTCTTCTTGCATGGCCACCGGCATGACCACGCTTGCCCTTAGAATCCTCTGCTTCCTTCACCCAATTCCGCCACCCTGGTCTGCCACGTCATGGAACCGCTTGATCCTCTCAAAATGGCTGTTGAGCCGCTCAAAAAAGCCGCCGAGCCGCTCAAAAAAGCCACCGCCATCCTGCATCAGGAAGGCCCGCTCGAAACCGGGCGCGGCAAGGTCACCGGCATCATCGCCTTCTCCCTCGCCATTCTGTGCGTACTCGGCGTGCTGGCGTTTCACTTCCCCGAATACCTGACCACGCCTGAGCTGCGCAAAAATTATTCGGTCGACATGTTGCGCAAAGTGATGCTCGGGGCGATGGTGATCGCGGGCGGCATCGCCATCGGCAATCTGATTTTGCGGCGCAACCGCTGGATCAACGGCACCGCCCTCGTCCTCGTGTTGCTGACAGTGCTGGCGGGCGGGCATCAGGTGCCGGTGGGGGATTTCCCCGACAACACGCCTTACATCGGCCTGGACTGGTTCATCCTCGACCTGCTCGGCTCGACCATGATTTTCATTCTGATCGAGAAGCTGCTCCCGATCTATGCGCAGCCGGTGTTCCGCCCAGGCTGGCAGACCGACTTCACGCATTTCATCGTCAACCACTTCATCGTCGGCCTGGTGTTGCTGATCGTCAATTTTTTGATTCACCGCTTCTTCGGCTGGGCTGCGTATGAGCCGCTGCAAAAAGGCATCGCGGGCCTGCCGTTTCTCGCACAACTGTTCCTGATCCTGCTCGCTGCCGACTTCGTGCAGTACTGGACGCACCGCGCGTACCACGAGGTGCCGTTTTTATGGCGCTTTCACGCGATCCACCACAGCGCCAAGTACATGGACTGGATGGCCGGCTCACGGCTGCACATGTTCGAGCTGGTCTTCACCCGCGTCTCGGTGCTCGGCATCATCTATGTGCTCGGCTTTTCCAAATCAGTGATGGACATCTACATCATCATCGTCGGCTTTCAGGCGGTGTTCAATCATGCGAACGTTAAGCTGCCATCGGCATTCGGCCGCGCGCCGCTCAAGTACCTGATCGTCACACCCGACTTTCACCACTGGCACCACAGCTCCGAGCAGGAAGCGCTGGACCGCAACTACGCGGCACACTTTGCCTTTATCGACTACGCATTCGGCACGGCAGTGAAATCCGACCGGCGCTTCCCGGAAAAATACGGTGTCCTTGGCGACTACATGCCCGAAGGGTTTGTCAAGCAGCAACTGTTTCCTTTCACCTGGAAAGGGTGACGGCGTGTCGCGCTGATGGCATTGCGCTGAGAATGGCTCCCACCAAGGCCTGCATGATTGACTGGGAAGCGTTGGTGGTTGAGGGTTCAGAGAAGTTGTGCGTTGAAAATTAAGTATGACTCTCATGACTTCCCACCATCAAATTCATGGATGCGGTAGGCAGAGATAAAAGTAGACCTTTCGCTGCTCTGGGATAGTCATTTTTCGTGAAGGCGGGGAAGACGAGCATGGCATTCCTCAAAAAATTGTTGTCGACTGTCCTGCGACGACGAGATGACGTGCCGCTTGTTGATGAAGCGACATGCGACATGCTGCTATCGGCAGCCGGGGAAGTGGGTGGAGATCTATTTGATCTGCTGATACCAAAGCTGCAAACGGAAGAACAGGCGAATTCGGCCTCCTGGGAATCGGGACTTTTCGGTGTCGCCACGGCATCCTATTTCTTCACAATCCGCTACGCCGAAGATATCCCTCCGCTTTCTCTTGCAACCGAAGTGGCCAGTGCGTATCGCAAACAAATTCTCGAACTTAGCGTCGCTCGTCCAGACTCAGATAGTGCGATTCGGGCCGAGCAATACTTCGAAACCCAATCACAGCCCATTCTTAAAACCGTGCAGGGCGCGATTCACATGTACTTGGAACGTCCGGAAAAAATGTTCTCGGAGCTGTCTCGCAATTTGGCGCAACGTATCCGCTTGAATTCCCAATTGCATCTTGACCTTGAATCGATTGATCAAGCTATGGTAACGATGACAGCATCTTTTACTACGCTCTTTTCCACCCTCAAAGCAGAGATGGAAGGTAGGGCCACCATGCCTTTGCTGAGTGAGAAGGAGCTTTTTCGACGAGCGCAGGGCTGTTTGGGAGAATTGTTGATCTTGGAAGGCCAAAGTGGTTTCAAGAAATTGGTTGAGAGCGGTTATCTTGGTTTTACGACACACTCCGTGTTCTTCTGTGCTGAATTCGACAGTTTGGGACGCGACACCATTTGCTATGTGAAGCTTTCCGATTTCCCGCTCTTGAAAACGGTGCGACCGGCGTCGGATGCAGGACCTATAGAATTCATTCCAGAAGAGCTTGCGTTGAGCTGCCTTGAAATTGCGAGGGCGGCAGTTAAGCTGTGAGAATAGCGGACGCCCGCGCGCGCTACGGCCGCAGACTTCGACGTTGTTCTTCTTGGTATCGATCATGACACTCGACCAAAAAATACAAATTTGGAATGCGGTCGGCACATGGTTGGCCGGAATCGCGACATTCACCGCCGTTGTCCTGTCACTTTATCTCGCGCGACGGGGCGACAGAATTCGACTCAAATCTTATGCCGGCCTTAGGGTGGTTGTTCGGGGAGACGGAACTCCAACTGAGGAACACTTGGATATAGGGGTTACAAATTTGGGTGATCGTGCTGTGACAGTTACTACCGTAGGGTGGGCCGTAGGAAAAGGAAAACAAAGACGATTTTGTATTCAAGACGTCTCTGGTTCCTGGACTCACCAGTACCCACGAAAGCTTGAGCACGGAGAGCATGCTAATTTTATGGTTTCATTCAAGCAAACTGAAAATTGGCTGACAGAATTTGCAAATGGTTTTCTCAATCCTATTTCCGATAGGGACATGAAAACATTGGTTGCGCAGGTTCACACATCCACCGGTCAGACGGTCGAAGTGAAACCTGAAACGGGGCTGCTAGAACGGCTAGAGAAAGCGAGAACGAATGGCAACGCGAATCAGACCACTCTATCAAAGTGAAGTCCGGCATCGTTCTGCTTTTGATATCGCTATATTGAGCGTTGGACATTGCGAAACGCGCTTTCGAGCATGAATCGCTACCTTGATGATTTTCGCGACCACCCAACCGAGTACCTGCTCGAGCGGAGAGCGCTTGCCGATGGTCTTGTACCGGAGGCTCATCAAGCAATCGAGGTTGTGTTGGCTGAGCGCGGCATTGCTGTGCCTCCAATTCCCAAACAGGCGATTACGATGGGCGCTGTTTCAAGCGCACTGCCACGCGCTAGCATCCCACTCCGCGTCGGCTTGGGAATTGCAGCGATAGTTGCGTCAGCAATCGCAACGCAGCTTGCGGGCACGTGGGTCGGTCTTGGCGTCACAGCCGCTGTTCTGATTTACTTCGCTCGGGGGCGATGTCCCGCGCGTAGTTGAAGGTTGAGTTGGTGGTTGAAGCAGTCGAGGGCCCAGAATGCGGGTTCTTGACATCCTCAACCTGAAACCAAGAAAGCTCAACCACCATGAACAAGTCTACTCGCAACAGCCGTAAC
>JANPAR010000208.1:0-2392 GCA_031430015.1 Burkholderiales bacterium
AAAACAAGGCACAGCACTCCTCGAGGGCGGAGCACGCGCTTCCATTCGTAGAGCGTCTTGAGTGTATTCTGACAATGCTCCAGGCAATGCGACGAGAACAAGAAATCAAAGGCATCATCGGGTTCGGGAATGCTCGCCGCGTCCGCGATGATGTCGGGAGCAGGCGCGCCGTCCTTGTTGCCGGTGTACTTGTCGAGATAGACGGTATCGGATCCCTCGCAGTATGGGGATTTGCCCGGCCCAATCTCAAGCACCCGCCCGCAGCGATACCTGGCAATAACGTCTCTGACTCGCAAGTTCCTGGTGCTTTGGAGGTGACCAAGGTAGCGGTAGAGAGAGCCATAGTACAGGCGGCGCAACGCGCGAATGAACGGGTGCGGAAGAGCGGCGCGTAGCGTTGACTCGATGGCGCGCTGGAGTCTCATGGTCGCGTTTGCCGTAAGCGGGATTGGGCTGCCGGGCGGTCGCTATTCATGCCAAATCCGGCCGCCGGTTGGTTCGTGATCCAGCTTGCATGAGCCGATAATTTGCTTGCCATTTGGCCGAATTTTACAAATTTACGGGCTGCCCAGTTTTGCGGAGCTCCTCGCAGCGCGCCCTCACGAATCGGCTTTCCCGCCGGGCTGCAAAAATTGTTGCATAAGCAGCGTACGCACTTGCGGAGCGGCGATCACCGCTACCAACGCCGTGATCAACGTAACTGAGGCCAGGTTCGCCAACATCCAGCCGTAACTCTGCGGGCTTCCGAATCCCACCTTCCACAGCGCCGCTACTGAAAATGCAGCAAGAACCGGCGCGCCCACATCGGTCACAAGCCAGCGGCGCAATTCACCTTTCAGCAGCCTGCGATGCATCGATGGCAGCAGGATCGCCATGTATCCGCAGTTGAGGATCAGCCATGCCCACGCCGCGCCCAGGCCGCCGAAATGTACGGTCATAAAATAAATCAGCGGGGCAGCTAACAGCATCGCCGTGGTACCGGCATATAAGACTAATTTCGTCCAGCCGTGCGCAAATTGCAACGTCCGTGGAAACCCGGTCAGCACGCTCACGGTAGTCCCCATCACCAGCAAGCCAAGTATCGAACCCGCGTTGGCAGCGACGATGGGATTGCTCGTCCAGAGGTAGAGCAAATCCTGCCCGAACAACGCCATCACGGCGGCGAACGGCAGCACCAGGACCGAAGTCAGTTGACATCCCAGGTGGTAGAGGCGGGTCAGTTCCCGTTCATCACGCTCGCGGGCAAGCTGTGAAAAACGCGGAAACAATGCTGACGTTACCGGACTTAAAAGACCATATAGAACCGCAGCGATCTGCCACGCAAGAGCGTAGTATCCGAACGCTTCCAGCGACAACACGGCGCTGAGGATCAGCTTGTCGAGCTGGGTCCAGATTACGGTCAAAGCGGATACGGCGGTCATTCCTGCCGTAAAGCGCCACGATGCCGTCAGTTGCTGGCTGCTGAATTTCGCCGCAGCCGGTGATGGCGGTAACACCTGCCACAGCAGAAATCGGGTCACCATCGTTTCGACCAGACTGATGGCGATGTTCCATGAGAAAAGCGCCTCGAGCGTGGGTGCAATCGTCCACAACACCAGCACCGCCCCGACGCTGCGAACGGTCGTAAAGGAGGAAACGACAACGTTCAGGCGCACCTGCTTTTGCAGGCCCAACAAGCCACCCCAATACAGCGAGAGCGGCCATCGACAGGCGATGAGCATTCCGATCATGGTCAATGTCCGGGCCGCACTCTCCATCGACAACTGTTGCGGTCTGATCCAGTACGTGGCGGCCACGGGCACCAGCAGTGCCGCGCTCAAACCGATTGCAATTGCAATCGTCCAGGCGATGACTTCGAGTGTGCGCAGCAGATTACGCATTTGCTGCCCGCTGCCGGACTGCACGGAAAGCTGGGCGAGCTTGCGATTGATCGTCGTTGGCAAACCAAATTCGAGTATCGAGAAGACCGCGCTCAGCGAAATGTAGAGCCCAATCAGGCCATAACCCTCGATACCCAGAAAGTGAATGTAGAAGGGCACCGCCGTCAGCGACACAAGCATGCCCCAGCCACTGCCGGCGGCGTTGGCGGTGATGTTGCGCTTGACTACTGACATATCTTCATTTGCAGCACGGCGGGCAGCCTCGATCAGGGCATAAAGTCATGGAAACTCGAGTCGCGCCGGGAATGTGAATGTGTTGAAACAAGTGGCTAAGTGAGTTGAGACAGCAAGCCCCGGATCAATAAGAGCAACGCAGGCGGGTTGGTTGGTGGTGGAGAGTTGCACATGGGCGCGCGCAGAAGCTCCCTACACCGTTAACCACTGCTACTGCTTGAGTCGCCATACAGCAGCATTTGCGGGATGCTGGGCACCGGAATATTCGCCGGTGTTGT
>JANPAR010000209.1:0-4676 GCA_031430015.1 Burkholderiales bacterium
CCCATCCTGAACCAGGGTTCAGGTCGGCAGCCTCCGAAGATCACATCAGGGCATTCAGCACCGTCTCAGGGAGTGCCTGCAACAAGTGCAAACACTATAAGGGGTGAGAACGCACACAACAGCAATCGATTCTTCAACCGCCTTGCGTCAAGCTTATTGGAACAAGGAATGTAAGAACCTTAACCAACACTGCAGGGAATTTCTTTAAGGCGGGCCCCTTTGCCAACCGTCTTAAAGATACTCGAAGATACTCGGGGACTTTCTTGACCGGTGCCAAAAAACGGCGCCGTCACGCTGCAGAACAAGGGTCAGAACAACTTTTCTTGATTCGCCAGCGCTTCGTCCACCAGCGAATTCATGGATGTCATTCTACGCTTGTATTCGCCCAAGTCAAAGCCCGCGCCGGTCTTGGCGGAGAGCAATTCGTGGGTGATGTTGAGCGCTGCCATCACGGCCACGCGGTCAGCCCCGGCGATTTTGCCGGTGCCCTTGATTTCACGCATCTTTTTGTCCAGGTAGGCGACCGAGGCCATCAACTCCTCGCGCTCGTCGTCAGGGCAGGCAACGCGGTATTGCCGGTCGAGGATGGTGACGTCAATATTTTTGGTGGCTTTCGCAGTCGCCATGTTCAGGCCTCTTCACCGGCAGGAATGCGCTCGATCAGGGTCTCAAGCTGCGTGCGTGCAGCGGCTACTTTGCCTGCGAGTGCGCGGTTCTCGGACTCCAATTGGGCAGTGCGCTGCCGCAGGTCGCGGTTCTCGCCACGTGCCTGCTGATACAGGTCCACCAACTGGGTGAGCTTTTGTTCGAGGGTTTCCAACTCGGTCATACGGGCAATCTTGGTGGAAAAATCAAATGAAGTCAAGCATCTAACAGCAGTTTTGAATGTAAGTTTTAAATGTACGGGCTTGATTGTCGTTTTGCAGCGGTGCATTGGCCACGTGCTGATAGGGTCTTTAGGTCGTGCTGGCGGCGTGTTCGTGGCGTGGCGGTAAACACCGCCACTGTTAAAATATGAACTGTTTTGGTGCCGCTGGATTCACTCTTCAGCGGTTAAACGGGAATCAGGCGTCCGCCGCTGTGGGCGCATCGTGCAAGTTTGCGATGCTGCCAGACGGGCCACCTGAGCTGCCCCCGCAACGGTCAGCGCTGCAAGGTTTGGCCACCGCCGGTGTTTTGGCGATGACCATTTTGCAAGGCTCAAATCCCACGCCACTGCCGGAGATGGTTTCCGGCGGGAAGGCTTTGAAGCCGCAAGCGCCAGCCCGGATACCGGCCAGGACATTCATCCCGCCCTTTCACGCCTGCGGGGATGCAGGCTTTTCGAGGAGTTGTCGATGTCCTGTCGTATTGCTATTGTCCGGCCGCTCGCGCTGGCCGCGCTTCTGCTCGCCTTTTGCACCGCTTCGTTTTCACAACAGATACCGCAAGTGGTCGTGACCGCCACGCGCCTTGAGCAGGCTGTGACCGACACGCTTGCGAGCACCACGGTGCTTACCCGTGAGGATATTCGCGATACCCAAGCGCCCGATCTGCCTACCCTGCTACGCAGCGCGGCGGGGATCGAGATTGTCCAGAATGGCGGCATCGGCAATAGTGCAAATGTCGCGATTCGTGGCGGTGGAAATACGCATACGCTGATCTTGCTCGATGGCATGCGTATCAACTCGTCAACGCTTGGTACTACTCCGCTGGAGCGGTTAACGCTGGATCAAATCGAACGGGTCGAGATCGTGCGTGGCAACGTCTCGGCGTTGTACGGCTCAGAGGCCATCGGTGGCGTGATCCAGTTGTTTACGCGCCAAGGCACGGGAGCGCCGGCCCTGGGCGGCTCGTTCACGCTCGGTTCGCGCGATACGGTGACCGGCAACCTCAACTTCGGTGGCAAGGTGGGTGACACCCGTTTTTACCTCGGCGTGGCGGGTTTGCAGACCACCAATTTTTCTGCCATTGACCCAAACACAAACGCCAACACGCGCGCCAAAGTCAACCCGGACAATGACGAGTTCCGCAATGCGACCGTCAATGCCAGCGTTGCACACATGTTCAATCCGCGCAACGAAATTGGCATGCGCGTTTTTGATACGCGCGGGCTGAACAATTTTGACAGCTCGTCCACAGCTGCGACCAATCTCAAGACCAACGTCGACCAGACGCTGAACAAGACAAGTTCGTTCGGCGCCTACAGCAAGAATCGCGTCCTCGACAACTGGCGTTCGACGGTGACATTTTCCAAGAGCACCGATAGCAGCGACCAGACCCTCAACTATCGCTGGAACGGGCACATCCGCACCGACCAGCGGCAGTTGACGTGGCAGAACGAAGTGACGCTCGCGCCGACGCACAAGCTGTTGCTCACTGCAGAATCTTCCAGCCAGCGTGCCGAAAGCCAAAGCACGACTTCGCAGTTCTATCCGGCACGCCGGGTATCAACCTGGCTCGCGGGCTATTCGGGCGCCGTAGAGCGCGCCGAATTGCAAGTCAATTTGCGTGGCGATCGCTATTCCGATTTTGGCCGGGCCAATACCTACTTTGCGGCTGCGGGATACAACGTCACGAACGAATGGAAACTGCTGGTGCAGCAATCCACGGCCTTCAATGCGCCCACCTTTAACCAACTGTTTTTCCCCAATTTCGGCACACCGGGACTGCAGCCGGAAACGGCCAAGAGTCGCGACTTCGGTGCGCAGTGGAGCCGCGGTGGGGAGTTGCTGCGCATCACCAGATTTCGCACCGATTACACCAATTTGATTCAAACCGTCGCAGGTTTTGCCACCAACGTCGGCAAGGCGCGCGTCAATGGCTGGGAGGGCAATTACACCGGGCAATGGTTCAACTTTGACCTGCGTGCCAACGTCACGCTTCAGGACCCGGTCTCGATTCCCGCTAGTGCAGTCACCGGTCCGCAATTGGTCCGGCGCGCCCAGGCTTTTGGCAATGTCGGGTTGTATCGCAGCATTGGCGCCTGGCGGCTCGGCGCGGACCTGTATTCAACCGACAAGCGCGTTGATACTGAAATCAACAGTACAACGACAAAGGTGGGGCTCGCCTCCTACAATCTATTGACTTTGACCGCACGCTACAACGTGACCAAGCAAATCTACATTGCTGCCAAGCTCGACAATGCCACCCGCGCACGCTACCAGCTTGCGCATGGGTTCAATTCACCACCGCAGGGATTCTTTTTGACCTTCGGCTATCAACCCAACTAAGCGCGCAATGGAATCTGCGCGCACCATTCCGCTGTTCGGTTTGCTCATCGCAAGTGCGTGTGCGTCCGCGGTGCTGGCGCTGATGGCAGGCAGCGCGACCGTCACCCCGCAGGAGGTGTGGACCGCGCTCACTGGTGGCGACGCCGGTGCACGTGGCGACATCGTGCTCAACCTGCGCTTGCCACGCGCCCTGGCGGCGTTCGGCGTTGGTGCTTTGCTGGCGCTGGCGGGCGCGCTGATGCAGGTGCTGTTGCGCAATCCGCTCGCCGAGCCATACCTAATGGGCATTTCCGGCGGAGCGGCAGTGGGCGCCTTGTCGATGCTGCTGATTGGCGCCAGCTTGCTGCTGGTGCATGTGGCGGCCGCATTGGGTGCGGCAGCCACGGTGCTGCTGGTGCTGGGTCTGGCGCGGCATGACTTTGCGCAAGGCGCTGGGCATGATGGTAGTCCGCGCCTGTTGCTGACCGGTGTGATCATCGCGGCCGGCTGTGGTGCCATTGTCACGCTGATCTTGTCGATTGCGCCGGACAACAAGCTGCGCGGCATGTTGTTCTGGCTGATGGGTGACTTCAACGGCGTGGATCGCTGGCAGCCGGCACTGGGTGGCGCGATCCTCGCCTTGCTGTTGATGCTGCCCGAAGCGCGCGGCCTCAATGCCCTGTCGCGTGGTGCGCTGGTCGCGCAAACCCTGGGGGTCAATGTGCGTGCGCTGCGCTTTCGGCTCTACGCGGTCGCGTCAATCGCCACGGCACTCGCGGTTACGACGGCAGGTACCGTGGGCTTTATCGGCCTGATCATTCCGCACGCCGTGCGGCTGGTCTCCGGCAACGATCAGCGCATCCTCCTGCCTGCTTCAGCGCTGGGTGGCGGCACACTGCTGGTGTTGGCCGACACACTGGCACGCACGGTGGTGGCACCAGTGCAACTGCCGGTAGGTGTGGTGATGGCGTTTATCGGCGTGCCGGCTTTCCTCTATTTGTTGCTGCGACGCCATGAACGCACCTGAGTCCCGCATGCCATCGAGCACGCTCCAAACCGCTGGCCTCACGCTGTCACGTGGCGCGCGCAATCTGCTGACCGGCCTCGACTGGCAGGGCACGGGCGGTGAGTTGTGGTGCCTGCTCGGGCCGAACGGCGTCGGCAAGACCACGCTGTTGCACGCGCTCGCCGGAGTGTTGCCGGCTGCCGGCATCAGCCTCAACGATCGCGCCTTGAGCACCTGGGACCACCAGGAACTGGCACTGGTGCGCGGCTTCATGCCACAGCACGTGCATGACGCGTTCTCGGCCAGCGTGCTCGACACCGTGCTGCTCGGCCGGCATCCGCACCTGGGGCGCTGGGATTGGGAGAGCGAGGAAGACGTGCAACTGGCACGCGCGGCCTTGCAGGCAGTGGGCATGGAAGCGTTTGCCGACCGTGATGTACTGACGCTTTCGGGTGGCGAACGCCAGCGCGTCTCGTTGG
>JANPAR010000210.1:0-8883 GCA_031430015.1 Burkholderiales bacterium
GTTTTATCTGATCGCCGGCGCTGCCGCGTTGTCGTTTTTCACTTACGCGCAGCACAGTGGCATGACCCTGACCGGTAGCCGCGGC
Source organism: Burkholderiales bacterium (assembly GCA_031430015.1). Classification (GTDB taxonomy): domain Bacteria; phylum Pseudomonadota; class Gammaproteobacteria; order Burkholderiales; family JAEUOS01; genus CANJDH01. Next base: position 86 of record JANPAR010000210.1, read on the forward strand.
GTGCAGCAGGTGGCATCGAGCGGTTACACCGGTGGCAGCAGCGGAGGTGGCGGCTGGAATTCGGGGCGTTCCAGCACGCTCTCGCACAAGTAGCAGGAACGGTACAGAAATCAGCTCGGCCAAAAATCAATCCAACCGCACCGGCACCACTTTTCTCCTGGAGGACCACGCATCATGGACATTATCAACCCGCAATTCCTGATCAATTCACTGATCTTTTCATTCCTCGGCGTCATCGTGTTCTGCATTACCTTCATCGTGATCGACAAGCTCACCCCGTCGGTCAATCTGTGGAAAGAGATCGTCGAGAAGCGCAATCAGGCCGTCGCCACCGTGGTGGCGGCCATGTGCCTGGGGATTGCGCTGATCGTTGCGGCAGCCATTCACTGACGCGCGCCGCTGCACCGTTTGCGCCACACCCTGCTTTTTTCCGTCTTTGTTGTTGCGTCCTGCGGGCTCGCCTATGAGCTGATCGCAGCGGCGCTGTCGAGCTATGTGCTGGGCGACTCGGTCACGCAGTTCTCGACCGTGATCGGCACCTATCTGTTTGCGATGGGCGTCGGCTCGTGGCTGTCGCGCTACATCGAGCGCGGCCTCGCGGCGCGCTTCGTGCAGATCGAGATTCTGGTCGGCGTGATCGGCGGCTTCTCGGCGCTGATCCTGTTTTTGGTGTTCGCCCATTTGTCCGGCCCGTTCCGGCTGGTGCTCTACGGACTGGTGTTCGTCACCGGCATGCTGGTGGGACTGGAGATCCCGCTCATCATGCGCATCCTGCGGCGCGAGCTGGTGTTCAAGGAGGTGGTGTCGCAGGTGCTGACCTTTGATTACCTCGGCGCGCTTGCAGTGTCGATTGCGTTTCCGTTAATCCTCGCACCGCACTTGGGTCTGATGCGCACCGGTCTGCTGTTTGGCATCTTCAACGTGTTGATTGCGTTCTGGGCAATCAAACTGTTCGCCGCGCATCGGGATGTGCCCGGTATCGAGGGCGGCGCGCAGGCGCAACGCGTCTCGACCTGGCTGCCCCCCAGCGCCGCATCGTTCCTGCACGCACAAGGCATCATCGCCTTGCTGCTGCTGCTGGGCGGCTTCGTGTTCGCTGACAAACTGACTGCTCTCGCGGAAGAAGGCATCTACGCCGACCAGATCATCCACGCCGAGTCCACGCCGTATCAGCGCATCGTGGTGACGCGCTGGCGCGACGATCTGCGCCTGCATCTGAACGGCAACCTGCAATTCTCTTCACGCGACGAGTACCGCTATCACGATGCCCTCGTGCATCCCGCGCTCGCCACGCTGCCGGGTGCCAAGCGCGTGCTGATCCTCGGCGGCGGCGATGGCCTCGCCGCACGCGAAGTGTTGCGTTATCCGCAGATCGAGTCGATCACGCTGGTCGACCTTGACCGCAACATGACCAATTTGTTCGCCAAAGCGCCGATGCTCACCGCGCTCAACCAACACGCGCTGTCATCGCCCAAGGTCAAGGTGCTCAATCAGGATGCGCTACTCTGGCTCGAACAAAACCCGGACATGTTCGACCTGATCCTGATCGACTTCCCCGACCCGTCCAATTTTTCGCTCGGCAAACTTTATTCGTCGACGTTTTACCGCCTGCTCGAAAAGCATCTGTCTGCCACCGGCCTCGCGGTGATTCAGGCCACCTCGCCCTACTACGCGCGCAAATCGTTCTGGTGCATCGTTGCCACCCTCGAAGACGCGGGCTTGCGCACCGCGCCGTATCACGCTTACGTGCCCTCGTTCGGCGAATGGGGTTACATCATTGCGGGGCGCGGCGAGTTTGCGCCGCCCGCCCACTTTGCGGTGACGCCGCGCTCCTTCGATGGCGCATCGCTCAAGACCATGTTCGCCTTTGCGCCCGACATGGCGCGCGTGCCGGTGGAGGTGAACCGTCTCAACAACCAGATATTGGTGCGCTACTTTGAAGAGGAGTGGCGGCGCGTGATGCGCTGACCCCAAGATGGATCGCCGCCGCTTTCTGAGCGCCCTCTCGGCCCCGGCTTTTGCCGCCTGCGATTTCAAGAACGGCGCGCCCGAGTTCAAGGGCGCAGTGCTTGGCCCGGCGATGGCACTCGGCCACCGACTGCGCACCAATGATTTCCCGGCCCCCACCGAGACCCGCACCCTCGACATCGCCATCATCGGCGGTGGTGTCGCCGGCCTCTCAGCAGCTTGGCAGTTCACCAAGCGCGGCGTCAAGGCGTTCAAGCTGTTCGAACTCGAAGATGCTTTGGGCGGCAATGCGCGCGCGGGCCGGAGCGCGGTCACGCCTTACCCCTGGGGCGCGCACTACCTGCCGCTGCCGGCCAAAGAGTCGGTGCATGTGCGCCAACTGCTGGCCGACCTTGGCGTATTGAAGGGCGGCATCGACAGCGACGCCCCGCTCTACGACGAGCGCGCCATTGTGCATGGCCCGCAAGACCGGCTGTTTCGCAACGGGCTGTGGCAGGAGGGCCTGCTGCCGCGCATGGTTGCGCCCAAAGAGATCGAGCAGTTCAAACGCTTTGAAGACATGATCGAGCGCTTCAAACAGACCCGCGACCTGTTCGGCAAAAAAGCCTTCGCCATTCCCAGCCTGCTCGCCAGCGGCGATTTGCGCACCGCCTCGCTTGACGCGACCGACATGCGGCGCTGGCTGGTGGCCAATGGTTTCGACTCACCCGCCCTGCACTGGTATGTCGATTACGGCTGCCGTGATGATTACGGCAGCCTGTCGCGCGATACCTCGGCGTGGGCCGGGTTGCACTACTTCGCGTGCCGCGAGGGGCGCGCGCAAAACGCTGACGCACACGCCGTGCTGACCTGGCCGGAAGGCAATGGCTTTCTCACGCGCACCACCGGAGAATGGCTCCAGGAGCGGGTTCCAGAGGCCATCACGCGGAACGCCTTGTGTACCAAGCTTGTCACGGGTAAGGGCTTCGCGGAAATCGACATTTACCTCGCCCAGGAAAACCGCAGCGTGCGCTACAGAGCCCGCCGCGTGCTGTGGGCTGCGCCGTCGTTCGTATTGGCGCGTGTGTGGCACAACGCGCCGGCGCTGTTTCGCGCTTCGGTCGAGAGCATTGAGACGGTGCCGTGGCTGGTGGCCAATCTGCATTTGCGCGAGCCGCCGGCCGATAGCGGCCCTGCACCCCTCGCATGGGACAACGTGCTCTACAACAGCAATGCCCTGGGCTACATCGTTGCCACCCACCAGACCATCCGCACCCGCCCCGGCCCGACGGTGCTCACCTACTACTGGCCGCACAGCGGCGAGCCGCCCGCCGTCGCGCGCAAACGCTTGATGGACACCCCGTGGTCGGAGTGGATCAAGGCAATCCTGCTCGACCTGCAGCGGCCGCATCCGGACATTGCGAAAATATTGGAGCGGATTGAGATCTGGCGCTGGGGGCATGCGATGCCGCAGCCATCACCGGGGTTTCTCACCGCGCCGGCGCGCGCAGCGCTGGCGGCGCTCGATGGATCACTCGTGTTCGCGCATTCCGATTTGTCGGGCATGTCGCTGTTTGAGGAAGCCAACTACGCCGGGGTGCGCGCAGCGCAGATCGCCGCCAAGGGATAAACATCGACAGCGTCCGAGTCCGGGCGAAGGCCGCCATGCCTGCGCAATATCCCCGCAGACTTGCACCCAAGGGCATATAATTCTTACCTTTCAATGATCGATCAGTTAGGGTAAAGCCATGCTAGCCACCGCCACCTTGTCGAGCAAGTTTCAAATTTCCATCCCCAAAGCCGTTCGCGAACAGCAGAATTGGAAGGCCGGCGAGGAATTCGCGTTCATCCCCAAAGGCGAAGGCGTGCTGGTCATGCCGGTGCCCACGATCAAACAACTGGCGGGCATCGCCAAAGGTGCGCCCGCCGCCGGCTACCGCGACCGTAAGGACCGGATTTAATGCGGCTGGTCGACACCTCGGCGTGGATCGAGTGGCTCACCGGCAGCGCGTTGGCGAAAAAACTGGCAGCGGAACTCCCGCCGCGCGGTCAGTGGATCGTCCCCACCATCGTGCAACTGGAGCTGGTCAAGTGGCTCACCCGCAATGCAGGCGAGGAGGAAGCCGACCGGGTCGTCGCGTACACGCAAAAATGTGTCGTGGTGCCGCTCGACACCCGCATCGCACTTAGCGCGGCGGAATTGCACCGGCAACACAAGCTCGCGACGGCCGATGCCATCGTCTATGCAACGGCGCTTGAGCACAGCGCCGACGTGCTGACCTGCGATGCCCATTTCGCGATGCTGCCGCACGTCAGGTATTTCCCGAAGGCGGCACAGTAGGCGGGTTCGATCAGCCACCAGCATCCAGCTGTGGATGAGATCACGATTGATCTCCAATTGATCAGTGGTATTTCTCATTTCGATGATCATCCTGAGGTTACGCACTGGGTGGTGATTGACGATCAAGTGCGGGGCTTCGCGCCGCATCTGGCTGATCATCTGTTTGTCACCGAGAGTTCTCGTGGCTTGACCGGGGAGATGGGGCCCGATTTGAGGACAATGCTTGCGTATCATTCAATGACTGGGCAGACGCGCGCTACCCTGCCTCCTGCAAACATGGACTGACCGCTGTGAATGTGAGGGTTTGAAAATGCACCGCATTCTGTTTCTGGATTTCGATGGCGTTCTGCACCCGACTGGTTCTCCTGCGGTGAAGTTTTCAAGCATGCCTTTGCTGGCGGCACTGCTACACGAGCCGGCGCTGGCGGACGTGCGAATCGTGGTGTCTTCGACGTGGCGCGAAATTCACTCGTTCAAAGGCCTGCGCGCCTTCTTCCCGGCCAGCCTGCAGCCGCGCATCATCGGCAGCACGCCGGTGCTTGACGAACACGACACCCAATTCCACCGCAGCGAGGAGATTGAAGCCTGGCTGGAGGAGCACCCCGAGGTGCAGCATGGGGCAGCCCTGGATGACGATGTCCAGGGCTTTGCACCACGACTGAAAAATCGCGCGCTTTTTACGGACGGCGCGCTGGGCCTCCCCCACATGGTGCGCGCCCGCCATCTCGCCAGCCGCGCCTGGCTGAAGATGCGGGCAAAAAAACCGTCGTCGTCACCCATTTTCTGCCGGGCATGCGATCGGTGGCGGAGCGGTTTCGCAACGATCTCACCAGTACGGCATTTGCGTCCGGTCTGGAGGGCATGATGGGCAAGGCAGTCCTCTGGATTCACGGCCACACGCATGATTCGTTCGACTATGTGCACAACGGCACACGAGTGGTATGCAATCCGCGCGGTTATTGCGAATTCGCCGGCAATGGCATCGAGTGCGAGAACCGGCAGTTTGATCCGGACAAGACGGTCGCTATCTGACCGTCCGGTGTTCAGTGCCGCATCTTGCCGTCGGCACTGACCACGGTGAGGTCGACAAACTTCGAGCCATTGCGGTCGTTCGGCTTGAAGCCCACGGTGAAACCGCCGAAGTCCAGCGAGCCGCTCGCATCGAGCGCCGCCATGAACGCGGTGCGGGTGGGTTCCTTGCCGCTCTTCTTCAACGCGTCAATGATGGCCCTGCCGGCGAGATAGGCTTCAAACGTGGTGAACGACGGTTCGGCCTTGGGCTCCACCTCGGCGAGCGCCTTGCGGTATTCGCGCACCACCGGCAGTTTGTTGTCCCACGGAAAGGGCACCACCTGCGAGATCACCACGCCGCCCTTGTCCTTGCCGAGCGCATTGACGAACTGCGTGCCGCCCACAAACGAGAGCGCGATAATCGGCGCGCCATAACCCGCCACCTTGGCCGCCTTGATGAACTCGGACGACGGGCCGTACAAGCCGGTGACCACAATCGCTTGCGGATCCGCCTTCACCATCGCCGCCGCCTTGGGCGCGGCGTCACCGCCCTTGCGCGACACGCCAGCCGTCGCCACCACTTTGCCGCCGCCTGCCTCGAGACCTTTTTGCACCACCTCAAGATTCTCTTTGCCGACCGCGTCGTCGTGATAGAGGATGCCAAAAGTGGTGATGCCGACGGTCTTGAAGTGATCGATGATTTTGGTGGCTTCTTCGGCATAACCCGCGCGCAGGTTGAACAGCGATTTGTTATAGCCGCGCATCACGCGCGCGCCGGTGAACGGAAACAGGAAGGGCACGCCCTCTGCCGCCGCCAACTCCAGCGGCTTGCGCCCCAGCGTGGCGCTGGCATAGCCGTAGAGCGCAAACACCTGATCCTGCTTGATCAACTTTTCAGTATTGGCGGTGGCCTTGGCGACATCGTTGACATCGTCGAGCGTGGTCAATTCGATCTGCCGGCCGCCGATGCCGCCGGCCTTGTTGGCTTGTGCAAAAGCGGCGAGCGCGCCAAGGCGAATCTCATTGCCCAGGTCCTTGTTGTTCCCTGAAATGGGAGCCGATTGGCCGATGATGATTTTTTGCGAGGTCACGCCTGGCTCGGCGAGCGCGGCACCGGAACACAGCATGAGCACGGCGGCAACGCGCGTGAGCACCAAAATATAGGGACGTTTCATGAAATGGCCTCCTGACATGTCAATGATGCGGAACTACCCCTCGAAGTGCGGCAACCCTAACACGAGAGTATGCACCTCTGCGCGACCCGCATCAATCCACCGGCCTCGCTGCGCCGCCGCAGCGGCACCCCATGCCCTCAAATTTTGGCTTTAAGCAGATAGTTGAGCACCACTTCGGTCGCATGCCGCAGGTGGCTCTCTTTCGCTACGGGGCTCATCAAGTCGCGCGCGAGCACGGTCGAGAGCGTGTGACGGTTCGACAGGTAGTAGTAGTTGAGCGCGACCAGTGTGATGTACACCTCGGCCGGATCGATGCCGCCGCGAAACACGCCGGCCTCTTGCCCGCGCTGCAAAATTTCGCGGATGTTGTCCTGCACTGGCGAGACCAGTTGTGCGAGCTTGCGCGACTTTTTCAAAAACTTGGCTTCGTGCAGGTTTTCGCTGTTGATCAGACTGATGAATTCCGGATGTGCGATGTAGTAATTCCAGATGAACTCGACCAGCTTGCCCACCGCCTCGACCGGGTCGAGGTGGCCGAGGTCGAGCGCCTTCTCGGCTTCGGCAAGCTTGATGTAGACGTTCTCGAGCACGGTGAGAAACAGTTGATCCTTCGAGACGAAGTAGTAATACAGCATGCGCTCGTTGGTACCGGCACGCTTGGCAATGCGGTCCACGCGTGCGCCGCCGAGACCGTGCTTGGTGAATTCGTCGGTGGCCGCTTCAAGAATTTTGGCGCGCGTGCGCTCGGGGTCGCGCTTGACGACGCGGCCCTTTGCGCTTGCGTTTTTGGCCGCTGCGGTTTTGGCGGACGCCTTGGCTACTGCCGTTGGCGCGTCTTTGGCATTCATGGCATGTCCCTGCGCAGATTGGGTGGTGACGCCCGCTTCGAAATGCGGTGCAAGGCGTACTATGCCACGAATTGTGCGATGCACCAATGCGATAATTCTTTCCTGACCAGCGCACCTTGAGCACGCGTCACGCGCACCCACCATGCCCACCCCAGACCCCTCGCTCGCAGACCGCATCGACGCGCTGCTGCCGCAGACACAATGCACGCGCTGCGGCTATCAGGGGTGCAAGCCATATGCCGAAGCGATCGCCCGCGGTGAAGCGGACATCAACCAATGCCCGCCCGGCGGCGCGGCCGGCATCATCAAGCTGGCCGACTTGCTCAAGACGATCCCGAAGCCGCTCAACCCCGCCAATGGCGTCGAAAAACCGCTCGAACTCGCCCTGATCGACGAAGAGTTGTGCATCGGCTGCACTCTGTGCATCCAGGCCTGCCCGGTCGATGCCATCATCGGCGCGGCCAAGCAGATGCACACGGTGTTGAACAGTTGGTGTACCGGTTGCGAGCTATGCATCGCGCCCTGCCCGGTGGATTGCATCACGATGGTCAAGGCCACGCCAGAACGTATCTGGAACGATGCCGACGCCGCGCTCGCACGCGAACGCTACTACGCGCGCAATACGCGGCTGGAGCGCGACAGGAACGAGCGCACGGCCAGGCTCGTGGCCAAGACCACATCGAGTGCGCCCATGGGGAGTAGCACTGCGAGTGGCACTGCGGGCAGTGCTGCAGGCGGCGCTGCTGACGCCGCTGCGGCAGATGCCGCCGCGAAAAAGAAAACCATCATCGCCGCGGCCGTCGAGCGCGCGCGCCTGCAGCGCGAAGCCGCGCAGCCGCAAAACACGGCGCCCGCATCAGACGGCGTCAAGCGCCAGATCGCCGAGGCCGATGCGCGCCGCGAACAAATCGCACACAAGCGCCGGAGCAGCCTGTGAACCCGCAAAAACGCCACGAAATTTTCCGCCGCTGGCGTGAGGCCGCGCCGCATCCGCAGAGCGATCTCGCCTACGCCTCCACCTTCGAGCTGCTGGTCGCAGTCATCCTCTCGGCGCAAGCGACCGACAAGGGCGTCAACGCGGCCACGCGCAAGCTCTATCCAGTGGCCAACACACCCGCCGCCATTCTCGCGCTCGGCGTCGAGGGCCTCACGCCTTACATCGCCACCATCGGCCTCTACAAAGCCAAAGCCAAAAACGTCATCGCCACCTGTGCGTTGTTGATCGAGCGCCACGGTGGCGAGGTGCCAGGCACGCGTGAAGCGCTCGAAGCCCTTCCCGGCGTTGGCCGCAAGACCGCCAACGTGGTGCTCAACATCGCCTTCGGTCAACCGACCATCGCGGTGGACACACACAATTTTCGCGTCGCCAACCGCACCGGCATCGCGCCGGGCAAGAACGTCGATATCGTCGAGCGCGGGCTGATCAAGTTTGTGCCCGATGAGTTCATGATGCCTTGGAAACGCTTGGTGCGCGGG
>JANPAR010000211.1:0-12203 GCA_031430015.1 Burkholderiales bacterium
CAGCCGGGCGCGCCAGTTGCGCACGATCCAGGTGTCGGCCATCGGTCTCGCCTTTCTAAACTTCCTGTTCATCGTGTTCAAGTTTGTGCGGCGCCTGCGCGAAGGCGATGCGCGCGTCGAACTGGCACAGCGCGAAACCGGGCGCATTCTCGCGACCGTCGGCGAAGGCCTGTTCCTGATCAATCCCGAAGGCAGGATATCGCCACAGTTCTCAAAGTCTCTACCGGCCCTGCTCGGCACGCCCCTGAGCGGCGGCGAGAGCCTGTACGAACTGGTGGAGCGGATGGGCGGCGCCGAGTTGCAAACCGATCTGGTGTCGTTCACCGAAATCCTGTTTTCGGGCCGCGTCAAGCCGGCCCTGGTGGGCCAGCTCAACCCGATGCGCGACGTTGAACTCGATGTGCCGGGCCGCGGCAAGCGCACCCTGACGTTCGAGTTCGAACCGGTGCATGAAGGCCGCGTGATCCCGGAAATGCTGATCACGGTGCAAGACGTGACCGAGCGCCTGATACTGGCGCGCGAATTGGAAAGTGCCAAGGAACGCGCCCGCGGCGAGTTTGACCTGGTGATGCACATGCTGGACCAGGACCCCGGTGTCCTGACCACGTTCGTCACACAGGCGCGTGTCACGTCGGCACAAATCAATCAACAATTGATGTCCGTACGGCCCACCGATGGCGCATACCGCAGCATGCTCGAGAGCATGCTGCGTGCCATGCACCGGCTCAAGGGCGAGGCCTATACCCTACAGCTGGACAGCGCCGGCTTGGCCGCGCACCACTTCGAGACCGAAGTGGCCGCCCTGCAGCGATCGACGTCCCTGCGCGGTGAACACTTGATACCGCTTCCGCTGCATCTCAAAACCCTGATCGAAGCCCTGGACCGCATCGACATCTTGCTGGTGCGGATGCAGCGTCTTGCGGCGATGGGCCGCGCCCTGCCTGATGCAGCGGCCGCCGTTGCCGATCCATTGATCGAACTGGGGCGCTCGCTCAATCTGCTGGTGGAGCGCATCGCCAGCGAGACAGACAAGCTCGCCACATTACATTTTTCGGTTGAATCGGGACTGCTGGTCGATGCTGCCTTGCTTGGCATCCTGCGCGAAGTCATGCCCCAGTTCCTGCGCAACGCCGTGGTGCACGGCATTGAAGAGACCGGCAGCAGGTTGATCGCCGGAAAGCCGCCGGTCGGCGTGATCCACATCAATCTGAGCCGAGAGTCGGACGCAACCCTGGCCCTGATCGTACGCGATGATGGTTGCGGGCTATCAGCGGTGCGGCTGCGCAGCGCCTTGCTGGCGTCGGGCCGCCTGTCGGACGCGCAATTGGCACAGATGAGCGATCTGCAAATCATCATGCAGATCTTCCAGCCCGGGGTCACCACCGCCGAACAATTGACCGAGCACGCCGGCCGCGGTGTCGGCCTCGACGCCGTGCGCGAAACGCTGGTGCGGGCCAATGCACGCTTGCGCGTCAGGACTGAGCCCGGCACCTTTACCCAGTTCGAAGTGCGCTTTGCCGCTGCTCGCGCCATGGCGGCGGTACCCCCATTCAGCCCAAGCGGGGTGAGCGCATGAAACACAAAATGATGATCGTGGACGACTCCGAAATCAGCCGCGCACGCATTGCCAAACTCGCCACCAGATCGATCACGACTCCGGTGCAAGTGGTGGCCCAGGCAGGCGACGGCGAAGAGGCGCTCATCTTCGGTCAACAACACCATCCCAACTTGGTCACGATGGACTTGACCATGCCACGGCTCGATGGGGTGTCCTGCATCATCCAGTTGACCCGCATGCTGCCTCAGACGCGCATTCTCGTGATCTCCGCCCTGACCGCCAAGTCAGTGGCACTGGCCGCCATCAGGGCGGGGGCGCATGGGTTTCTTTACAAGCCGTTCACCGATGAGCAGTTCGATGAATGGTTGCACGAAGTTGTGGCCTGACATGCTCAAAAGCAGGGATGTCGAAGTATTTTCGAGCGCGATCAGCGCGTTTTTCGACAACACCACGCGCCGTCCGGCAGCGGTGCGCTCATCCTATCTGGCCGAGACACCGGACGCCATGCCCAAAGCAGATTTCTCGGGCGTAGTGGATCTCGGCGGTCGCTACCGCGGCTGGGTGTGCTTTTCGGCATCGCGCGGCCTGCTCTCCCACGTGCTGGTGTCGATGGGCCTCGGCGTTTACACCGATGCCGGCCACCTCGACCTGGTGGGGGAAATCGCCAACGTGATGATCGGCCAGGCGCAGCGGCATTTCGGCGACGACATGGAAATCTCAGTCCCACGAACCTTTCCGGGCAATGCCTCGATCCTGGTATCGGAAAGCAACTCATTGCCGGTGTTGCTGCCAATGACCTGGAATGGCTACGAAGCCGTCCTGGCGGTCCAGTTGATCGACTCGCGGCGCAGCGCCGCTGGCTGAGCCAAAAACCCCGCTTTGTCATCTGGCTGTCATACAAATTTCATAAAGTCAGTCCCATGTTTTATCCACTTGATCTCTGAAAGGAAATTGCGATGCGTACATTCAAACTGAGTGCCTCTGCCCTCGCCCTGTTTGGCGCGGGTTTGGCGTTTGCCCAATCCGGCCCGATCGTTAAGGTCGATGGCTCTTCCACGGTGTATCCAATCACCGAAGCGGTGGCCGAAGAATTCCAGAAGATGAAAAAGAATGCTGTCAAAGTGACGGTCGGCATCTCCGGCACCGGCGGCGGTTTCAAGAAATTTTGCCGTGGCGAGACCGATATTTCAAACGCTTCGCGCCCGATCCTCGAAAAAGAGATGGCCGATTGCCGCGCCGCCGGCATCAAATACATCGAGCTGCCGGTGGCGTTCGACGCACTCACGGTGGTGACCCATCCGGCCAATAAATTCCTTACCCAGATTACGGTCGAGGAACTCAAGAAACTCTGGGAACCGGGTGCACAAGGCAAGGTCATGAAATGGAACCAGGTCAATCCGGCGTGGCCGGACGCGCCGGTCAAGCTGTTTGGCGCAGGGTCGGACAGTGGTACCTTCGACTACTTCACCGAAGCCATTGTCGGCAAGGCCAAGTCCAGCCGCGGCGACTACACCGCCTCGGAAGATGACAATGTGCTGGTGCAGGGCGTGACGCGCGACGTCAATTCCATCGGCTACTTCGGCTTTGCCTACTACGCCGAAAACGAGAAAAAGCTCAAGGCCGTGGCGATTGTCGAAAAGGCCGGCAAACCTGCCGTGCTGCCTTCAATGAAAACCGTGATCGACGGCACCTACCAGCCGCTGGCACGCCCGATCTTTATCTACGTCAGCCTCAAGAGCATGGAGAAGCCGGAGATCAAGGAGTTTGTCGAGTTCTATCTGAAGAATGCGGCCAAGTACACCAAGGAAGTCAAATACGTTCCGCTGACACAGGCCGACTACGACCACGCGTCGAAAAATTTCGCCCAGAAAAAGACCGGCACCGCATTCGGCGGCCATGCCGAGGTCGGCGTAAAAGTGGCCGATCTGCTGGCGCGCAATCCCAAAGAGTGACCCCCTAGTTGGCTCCTTGCTCCGCCCGCCGTTTCCCATGAGAACATCCGGCCTGACTTGGTCAGGTTTGGGTGTTCGTTTTGAGCCTCCGCCGATATGTCTTCCGTCCTGAACAGCACGATGTTGATGCCTGCTACCGATTCAGTTTCTCCGCGTTTGGCCAAGCGCGCTTCGCGCCACGTCAAAGAGCTGATCATTGAAATGCTGCTGCTGGGTGCAGCCATGGTGGCGGTATTCACCACGCTCGGCATCGTCTACGTACTCGTCAAGGAGTCCTGGGTATTTTTTCAGCATGTGCCGTTGAAAGACTTTTTGTTTGACACCCAATGGACGCCGTTATTTGACGATGCCCACTTCGGCATTGGCGTGCTGCTGTCAGGCACCCTGGTCAGCTCGCTCGTTGCATTGTCGGTGGCGATTCCCCTCGGCACCATCATCGCGATCTACCTTTCGGAGTTCGCGACCCCCAAGGTGCGCGAAATATGCAAGCCGGTGCTCGAAATGCTGGCCGGCGTGCCCACCATTGTGTATGGCTACTTCGCCCTGCTATTTGTCACCCCGATCCTGCAGGCGCTGATTCCGTGGCTGCCCGGCTTCAGCCTGCTGTCTGCCGGTCTGGTGATGGGCATCATGATCGTGCCGACCATCGCATCGATCTCTGAAGACGCCATGCGCGCGGTGCCCATGTCGCTGCGCGAAGGCTCGTACGCCATGGGCGCCACACGTTTTCAGACCGCCGTGCGCGTGGTGTTTCCATCAGCGTTTTCCGGCGTCGCTGCCGCCTATATTCTGGGCATCTCGCGCGCGGTCGGCGAAACCATGATTCTGGCCGTGGCCGCCGGCATGCAGCCGAACCTCACGGCCAATCCGTTTGAACCGGCTGCCACCATCACCGCCTATATCGTCCAGGTTGCACTCGGCGATTTGCCGCATGGCTCAATCGGCTACCAGACCATTTTCGCGGCCGGCCTGATGTTGTTCCTGATAACGCTGATCTTCAACATGATCGGCTACTTCCTGCGCAAACGCTTCCGCGAAGCCTACTGAGACCACCATGGAACTGTCCCAGGATACCGCCGCGATTCGCGCGCTGGTACAAAAACACAAGCGCTACGACCTGATGTTTGCGATCCTCGGCTTGCTGTGCCTGCTGATCGGCCTGTTCTCCCTGCTCGCGCTGATGGTCGACATGGCGGTCAAGGGCGTGCCGCGTATCGACTGGGGATTTTTCACCAATTTCCCCTCACGCAAGGCCGAGAATGCCGGCATCCTGTCGGCGTGGATCGGCTCCACCCTTGTGATGTTGGTGACGGCCGCCGCCGCCGTACCGGTTGGCGTCGCCGCCGGACTCTATCTTGAAGAGTACGCCCGCAAGAACTGGTTTACTGACGTCATCGAGATCAACATCTCGAATCTGGCCGGTGTGCCATCGATCGTCTACGGCCTGTTGGCGCTCGGTTTGTTTGTCTACGAGTTCAAGCTCGGCCAAAGCATCCTGTCCGCCGGTTTGACGCTGGCCCTGCTGATCCTGCCAATCGTGATCGTATCGACACGCGAAGCCATCCGCGCAATTCCCAGCCAGATTCGTGAGGGCGCTTACGCTCTTGGCGCAACCAAATGGCAACTGGTGCGCGACCACATCGTGCCCTACTCGACACCTGGCATCCTCACGGGTGTGATCATCGGCATGGCGCGCGCCATCGGCGAGACCGCCCCGATCATCACCATCGGCGCACTGACCTTCATCGCCTTCTTGCCGCCCATGCCATTCGCGGGTGAACCGGCGGCCGGCATGTTTGACTGGCTGTTTTCACCCTTTACCGTGATGCCAATCCAGATGTTCAACTGGACCTCACGTCCTGAAGAGGCCTTCCAGGTCAACGCCGCTGCAGCTGGCTTCGTGCTCGTATTCATGACTCTCGCAATGAACGGGCTGGCAATCTGGCTGCGTTATCGGCTCCGCAAAAACATCAAGTGGTGAATTCAAAGGCAAAACTTCTCATGTCCGCTCAAACCGAACCCATTTCCGTTGCTGCCGCTGACGCCGCCAACGGCGCGATCAAGGCCGATGTGCGCAACTTCAATTTTTTCTATGGCAGTTTTCAGGCCATCAAGAATGTGACCATGAGTGTGCGCGAGCGCAAGGTCACCGCCCTGATCGGCCCTTCGGGCTGCGGCAAATCGACCTTCCTGCGCAGCTTCAACCGCATGCACGACCTGTATCCGGGCAACCGCTACGAAGGCGAAATCGTGTTCCATCCGGACAACACCAATTTGCTCGCCGCCGACGTGGACCCGATTGAAGTGCGCATGCGCGTCGGCATGGTGTTCCAGAAACCGAATCCGTTTCCGAAGTCGATTTTCGAAAACGTGGCCTATGGCCTGCGCGTGCGCGGCGTCAACAACCAATCCATTCTTGAAGACAAGGTCGAGGAGGCGCTCAACGGCGCCGCCCTCTGGAACGAAGCCAAGGACCGGCTGCACGAACCGGCCTACAACCTCTCCGGCGGGCAGCAGCAGCGTCTGTGCATCGCGCGCTGTCTCGCCACCGACCCCGAGGTCATTCTGTTCGACGAGCCGACCTCGGCGCTCGACCCGATTGCCACCGGTGCCATCGAGGAATTGATCCATACGCTCAAGGAGCGTGTGACGATCCTGATCGTGACCCACAGCATGCAGCAGGCCGCGCGCGTGTCCGATTTCACTGCTTACATGTACATCGGCGAAATGATCGAGTACGGCAAGACTGACGATATTTTCTTCAAGCCCAAGGACAAACGCACCGAGGACTACATCACCGGCAAGTTTGGCTGATTTGAATTTTCCGATTCCCGAAAGAACCGCGCATGGACAAGACCCATATCTCCTCCCAATTCGATGCCGACCTTGAGGCCATCCGCACCAGCATGCTGCAAATGGGCGGGCTGGTGGAAGCCCAGGTGCGCGCGGCTGTCGCAGTCTACGAGAAGTTCGACGACGCTCAGGTGGACAGCATCCACGCCACCGAAGCGCGCATCAACCAGTTCGAAATCGATCTTGACGATTTGTGTACCCACCTGATCGTCAAGCGCCAGCCGGCTGCTGGTGATTTACGGCTGGTGATGGCCGTGGTCAAGACGATTACCGACCTCGAACGTATCGGTGATGAAGCCGACAAGATCGCGCGCTTCGCGCGCGCCATGCACGAACGGGGCCAGGTGCATCTGCCAGGTTTTTCGGATGTGCATACCGCCGCTCGCATCGCCATCAACATGCTGAAAAACGCACTCGATGCGTTTGCACGGCTGGACGCCGTTGCAGCTGGCAGCATCGTACTCGAAGACAGGCAGATTGACCTCGAGTTTCGCAGCGTGCTGCGCCAGCTCATCACCTTCATGATGGAAGATCCGCGCACCATTTCAACCGCGCTCGACACAATTTGGATCGCAAAGGCGATCGAGCGCGTCGGCGATCATGCCCAAAACATTGCAGAGTACGTGATCTTCGTGGCCAAAGGCACAGATGTGCGCCACGCTTCCATGGAAACGCTCGAACAGGCGGTCGCCAATTGACAGCGGCAGCGAATGGGCGTTGCGACAGCGCTGTCTGCGGCCTCTACAATTGAAGCATGGCACTAGACACTACCATCCTGCTGGTTGAAGACGAACCGGCGATCCTTGAGTTGCTTGAGTTCACGCTGGCGCCAAAAGGCTACAAGCTGCAAACGGCACAGGATGCAGCCGAAGCCCGCGCGTCGATCAAGGCCAGCCTGCCGGACTTGGTCATTCTGGACTGGATGATGCCGGGAGAGACCGGTGTGCAACTAGCGCGTTCGTTGCGCGCCGATGTGCGCACCAAGGCACTGCCGATCATCATGCTCACGGCCAAAGCAGATGAGACCGATAAGGTGGTGGGGCTTGACGTCGGTGCCGATGACTACGTGACCAAGCCGTTCTCACCGCGCGAGCTGGTGTCGCGCGTCAACGCGCTGCTGCGCCGCCGTGCGCCCGAGCACGCTGAAGAACCAATCACGTTCGGCCCGCTGCGCGTTGACCCATCGCGGCATGAAGTGCGCGCCAACGGCCAGTTGCTCGACATAGGCTCAACTGAATTCAAGCTTCTGCGTTTTCTCACCGCACACCCTGAGCGCGTGTTCTCGCGCGCGCAACTGCTCGATCAGGTATGGGGCGACCACACCTTTATCGAGGAGCGCACGGTCGACGTGCATATTTTGCGGCTGCGCAAAATACTCGCGGTGGCGCACGTTGACGAGCTGGTGCAAACCGTGCGCGGCGCCGGCTACCGCCTCGCAAAAATCTGAGCACCAGCCTTACCGCCTTCGCCCCAGACAGCGCTGCCGAAGCGTTCAGGGCGCAAACCGCCGGGCTTCGCTCCACCTGTATGTGCCACACGCCGCAGCGTCAGCGCGACACGCGATAATGCCTACTCTTGCCCCACCCACCACACTCCCTGTGAACAGCTTCTGGCTTCCGGTCTGGTTCCGCTTTGGCGTCGTGGCTTTTTTCGCCCTCATGGCCGGCGCCCTGCTGGGGGAACGTTGGGGTTTTGTGGTGGCGATTGCCGGCCTTGGCCTGTTGATTGGCCTGCATCTGTATTACCTGCACCGCGTGAACGCCTGGCTGGTGAGCACACGAAGCGAAGGGCATCCGGCGGAATTGCCTGACGGATTTGGTGCCTGGGCGTCGGTGTTTTTCGAGCTGCGGCGCGCGCGCAAGCACGACCTGCGGCGCAGCCTTGAGGCGGAGGAAACGCTGTCGCGTTTCATGGAGGCCTCGAGCGCTCTGCCCGACGGCATCATCATTCTGGATCTGGCAGACCGTATCGAATGGTGCAATCCATCCGCCTGCCTGCACTTTGGTCTTGACCTCGCGCGCGATGGCGGCTTCCTGATTGCCAACCTGGTGCGCAAGCCGGCGTTTACCGAGTATCTGGTACGCGCTGATTTTCGCGAGCCACTGCAGCTCAACGATCCGTCAGGCGCAGTCGCGCTTACGGTGCAGTTCCTGCCGTTTCAGCAGACCCGGCGCATCATCCTGTCGCGCGACGTCACTGCGCTCATGCGCGTGGAAGCCATGCGGCGCGACTTCATCGCCAACGTCTCGCACGAGTTGCGCACGCCGCTCACCGTGGTGGGCGGCTTTCTGGAGCAGCTTGAAGAGCAGCAGGATATTGCCCCAGCGCAGCGCACGCGCATTCACTCGCTCATGAGCGATCAGTCGCAACGCATGCAGCGCCTGATTGAGGACTTGATCACCTTGTCGCGTCTGGAAAGCGAGGCCACGCCTTCAATGGAAGAACACGTGCAGACCCGGCATCTGATGGGTCAACTAATGGACGAGGCCCGTGCCCTGTCCGGCGGGCGGCACACTATCACTACCGCGATTGACGACACCCTCGTCCTCACTGGCGCAGCGGACGAATTGCGCAGCGCGTTCGGCAATCTGGTGTCCAACGCGATCCGCTACACACCGGCAGGTGGAAACATTGAGGTCAGCCTCGCGGCTACTTCGGAAGGCACCGCATTCAGTGTGACCGATTCCGGCCCCGGCATCGCCCCGGAGCATCTGCCGCGTTTGACCGAACGCTTCTACCGTGTCGACAAGTCGCGCTCGCGCGAAACCGGCGGCACCGGCCTAGGCCTCGCCATCGTCAAGCACATCCTCGCGCGCCACGGCGGGCGGCTCGATATCGCGAGCACCATCGGCAAGGGCAGCCGCTTCACCGCAGTACTGCCGGCAGCGCGGGTACCCGGCGCGCCGCGCCCGGCGGAACAATAGGACAAAGCCAAGAGGCGCTCCCACCAAGGGTTTCGCGGCGGCGGCCTCAGGTAAATTTATCACCGCGCAACACCCCCACATCGCTGGTGTAAAGCACAAGCGCGTAGTGCTGTGAATAGGTCTCCATGATGCTCGCAGCGAGGCGCTGCGCAACCGCTGCTTCGCACAGCACCTTGAATTCGATCGAGCGCTCGCCTTCCCACTCGCCAGCGCGCACGCCGTGGGTGCCACCGCCGCGTACTTCCGTGATGGTGTAGCCGCCAATGCCCAGGCGCCGCGCTTCATCGACCAGCTTGCGCTCGAGCGCCGCTTCGGCAATCACGGTGAGCAACTTGCGGCCATGCCATTCCATTTGCATTCTCCTCAGCGTGACAGCCACTGCACGTAGGCGTGATACACGGGAAATCCGAACAACAGATTAAACGGGAAGGTCACACCGAGCACCACCGGCAATGACAGGCCGGGGTTGGCCTCCGGCACCGCCACACGCAAGGCGGCCGGTGCGGCAATGTAGGAAGCACTCGCGGCCAGCACGGCCAACACAGTCGCGCCACCTTCCGACAACCCGAGCAGCACGCCAAGCACCGCGCCGATCATGCCGAACACCAGCGGTGTGACGATGCCAAACACCACGAGAAAAGCGCCGCTGGTGCGCAATGCCCCCAACTGGCGGCCCGTCACCAAACCGAGTTCGAGCATGAACAAGGTCAACGCGCCTTTAAACAAATCGAAGAACCACGGCGCCACCGGCTTCACCCCCGCAGGCCCGAGCGCGGCGCCAATCGCCAGCCCGCCCAGCAACAGGATGACGCTCTTGCCCGTCATCACTTCGCGCAGTACACCGCCCCACTGCGCAGCCCCTCCCGACACCCCGCGCGCGAGCAACACGCCAACGATGATGCCGGGCGCTTCGAGCAAGGCCACGAACAGCGGCAGATAGGCTTCGGCAGGGATACCGCGCACTTCAATCCAGGTCATTGCCGCCGCGAAGGTCACCACGCTGACCGAGCCATAGTGCGCCGCAATTGACGCCGCATCCGCGCGCGGCAGCCGCCCCAGTGCACGCAGCGCGAGAAAGGCCAGCAACGGCAGCACGCAACCGAGTGCAATCACTGCTGCGATCTGCGGGCCGAGTTGACTCAATGGGTAGCGTGCCAGTTCGATGCCGCCCTTGAGGCCGAGCGCAAGCAACAAATACACCGACAACGCTTCGTAAATCGGTTCGGGCAGGCGCAAATCCGACTTGAGCAGACGCGCTGTCAAGCCAAGCAGGAAAAACAGAATGACCGGATCGAGTGTCATGGTGCGACCTTACGATGCAACCTTGAGACGCGTTGTATGAGTCTCGCACACTTGCGCCGGATGGCTGCCACCTGCGGCGCCGGGCCGCCGGGGTGCCACGGCGCGCCGCTGCGCAGTCGGATTGACGGCGCCCGCCAGTGGCGCGTCAGACACGTACAAGTCCCGGCAGCGGCTCACCTGTCTGCGCAGGCGCAGCCTCCTTGCCATCATCAAACCACGGGTACAACGCCGGCAGCACCACCAGGGTGAGCAGGGTGCAGGTGATCAAACCGCCGATCACCACAATGGCCAGCGGCCGCTGCACTTCCGACCCCGGACCGGTCGAAAACAGAAACGGAATCAAGCCGAGCATGGCGACGGTAGCGGTCATCATCACTGGCCGGAAGCGCATGCGCGCGCCCTCCACCACCGCTTCGTGCACACTCTTGCCTTCGTTGCGCAGGGTGAGAATGCACGACACCAGTACCACCCCGTTAAGCACAGCAATGCCCCAGAGCGCAATGAACCCAACCGAGGCCGGCACCGACAGATATTCGCCGGCCACAAACAGCGCCACCACGCCACCGATGGACGCAAACGGCAGCACCGTGATGATGAGCGTGGCATAGCGCAACGAGTTGAACAGCAAAAACAGCAGAAAGAAGATCGCCGCAACGGTGACCGGCACAATCACTTTCAGGTGCCCCAATGCGCGCTCCATGTTTTGAAACTGCCCGCCCCATTCAAAGTAATAGCCATCGGGCAGCTTCACTTCGGCGTCGACCTTTTGCTGCAACTCGGCCACGAAGCCACCGAGGTCGCGGCCCTTGACGTTGACGCCGATCACGATGCGGCGCTTGCCGAGCTCGCGCGAAATTTGCGCGGGGCCATCGATCACCTCGATTTTGGCGACGTCGTCGAGCCGCATCTGGGCACCACGCGGCGAGGTGAGCAAAATCTGCGAGATAGCGCTGATGTTGTTGCGAAAGGCTTCGGGCAGACGCACCACGGCAGCGAAGCGGCGCTCTCCCTCAAAAATCTCAGAGGCTTTTTTGCCACCGACGGCGATGTCGATCACGTCGTTGACGTCGGCCACATTGAGGCCAAGGCGTGCAATCGCCTGGCGGTCGATCTCGATCTGCAAATACTGCTGCCCGGTCACGCGCTCGATGCGGAAGTCCTGCGCACCGCGAATGCCTTGCGCCACCCCTGAAATGCGCGCCGCCAGAGTCCTCAATTGCTCCAGGTCATCGCCGAACACCTTGACCGCAATGTCGGAGCGCACGCCGGTGACCATTTCGTCAACCCGATCCGAAATCGGCTGCGCCATCACGATCTGCACGCCGGGCAGGGTTTCCAGCTTGGCCCGGATCGCATCGGCAATGTCATCCTGGTTCCAGCCCTTGGGCCACTCGTCGCGTGGCTTGAGACTGACAATCGGCGTCGATTCGTTCTGGCTTTGTGGATCAGCCGGGCTCTCGCCGCGCCCCACACCCGAGATTGCCGACTTCACACCCGGTACCTCCATCACCAGCTTCATCGCCTGGTTTTCCATGCGAATCGATTCATCAAGGGAAATGTTGGGCAGGCGGTTGATGCCAGGCACCACCGAGCCTTCCTTCATTTCCGGAATAA
>JANPAR010000212.1:0-36354 GCA_031430015.1 Burkholderiales bacterium
CGACCAGGCCCAACACGGCCGATTCGCGCACGTTGATGTCCCAGCGGAACAAGGCGATGGCCCAGAACGTCGGCTTGACCTGCGGCCAGTAGCCGTACTGGATCAACGCCAGCTTGGATGCGCCCGCAGCGGTGAGCGCCTCAATGGAGCCGCGATGGGTGTCCTCGACTGCTTCGGAGAACAGCTTGCCGATAAAGCCAATCGAGTGAAACGCAATCGCCAGCGTGCCGGCCAACGCGCCGGGGCCGAACACGGCGACGAAGAACAGCGCCCACAACAGGGTGTTGATCGATCGCGTCGACACCAGAATGAATTTGGCGCAGTAGTTGACGAAGCGATACGGCGTAGCGTTGTGCGCGGCGAGGAAGCCGACCGGCACTGCCATCAATACGCCGAGCAAGGTTGACACTGCCGCGATGTTGAGGGTTTCGATCAGCGCGTCATGCACGCCCTTGGGGTAGTGGCCCCAAGCGATGGGCCACATGCGCCGACCCATGTCGGCGATTTGCACATGCGCATCCCAGATGAATTCGACAATGATCTCGACCGACTGCACCGCCCACGCCACCGCAAACACAATGGCGAAATAGATCGAGAAGCGCGCGAGGCGCTCAGGCAAAGTGAAGCGCTGCCAGACGCGCGCAAGGTCCGCACCGGGAGCGGGTGATGGCGCAGCGGCACTCATTGCTTGAACACCTTCTTGACCCACAACTGCAGCACTTCGCCGATCATGATGAGCCCGATGATCGACAACACAATCGCGAACACGTAGTCGTAGTCAAAGCGCTGAAACGCCGCGAACAAGGTGCCGCCAATACCGCCCGCACCAACGATGCCCACCATCGTCGAGTTGCGCAGGTTGGCATCGGTCTCATAAGCCGAGAAGCCGATGAAGCGGAACATCACCTGCGGCACCACGCCAAAGATCACCACGTTCATGAACGATGCGCCGGTAGCGCGCACGGCCTCGATCTGCTTCATCGAAATTTCTTCAATCGCCTCGGTGAACAGCTTGCCGACGAAGCCGATGGAGGCGACCGTGAGCGCGATGATGCCGGCCAGCGCACCGAAACCCACCGCCTTCACACAGATGATGGCGACGATCACCGGGTGAAACGAGCGGCAGGCAATCACGATGATGCGCACCGGCCAGCTCACCACAGCGGGCATCAGGTTGCGTGCAGCAAGCAGGCCCAGCGGCAGCGAGATGATGACGCCGAGGAAGGATGCGATGAAGGCCATCTGCAACGACTCGGTCAGACCCTTGACCAGCAAATCCCAGCGCTCGAAATTGGGTGGGATCATGCGGCCGATGAACCTGGCGCCGTTGTCCAGACCCGTGATGAAGCGCGCGTAGTTGAAGTCGAGCGACGACATCGCCCATGCCAGATAGACCAGCAACACCACCCAGCCGGCACGCGCCAGCGGCGAGGCCTGGAACGGTTTGACGTGGGCAGGCACGGCAGTGGTCATCTGTCAGCAGGCTCAGTGGAGCCAGCTCTCCCCGCCATAAATCGTCTTGAGCACATCGTCGGTCAGGCCGCCGGGCGCACCGTCATACACCACATGCCCACCCGCCATGCCGATGATGCGCGAGGCGAAGCGCCGCGCCAACTCCACATCATGCATGTTGATGATGACCGGGATGTTCTTGACTTCCGCCACGCGCGCCAGCAGCTCCATGATTTCGACCGAGGTCTTGGGGTCAAGCGATGAAGTGGGCTCGTCAGCCAGCAGCAAGGCCGGCTGCTGCATCACCGCACGCGAAATGCCGACGCGCTGGCGCTGCCCGCCCGAGAGCGAATCGGCGCGCGCATTGGCGAAACCGGTAAGACCGACGATCTCGAGCATCTCCCAGGCGCGGCGAATGTCATCGGCATCGAACTTGCGCAGGAAAGCCTTCACTGCCGGGGTTTTGCCGAGGCAGCCGGTGAGCAAATTCTCCATCACCGAGAGACGCTCAACGAGGTTGTATTCCTGAAACACCATGCCGATGCGGCTGCGCGCCGCGCGCAGTTCGCTGCCGGACAGCTTCACGACATCACGGCCTTCAAAGATGATCTCGCCCGAGGTCGGCTCAACCAGGCGGTTTATACAGCGGATCAGCGTCGACTTGCCCGTGCCTGACGGCCCGATGATGGCCGTGATGTCGCGCCCTTCGATGTCAAGGGAAATGCCGCGCAACACCGGTTTGCCGGAGACGTATTCCTTGCTGAGGTGTTTGATCGAGAGCATGGGTCTCACTTCTTGCTGTAGGCACTGTCGTGGTCGAAGTGGAGCGACTGAATGCGCAGGTAATTTCCGTCACGCAGCGCTACTGCCCGGCACTGTTGGCTAATGCGAAAACTGAATTTTCCCGGCCGCTCTTCAAGCGCCTCCCATTTGAGGCCGTGATCCTGATACACCACCGGCCACTCCATTTTGCTCAGTTTCTGAAGCGCCTTCAGCACTTGACGCAAGGGTGCGGCATCCAGTGCAAACAACTGCGCCTGAAATGCCGGGAGATTCAGATCGAGCAGAACGCGCGCCATCAGCGCGCTTTCGCTGTTCTGGCCTTCAATACCGCCTCGATCTTGGCATTGAATTTCTTCATGTCTGTTTCAGCGGGTGGATTTTTTTTCATCCACGCGTCGGCCTGCTTGAGGTTGGCGCGCATCTCCGGCGTGTGCAGCCAAGCATCGTCTACCGGAATCACCTTCATCGGACGCAGCATGAAAGCACCGCCCTCCTGCGCTTCTACCTGAAAATACTTTCCAGCCAAATGCTTGCCCATCGACAACTGGCCGCTGGCACCGATCTGTTTCAACATGGCCTATCTCCTTGAATCATGCAATCATGCAGCATGATAGCAGGCGTAAAGCGGGCCCGGCGGTGCGAGGGTGGTAAGAGGTTGGCGCGGCGGTCACGCGGCCGCTATTTTTTCTTCACCTTCGCAGCCTCTTCGGCGCGTTGCTTCTCTTTGTCAAACGCCTGCCGGTTGAAACTCTCACCCGACCCGGCGGCCACCTTGCGCACGATTTCCCACTGCTCCCTGTAGGTCACCGGCACCCAGCGATCGGCACCCTGAAAGCCCTTGCTCATTTCGGCAGGGTACTTGAATTGTGTCGTGCAGTCGCGAATTTTTTGTTGCAAGGCAGGCGCGAGATCGTGCGCCATCGACAGTCCGCCGGGTGGGAAGAATGGCGACTTCCAGATAATGCGAAAGTCGTCCATCTTCACAGCGCCGCGTTCGGCCAGGCGCAGGAGGATGTCATGCGCAATCGGCGCGGCGTCGTAGTCGCCCGCCGCCACGCCGAGAATCGAGTTGTCGTGTTTGCCCGAGTACAGCACCTTGTAGTCCTTGTCGGGTGTCAGACCATCCGCAGGAAACAGCGCGCGCGGCGCCATGTTGCCGCTGTTTGACGAGGGCGTGGTGTGCGCGACCTTCTTGCCCTTGAGGTCGGCAAGCGTCTTGTAGGGGCTGCTTGACTTGACGATCATCCAGAGTTGATAGCCCTGTATCTCGGGCTTGCCGCCGCGCTCGTTGCCGCGCTCATTGCCACGAATGGCAAACGGGATTGCACCCGCGACGTTTACTGCAAACGCGGTGTCGCCGGTAGACATGGTGCCGATATGCATGCGCCCGGAGCGCAGGGCTTCAATCGCGGCAGCGGACGACACCACGTCGTAATAGCGCACCTTCTTGCCGGTGCAGGTGCCGAGGTAATCGGCAAATGGTTTGGTGAGTTTTTGAAAC
Source organism: Burkholderiales bacterium (assembly GCA_031430015.1). GTDB lineage: Bacteria > Pseudomonadota > Gammaproteobacteria > Burkholderiales > JAEUOS01 > CANJDH01. Next base: position 3,737 of record JANPAR010000212.1, read on the forward strand.
TCGGCCGGATCATCCAGCGGCGAGTTGGAGAAGTAAAGCGTCTCCGGGTCTTTCCAGCGCTTCGCATCCTTGGGCGTGTCGGCGACGAGGTCACCGTTGTCATCGCAGTATTGGGTGTCGAGGTCGCCGCGATTTTTGCAGGTGTCCTGCGCCTGCGCTGGCAGTGCGCATAGCATAAAAATGCTCAGGCACACCGCGCCAAGACCCGCATGGATAGACATTCTACGCAAGACGTGCCTCCAGAATCGTTGGTGGGAGCGGCCCGCAGCCAGATGCCCGGCTGCCAGGTTTCTTCAGCGCCGGCCCGTTGCGTTACTTCTTCTTCGCCGCCGCCTCGCGCGCGGTCTCTTTCTCATACGCAGCACGATTGAATTTCTCGCCGCCCGCTTCCGCCACCTGGCGCACGATGGCCCAGTCCTTCAAATACGTGACCGGCACGAAGCGGTCTGCGCCATCAAACGCTTTTTGCATTTCGGCATTGAAGCGGTAGTCATAGAAGCACTTCAACATTTGATCGCGCAGCTTCGGCTCCAGATCGTGCGCGTAGGCGAACGACGACGTCGGGAACTTGGCCGACTTCCAGATCACGCGAAACTCGTCTTCCTTGATTTGACCGCGCACGGCCATACGGTGAAACACGTCGGACGCCACCGGCGCGGCATCGTAGTCGCCCGAGCGCACGCCGAGGATCGACTGGTCATGCTTGCCCGAGAACAATATCTTGTAGTCCTTCTCCGGCGTGAGCCCCTCTTTGGGGAACAGCGCCATCGGTGCCATGTGGCCCGAGTTGGATGACGGTGCGGTGTGCGCGACCTTCTTGCCTTTGAGGTCACTCATCTTCTGATACGGACTATCCTTCTTGACGATCAAGAACAATTGATAGCCCTGAAACTCCTGCGCCGTGCCCTTGACCGCAAACGGCACCGCGCCGGCGATGTTGACCGCAAACGCGGTCGGCCCGGTCGAGAAACCACCCACGTGCAGGCGGCCCGAGCGCATCGCCTCAATCTCGGCAGCGTTCGACTGCACTTGATAGAACACCACTTTTTTGGCGGTACATTGCGCCAGATGTGTGGTGAAGGGCTTGAAAATGTTTTCGTAGACCGCCGGGTCTTCAACCGGTGTGTAGGTGAACACCAGGGTCGAGGGATTCTTGAATTTGGCGGGGTCCTTGGGCGGCTCGGCGACGAGGTCTTTGTTCTCGTCGCAATACTGCGCATCGAGGTCACCGCGATTGGCGCAGGCGGGTGTTTGCGCGGAGGCTGGTGGCGTCCATGTCGCGGGCAGTGCCAACACGCAGAGCGCAGCCGCAGCCATGAGCGCATTGAGGGATGCCTTGAAGGTTGAAGTGTTCATGTGACGGTCTCCTTGTCGCCCGGCCTGGTTGACGATGGCCGGTTCAGATGGCAAATGTTACTCGAAGCACTATGGCAATGGTGTGACTGTCAACAGCTACCGCGCGCATGGTTTTGAAGACAGCTGTGGCGTGAGGCAGGGGCGGCCGCTGCCGCCCCTGCCACCCTACGGCTCCTTGCGTGCTGCGAGATTCGCCATGTCGTCCACCCAGCGCTTGAAGCGGCGCTGCGCAGTGTCGCGCTGCTCGGCGCTGGCGAGATTGGCGATCTCCGCTGTCATGACCTGCGACTCCCGCAAATACGTCGCGGCATGGGCCTGATACGCGGGGGAGCGGCCGGCCTCAAAATCGGTGAAGAGTGTGACGAGACGCTGCTCGGCCTCGGCGCGCGCCAGCGTCTTGTCCACGATGCCTTGCAGTATCGCCATCAACGCATTCTGGCGGCGGATGCGATCGTCCAATATCAACCGCGGATTCATCGGCAACGCATCGGCCATCGCCTTGATGCGCTCCATCTGCATGTCGTCAAAACTGCCATACCAGCGTTCCGCGTTTTCCTTGACCCGCTCAAGACGCTTTTCGCGTTGCTTGCGCGGCGTGGCGTCGATGGTGTCCTTGGTATATTCGGCGTTGTTGCGCGTGAACTTCTTTTGCAGTGCCGCCAGATTGTCGGCAGTGAGGCGTGGTGCCATCTCGGCGATCTCGCTGGCAACCCGTGTGCCCGTCACCCGCCACAAGCGGCGGCTCTCGGCGGTGAGCCACACCACATCGTCAACCGCGACCTTGCCCGCCGTGCGCGTACGCACTTCGTTGAGCATTTTTGAATAAACCGGCATCTGCGTGGTGCGCACCCACTCGCGCAGCGTCAGCAGGCGCTCCTTGAGCAAGGTCTCCTGTTCACCATCGAGGTCGAGATAGTTGTCGGCCATCAGGCCGAGCGCGGTGGGCGCCATCGAATAGGCAAAGTCGATGGTGCTGCAGCCTGATGCCGAGACGGCGAGCATCAGGATTGCGCCCGAAAGCACACGCCTCGCGGACGCCATCGCGGCACATTTTGGCCAGAGTGCCGATGCTAGAATCGCCTGCATTCGCCGCATGCTGTTTTGTCTCCCGGATTCATGTCCCTCAACGTCATCATACTAGCCGCAGGCCAGGGCAAGCGCATGCACTCGGCGCTGCCGAAAGTGCTGCACCCGCTGGCGGGCAAGTCGCTGCTGCGCCACGTGATTGACGCTGCGCGCGCGCTGCATCCTGCGTGCATCGTGGTGGTCACAGGCCATGGCGGCGAGGCCGTGCGCGAAGCGATGGCAGCGCCCGATATTGCGTTTGCACTGCAGGAACCGCAACTTGGCACCGGTCACGCAGTGATGCAGGCGGTGCCACTTCTTGGTGCTGCGGCCACGACGCTGATCCTCTACGGAGACGTGCCACTGACGCCGATCGATACGCTGAAATCATTGGTGGGAGCGGCTTCGGGCGGGATGGCCATCCTTACTGCCGAGCTCGATGACGCCACAGGATACGGGCGCATGGTGAGATCGGGAGCCATTGATGGCGAGCGTCCTGCCTCGGGAGCCATTGATGGCGAGCGCCCTTCCCCCGGCAGGATCACGCGCATCGTCGAGCACAAGGATGCTTCGCCCGCCGAGCGCGCGATCCGCGAAGTCAACAGCGGCATCATGGCCGTGCCCACTGCGTATCTGAAGGACTGGTTGTCGAAGCTTTCCAATAACAACGTGCAGGGCGAGTATTACCTCACCGACATCGTGCCGCTGGCACTGGCCGATGGCGTCGCCGTCGAGTCCGCAACTGCGCCGCACGCCTGGGAAGTATCGGGCGTCAACAGCAAGGCACAACTCGCCGAGCTTGAGCGCGTGCATCAGCGCAACATCGCCACTGCCCTGCTCGAAGCCGGCGTGACCCTCGCCGACCCGGCGCGCATCGATGTGCGCGGCCTGCTCTCGTGCGGACAGGATGTGCGCATCGATGTCAATTGCGTGTTTGAAGGCGATGTGGTGCTCGGCAATGACATCGTGATCGGTCCGAACTGCGTGTTGAAGAACGTGCGCATCAAGGCCGGCACCCGCGTCGAAGCGTTCAGCCATTTGGAAGATGCCGAAGTCGGCGCGCATTGCCGCATCGGCCCCTACGCGCGCTTGCGTCCAGGTGCGCAACTGGACGAGCACGTCCACATCGGCAATTTTGTCGAGGTGAAGAAGTCGGTGATCGGCGCGGGTTCCAAGGCCAATCATCTGGCTTACATCGGCGACTCCGAAGTCGGCAAAAAGGTCAACATCGGTGCCGGTACCATCACCTGCAATTACGATGGCGTCAACAAGTTCAAAACCATCATTGGTGACGGCGCGTTCATCGGCTCCGACTCGACGCTGGTGGCGCCGGTTACCATCGGTGCGGGCGCTTACATTGGCGCTGGCTCGACTATCACCAAGGCCGCACCCGGTGGCAAGCTCACTCTGACACGCGCCAAACAACTGACGCTGGATGCGTGGAAGCCGCCGCAGAAGAAATCGTCCTGAAAGGTTTGCCATGACCCCGGAACAAAAGCTCACCCAACTCGGCATCACCCTCGAAGCCCCCGGCGCGCCGGGCGGCAACTATGTGCCCTTCGTCATCACCGGCAATCTGCTCTACCTCGCGGGCAAAGGCTGGCCGGTGCGGCCTGCGTCGGCGCAACCAGTGCCAAAAGTAGGACGCGAAGTAAGCGTCGAGGAGGCCTACAAGGACGCGCGCACTGTCGGTATTGGCCTCATTGGCGTGATGAAGCACGCATTGGGTGACCTCTCGCGCGTCACGCGCGTGGTCAAGGTGCTCGGTATGGTCAATGCAATACCCGACTTCACCGATCAGCCCAAGGTCGTCAACGGTTGCTCTGATTTATTCGTCGACGTGTTTGGTGACAAGGGCGCGCACGCACGCTCGGCAGTTGGCGTGGGCTCGCTGCCGCGCGGATTTTCGGTCGAGATCGAAGCGATTGTCGAGTTTGAGTAGAGGCATGCTGCGTTGAACTTGTCCAAGGTAAATCGCTAATGTGCGGCATCGTCGGCGCGGTGGCGGGCCGCGATATTGTTCCCGTGATGGTCGAGGGCCTGCGGCGGCTTGAATACCGCGGCTACGATTCCTGCGGGCTGGCGGTGCTGGGCGGCACCGCAGACACGCCATTGCGGCGCGCACGCAGCGTGACGCGTGTTGCCGATTTGCAGGAACAGGTCAGCCGCGACCACATCAGCGGCGGCACCGGCATCGCGCACACGCGCTGGGCCACCCACGGCGCGCCGGTGACGAGCAATGCGCATCCGCATGTCTCGTCGGGCGAGATCGCGCTGGTGCACAACGGCATCATCGAGAACTACGAAGAGCTGCGCACCGCGCTCAAAGCGCAAGGCTATGTGTTCGAGAGCCAGACCGATACCGAGGTCATCGCGCATTTGATCCACAGTCTCTATCGTGGCACGCAGAGTGACAATCTGCGCGGCAAGCTGTTTGATGCGGTGCAGACGGCGGTCAAACAATTGCGCGGCGCGTATGCAATCGCCGTGGTCGCCAGGAGCGAACCGTTCACCGTGATCGGCGCGCGTGCCGGGAACCCGCTCGTGGTGGGTCTTGGTGCAAGCACCGCCGCGCGCTACGGTGGCACGGGTGGCATGGGTGGCGTGGGGAGCAACGGGAGCGCGTCTGGCGCTACGCAGGCCAATGCGGATGAAAATTTCCTCGCGTCCGACGCCCTCGCACTGGCCGGCACCACCGACCAGATCATTTTTCTCGAAGATGGCGACGTCGTGGAAGTCACCCGCGACGCCGTGAAGATCGTTGGTGTGAGCGGGTCGGGAGCGGCAGACGCCGCGAGCGTTTTTGTCCCGGCGCATCGCCCGGTGAAGACCGTGACTGCTGTGGCAGGCGCAGTCGAGCTCGGCCCCTACCAGCACTACATGCAAAAGGAAATTTTCGAGCAGCCGCAGGCGCTCGCCGACACGCTTGAAGGCGTCGAGGGTATCGTGCCGGCGCTGTTCGGCGCGCATGCCGAAGCCGTGCTGCGCCAGATTGATTCGATCCACATCCTCGCCTGCGGCACCAGTTATTACTCGGGCCTCACCGCGCGTTATTGGCTCGAAGCGATTGCCGGCGTACCCACGCAAGCCGAAGTCGCGAGCGAATACCGCTATCGCGACAGCGTGCCCAACCCCAAGACGCTGATCGTCACGATTTCGCAATCCGGCGAGACGGCTGACACCATGTCGGCGTTAAAGCACGCGCAGTCACTCGGCCACGTGCATTCCCTCGGCATCTGCAACGTCGCCACCAGTGCGATGGTGCGCGAGACGTCGCTCTCGTACCTCACCCGCGCCGGCACCGAAATCGGTGTCGCCTCCACCAAGGCCTTCACCACGCAACTGGCGGCGCTGTTCCTGCTGACGCTCACACTGGCCAAACTCCGCGGTCGCCTCACGCCCGAGGCCGAGCGCGAGCACATCAAAAGCCTGCGTCGCCTGCCCGCCGCGATCAGCAGCGTGCTCGCGCTTGAGCCGCAGATCATCGCCTGGAGCGAGACGTTTGCAAAAAAAGAAAACGCCCTCTTCCTCGGGCGCGGCCTGCATTATCCGATTGCGCTTGAAGGTGCATTGAAGCTCAAGGAAATTTCCTACATCCACGCTGAAGCGTACCCGGCAGGTGAGTTGAAACACGGCCCGCTCGCGCTGGTCACCGGTGAAATGCCGGTCGTCACCGTTGCGCCCAACGACGCGATGCTCGAAAAACTCAAGTCCAACATTCAGGAAGTGCGTGCGCGCGGCGGCCAGCTCTATGTGTTTGCCGATGCTGACTCGCAGATGACATCGAGCGAGGGCATTCACGTGATTCGCTTGCCCGGACACTATGGACAGCTATCGCCGATCCTGCACGTGGTACCGCTGCAATTGCTTGCCTATCACACCGCTGTCGCGCGTGGCACCGATGTCGACAAGCCGCGCAATTTGGCCAAGAGCGTGACGGTCGAATAGCGGCTTCCGGCGAAGTACTTGCTGCAACCGGCTGCGGCGCAACGCAGTCTGTGCAGACTGCTGACATTTACTGCGGCTTGAGCCCAGCCTCACGCGCAATGCGGCCGAAAATGGCGCTCCAGTCTGCATAACGTTTACGCAATTCGTCCGGCGTGCTCGAAGCCGCTACCGAGCCCGTGCTCGCGAGTTTGTCGCGCAAGTCGGGTGAGGCGAGCGCGGTGACCATGGCACGATTGAGGGTGTCGACGATCTCGCGCGGCATCCCGGCCGGCCCCATGATGCTGCGCCAGGCCGGCATCTCGTAGTCCGGCAAACCGGATTCGGCCAGCGTCGGCACCTCGGGCAACAGAAGCGAGCGCGCACGTGAGGTCACTGCCATGATGCGCGCCTTGTCCTTGATGGCGATGGCATTGACGACGGCGGGAAAGTAGAAGTCAAGGCGGCCGGCCACCAGATCGATCAGTGCTTCCGGCGTGCCCTTGTAGGGCACTTCGAGCGCGTCGATGCCGGCCATGCTGTTGAACAGGCGCACACTCCAGTAGGGAATCTGGCCGACACCGATGGTGCCGTAAGTCAATTTGCCGGGCCGCGCGCGCGCATAGGCAATGAACTCCTGCACGGTGCGCACCGGCAGGGCCGGATTGGCGACAAACGACCACGGCACCGTCTCGATCAACGAGACCGGCGAGAAGTCTCTCTGCAGGTCGTAGCCCATGTTGGCGTTGACGTGATGTGCACCGGCCATCGAGCCGCCGGCCAGTAACAGGGTGTAGCCGTCGGGCGGGGCCTTGGCGACCAAGGTCTGACCGATCATGCCGCCGGCACCGGGGCGGTTGTCGATCACGAACTGCTGGCCGAGCAGCTCGCTCATCTTGGCGGCGAGCATGCGCGCCGGGATGTCATCGCCGGCGCCGGCCGCCGAGGCGACGACGATGCGCACCGGGCGATTCGGGTATGCGGCGGGCTGGGCGCGCAAGGCTGCAGGCAACGGCAATGTGCTCGCACCCAATGCCATGACAATTTTGCGTCGATTGCTTTGATTGTTCATTGCGTCATCTCCGGTTGGTCAAGCGTTCCTGATGGCAGCGAGCCGTGTTTCAACAATGCGGGAGAACACGCTCGCGCCCAGCGTCAGCGCGCCATCGTTAAAGTCATACGACGGATTGTGTACTTCGCAGTTGCCTACCCCATCGTCTTCGCCGGCACCATTGCCGATGTTGAAATAGCAGCCCGGCACCTTCTCGAGCATGAACGAGAAATCTTCCGACGCCACGATCAGGTTCGGATTGCGGTTGACGTTCTCCGCCCCCGCCACTGCCGCACACACCGATGCGGCAAAGTCGGCCTGCGCTGCGTCGTTGATCGTGGGCGCGAAGATCACGCGGAAATCGACTTCCGCCGTCGCGCCAAACGCCTCCGCCGTGCCCTTGACGATGCGCCGCATGCTGGCCTCGACCAGGGTCATCACCTCAGGGGTGAAAGCGCGCACGGTGCCGGAAAGCTGGGCGGTTTGCGGGATCACGTTGTACGCATCGCCACCGTGGATTTTGGTCACCGAGACCACCGCCGCATCGACCGGGCGCACATTGCGCGAGACAATGCTTTGCAGGGCAATCGCGATGTGCGATGCCACCAACACCGAATCGACACCGCTCTCGGGCCGCGCGCCGTGCGCACCACGCCCGGTGACGTGAATGTCGAAATAGGCACCGCCCGCCATCATCGGCCCGGCGCGCACCGCAAACTTGCCCAGTGCCAGCCCCGGCCGGTTGTGCATGCCGAAGATGGCATCGCAGGGAAACTTCTCGAACAACCCATCGGCAATCATCGCGCGCGCGCCGCCAATGCCTTCTTCCGCCGGCTGAAAAATGAAATTGACGACGCCGTCGAAAGCGCGCGTCGCCGCGAGGTACTTGGCCGCGCCCAGCAGCATGGCAGTGTGGCCGACATGTCCGCAGGCATGCATGCGCCCGGCGTGGGTCGAGCGATGCGCAAAGGTGTTCGCCTCGACAATCGGCAAAGCATCCATGTCGGCGCGCAGCCCGACTGAGCGAGTGCTGCTGCCGGCGCGCAACACCCCTACCACGCCGGTCTTGCCGATGCCGCGATGCACCTCCAGCCCGAAGCCCGCAAGCTTCTCTGCAACGATGTTTGCGGTGCGCAGCTCCTCGAAGCCGAGCTCCGGATGCGCGTGGATGTCACGCCGCCAGTGCGTCATCTCTGCGCCGAGTTGGGCGATGTGTTCGATCATTGCCACTGCATTTCTCCTGTGAGCGTTAAGTCAAAAAATTCTACCCGCAATGCCGCCAACTGCCATGCTGGCAGGTACGCCCTTGTCAGCCTCTGTCAGTACACCCAAAGGCAAGTTGCGCAGGTGTCTATCTGCGGCGCAGGGATTTTTTGCCGGCGGCGGGTGCCGCAGAACGCTTCCCCGGTCCGGATTTTGCACCGGCAGGCGCTGCAAGCTGGCGAATAAATGCGGAAAACGCCTTCATCTCGAATTCGTATTCCGCGCCGATTTTCGACAGAACACTGCGCTTGCGCAATTGATTCACTGCGCTCTTGACCGAACCTGGATTGACCGGCACTCCCAGACTTTTCTGGTAGCTCGCGAGAGCCTCATTGGAGTACAAGCCTGATGCGCCGCTGGCAATTCGCACCAGCAGCGCTTTTTGCAGGCTGGAAAGTCCCGCCCACAGACCCGGCAAATCCATTTCGGCCGCCCGCTCTGCCTCGATTTCAGCAAGAGCCGCAGCAGTGTCGAGCGCCGGATTCTCTTCCATGTGTCCGAGCAGGCGATAGAGCAGTTTGGGGCGGTGTTCCAATGCATCAAACGCCTGCAACAACATCCCGGCGTCCGGCAGCACGCCCGTCAGCCGTTGATGGCGCACCGCAGCGAATTCAACAAAGGGACGGCCCAGCAGGGGAAATTTGATGACGGACGCAAATTCATACATGGGTGCCCTGGCCCGGAAAAACAGTTCGTTGAGCTGATCGCGCGATGAGCCGGTAAGAACGGCAATCACATTGTTTTGCTGCCGTGTCAACGAAGCGCGTATGGCAGCGACGAGATCTTCGCCTGCATCAGTGAGGGCAAGCTGCTGCACCTCGTCGATCATCAACAGAATTTTCTTTCCAGCTGCGCGTGCCAGTTCGTGGAGCAGGCTGTCGATCAGCAAGTGGGTCTTTACGGGTTGGCGCGCAGACGCATCCTCGCCGAAATCGATGCTGGCACCGAATAGGCCGAGCTTGCGTACCGGCGTAGTGAGTCCGCGTGCGGTGCGGCTCTTGGGGACGCGCAGGTCATCAAGCGCTGCCTGCAATGCATACACAATTGCATCAGCCGGATTTTGCTTGTCCTGCCAGAGATCGACATACACGGCCAGCAGGCCGGCATGTGCGGCGGCGGGTGTCAAATCCTTGCGCAAAAAAGCCGTCTTGCCGGTGCGCCGTGGCGAGAACAATGCGATCGGCTCACCGCCTTCACGCAATTGTTTCAGATACGCTTGCGCAAGTTCGGGGCGGCTGAAGTGCAGCATGTTTAAGTTAATTTAATAAATAAGTTAAATTTTAACTAATTCAATAATTTTAGGCAAATAACGGTCACCTGCAGCCTAAGGCGGATCGGCATCACTTGCGCAATCCTGCCACATAGGCTTCGATGCGCACCTTCAACCCCGGGCGCATGGCCGAGCGCACCAGTGCGGCGAGATCACCGTCGTCCTCATCGTGGCGCGTGCGCGCGCGAATCGCCGCACTGGTTTCGCGATCCAGCACTGGTATGTCCAGCGCCGCAACGGCGGCTGCGCGCTCGTCTGCTGCCAGCTCACGCGTCGCCATGCCCGCGTCAAGCGCCGCGCTCGCACTGACCTCGGCACCACCGGTCAGCCAGCGCCGCGCCGTGTCACCGCCCACGCGTTCAGTCAAGCGCCGCGTGCCGAGCACCAATCCAAAGCGCGTGCCGGGAAAACGAAACGTGCTGTCCGGCGCGCACAGACGCACTTCACACGCCGCGAACAAATCGGCGCCGGCACCCCAGGCGCGGCCCTGCACCAAGGCGACGGTGCGAACCGGCGCGCGCCACACCAGTTGCAGCAGTTGTTCGACGCGCACGAAGCGGTGCAGCAGGTCACCGTCGCTGCTGGTTGCCAGATCGGAGAGATCGAAGCCGGTGCAGAAATGTTTGCCTGCCGCGTTGATGACGAGTGTATGTGCGCCAGCATCATCGAGCGTGCGTGAGACGCCCTCGATCAGCGCCTCCACCATTGCGGCGGAAAGGGCGTTGCCTTTTTCGGGGCGATTCAAGGTCAGCGTGCTAACGCCTCCCTTCATCTCGTGCTGCAACATGGTTTCCCTTTTTGGTTCGGGTTCGGGTTCGGGTTCGGGTTCACGACATGGCGCGAACGGGCCAGTCGTCACCGGGAATCTATACTTCGTTATTACACAACACAACGCAGGGAAACATCATGACCAAGCTGACTCGCCGCCGCTTCGGCACCGCTCTGATGGCAGCGGCTGGCGCAAGCATGTTCGCACCAGCCTTCGCGCAAACTTACCCTTCCAAAGCCGTCAAGCTGATCGCGCCCTATCCGCCCGGCGGCGGCGTCGATACGGTGGCGCGTCTGATCGGTGAGCGCCTCGCCGCGCGCATCGGTCAGCCGGTCACGGTGGAGAACCGGCCCGGTGCCGGCGCCACCATCGGCGCTGACGCGCTGGCGAAAAGCCCGCCTGACGGCTACACGCTGATGCTCGGCAGCATTACCGACTATGCGATTGCGCCGCATGTACACAAGAACCTCGGCTTCGACATGCGCCGCGATTTTGTGCCTGTCGTCGAGGTGGGCTTCGGCACCGTGGGCCTGGTGGTCACTGCCGATCTGCCGGTCAAGAACGTGCAGGAGTTGATCGCCCTGGCCAAATCGAAGCCGGGGCAATTAAGCTACGCCTCGTCAGGCATCGGCGGCTTGCAGCATCTGAATGCAGAGATGTTCAAGCAGATGGCGGGGGTGGACCTGGTGCACGTGCCCTACAAGGGTACGGTGCAGTTTCTGCCCGATTTGATGTCGGGCCGCGTGCCGATGTCGATAGACAGCCTGCCGGCGCATTTGCCGCACATCAAGTCCGGCAAGCTTCGCGCGCTGGCCGTGGCCACGCGCGCCCGCGTGCCGATGCTGCCGGATGTACCGACCATGGCCGAGGCCGGTTTGCCAGGGTACGAGACCGCGACCAACTACACGCTGTTCGCCCCCACTGGCACGCCGCGCGATGCCGTGGCCTTGCTCAACCGCGAGACCAATGTGGTGCTACAGCAAACTGACGTGAAGGAAAGGTTGCTTGGTATGGGCATCATCCTGATCGGTGGCAGCACTGAAGCGGCACAGACGCGCGTGCCGGCCGAAATTTCCAAATGGGCCAACGTCATCAAGACCGGCAACATCAAGCTCGATTGATTGAACCACTCCTCCACCCGTCCATCCACTCAAGAGAAGACCATTTCATGAACAAGTTCGCCGCTGCCACCGTCATCGCCCTCGCCCTCGCCACACTTGCGAGCTACAGTTTGCCCGCCAGTGCCCAGTCCACCAAGACGCCCTCGGGCATCGAGATCACCATGCTCAACGAGGGTTCCGGTGCCAAGCCCAAGGCCAGCGATACGGTGAAGGTTCACTACAAAGGCACGCTCACCGACGGCAAGGAATTTGACAGCTCATTTCGCCGCAAGGAACCAGCGACATTTCCGCTGGGCGGCGTGATTCCCTGCTGGACCGAAGGCGTGCAGTCAATCAAGGTCGGTGGCCGCGCAAAACTGGTCTGCCCGCCCAATCTGGCGTACGGCGCGCGTGGTGTGCCCGGCACGATTCCGCCCAATGCCACGCTGGTGTTCGAGATCGACCTGCTGGAAATCATGAAGTAAGCGCGCAGAGGCAACGGCTCCACAAACGAACGACTACGGCCCCATTCCACCCTTCCCTTTTTTTGACCAACCCCTCAGGAGTTGCAACCCATGTCCAATGTCGGCTTTCGCATCCTTCCCGCGCCCAAGCGCGCCCCCGCAGCGCTCATCAAGCAATTCAAAAATGTTGTCGTGGCGCATCTCTCCGACTGCATGAACCGCCTGCCCGGCGCGGATGGCCTCAACCCGATGCATCGCGGCGGGCAGATGCTCGGCGTCGCACTCACCGTGCGCGTTTCACCTGGCGACAACCTGATGGTGCACAAGGCAATTGACATCGCCCAGCCCGGCGACGTGATCGTGGTCGATGCCGGCGGCGATTGCTCGCAGGCCATCATCGGCGAAATCATGAGCACCATGGCCGCCAAGCGCGGCGCGGCCGGCATGGTGATCGATGGTGCGATTCGTGATTCGGGCGCGCTCGCCGAGTCAAAGTTTCCGGTGTATGCGCGCGGCGTCACCCATCGCGGCCCTTACAAAAACGGCTTTGGCGAAATCAATGTGCCGGTATCGATCGGCGGGATGGTGGTCAACCCCGGCGACATCATGGTCGGTGATGAAGATGGCGTGGTCGCGGTCGGTGTCGATATCGCCGCCATCGTGCTCAAGGCCGCGAAGGCCAAGGCCAAGGATGAAGACGCGACCCTGAGCGCGCTGCGCAAGGGCAAGAAAGTGGATCGCTCGTGGGTCGACAAGGCGCTGCGCGCCAAGGGTTGCAGCTTCTGAGGATGTAAACAGCAACCGCCGCCACGCGCAAGAGCGCGAAGGCGGCGGCGTTCCGCAGGTGCCGCAGTTGCAATTGCTACGGCACGATGCGCTCGCGCCGGAACTGCGTGAGCAGGCGCAGCAGCATCTCTTCACTGTCGACGACTTCGTGAAAACCATGTTGGCGCGCCTTGGTGGTGCTGGTCATCACGTCCCAATCACAGCCGAACACGTAGTCGCCAAACGGCCAGGCAACGATGTCCTGGTAGCGATGCGGCTGCAAGCCATGGTGCTGCGTCATCGCGTCCCACAGCGGCCCTTTGTCGGCCATGTGGCCCACCAGTGAAATGGTTTGCGGCTCGGCCACCGGCATCTCGAACACCTCGGCGATGCGCGGCCAGACATTGCACCAACGGAAAAAATCGCCATTGGTGATGTTGTAGGCCTGGTTGGCGCAGCGCGCCTCCGTAGCCGCCCACAGCGCGGCGTTGGCGATATGGGTCGATTCAGTCACCTGATAAATCGAGCGGTAGGCGCCGGGCTTGCCGGGGAAGCGCAGCGGCAGGCCGAGTTGTTTCGAGATCGCCGCATAGACCGCAATCACCGGGATGATGCTCATCGCCGTGCCGGGGGCAAAACCGCACAGTGTCTGCGGGCGCAGCTCGGCCCAGCTCCACGCCTTGCCCGACTGATGCGCAGTGAGCCAGTCGATCTGATCGAAATAAAAATCGGGCGGCATATGGCGCGCATCGGTTTCCTTCGCTGGCGTGCGGAAGGGTCCGAGGTGTGAGCCGTAGTATTTGGTGCCGGTCACCAGCACTACGCGTTCGAGCTTCTTCGCCACCGCTTCGACCGCAGTGACGGAGTTGACGAGCATGTCGAGATTGACCTGCGTGCCGCGCGCATAGTCAGCCGCCTGCGTACCGCTTGCCTGAAACGCACAGTAAAAAATGTGCGTCGCCTCGGTCAAGTGCGCGAGGCTGCGCGCGGCCGCTTGCGCATCGAGCAGGTCCACCGAGAGATAGCGCACATTGGCGCGGTCTGCGCCTTTGCGGCGCGACAGGCCCACCACTTGCCAGCCCGGTTCGGCAGCAAGACGATCAACGATGTAACGGCCAATGACGCCAAGGGCGCCAACAACGACAGCAGTTTTCATGATCAGGCTTTCTCTCTACGATGCACGCAAAGCGTCGCGCTTGGCAGCAGTCCAGCTATCGAGTTTTGCGCGCGCGCCGTTGGTGGCCGGGTTCATCTCGGCATCGTGATGGGCCAGCTTGGCGGTCAGCTCGATCACATAGCCGTTTGGATCACGAAAATAAATCGACTTGATGAAGTGGTGATCCGACACCCCGCGCACCTCCATCCCCGCCGCCTTGCCCTTGGCGAGCATCGCTTCCAGAGTCGGTATGTCGACTTCAAGCGCGATATGCAAATCAAAGTCGTGCTGGGTCTTGAATTCAAACGGCATGTCGGGCGCTTCGAAATAGGCGAGGTAGGAGCCGTTGCCCATTTGATAAAACGTGTGCAGGGTCTTGGTCGCGCGCCCGCTCTTGGTCTCGCCGATTTCGAGCGCGCCCGCGAGCGGCAGGCCAAGAAAGTCTTCGTAAAACTTGCGCGTCTGTTCCGAGTCGCGGCAGCGGTAGGCGTTGTGATGCAGGCCGTGGATCTTGATCGATTGAGATTGGGGCATGTTTGCCTCTACGTAACGAAGGCGGAAAGTGTAGCGCTGCGGCGAATATCCCAACAGGCATGGCCGCAAACCGTTGGTGCGTAAGGCTTACAGGCTTCATGCCCGTAGAAGCCGCATGGAATGGACGTGAGCGCGTAGATCGGTACTCACTTGGCGCGCATCCTGTTGTTTCTGGCGTTGTGCTCAAGCTCACATAGCCCGAGCGCCTCCATGAGTGGAGGCACATACACGCCGAAGCGGCCGCGCAGACCGTTCTTCAGGCCGTACCAGCCACCGACCGGATTCGCCGCGGAACGCCCCCAAGCCTCCACCGTTCCTTCCTTGGCGGGTTTCTGCTCGTCAGCTCCGCCAAGTTCGACCCAGTCGCCCGCCTTCTTGAGCATGGCATGCAGGTCGTTAATGCACCGCGCGTCGTAGTGCAACACGGTGCTGCCCACCGTGCACACGAGTACCTGCTTACCGTCCTTCTCACCGGTATGCATGGTGTACTCGGAGGTACCCGGCGGCGTTTTCAGATTCCACGGATTGTCTTTGGGGCGGCTTGGCAGTGTGGCCATGGCATTCCTTTCAACGAGTAAGTGAATTCGTGATTCTGTGATGCCGCGCGTGAAGTGCCCGAACGATATTCCGGGGCGAGAAACGACAAGCTGTCGCGCATGCTGGCGCAGGCTCGCGTAAGCGGTTGATTCTGACAACCGTTCATGAATATAGTCCTATCAAAAACGACTTGTAGCCAGAATGAAACGCGACAGACACCCCACCCCTCTACCTTGCATGCATGCCCACCAAACCAGTCTGGCTCAGCCTCTATATGCGGCTGATGGTGGGTTGCCGATTTATATCGATCGGAGAGCGTTGGTAGACAAGGTTCTTTATGACATACCCTCTGAAACCATTGGTGTGAGCGGCCCTTGTGAGAGATCCCGATACGAAATCGCTGCGATGCATCTGGCCCGCGCCGCATCACGCACACGCAAACCCCGCATACCCCTCTGCCACAACCGCCTCACACTTCTCAACATACGCCGGAAAGCCCGGCAGCGGCATGAATACGCGCGTCTTGCCGGGCACGTTGGCGCCGAGGTACCACGAATTGCAACTGGGGAAGATAGTCTGCGCGGCGACGTGGTTGACGTGGGCTATCCAGTCGCGTTCGGCCTCTGCCGTGGCTTCGATTTGCTGGTGGCCTTGCGTGCGCAGCCAGGCGATGCAGTCGCCGATCCAGCGCACGTGCTGCTCGATCGAGACAATCATGTTGGTGAGCACCGAGGGGCTGCCCGGCCCGCTGATGGTGAAAAGGTTGGGGAAGCCGTTGATGCAAAGGCCCAGATAGTTGAGCGGGCCGGCGTGCCATTTGTCTCTGAGGGTGGTGCCGTTGCGGCCGCGAATGTCCATCTTCAGCAGGGTGCCGGTCATGGCATCAAAGCCGGTGGCGAAGACGATGGCGTCGAGTTCGAAATCGCGCCCGGCGGCGCGCAGGCCTTGCGGGGTGATCTCTTCGATGCCGCCGCGTTCGCTGCCCTGGCTGATGTCGACCAGATGCACGTGCGCCTGGTTGAAGGCGTCGTAGTAGCCGCTGTCGACGCACAGGCGCTTGCAGGCGATCGGCTGCGTGGGCGAGAGCAGCGCGGCGGTGGCGGGGTCGTGCACCAGTTCGCGGATCTTGCTGCGCACGAAGCCGGCCGCGAGGGCGTTGGCTTCGTGATTGAGCGTGATGTCGGTGAAGGAACGCGTGAAGCCCAGGCCGCCGGCGCGCCAGCGTGCTTCGAAGGCTTGGGTCAAGGCATCAGGATCAGCCGCCAGTGCGGAGGCGGTGCCGGCCTTGAGGTTGGCGCCGAAGGCGGCAGGCATGGTGAGGTTGCGCGCGCGAAAGCCGGGGTAGTCGGCTTTGATTTCGGCTTCGTATTGCGCGTCGAGCGGCGCGTTGTGCGCGGGCACCGAGTAGGCTGCGGTGCGCTGGAATACGTGCAACTCGCGCGCCTGTTTGGCGATGATGGGGATCGACTGCACGGCCGACGAGCCGGTGCCGATGATGCCGACGCGCTGCCCGGTGAAATCGACCGGCTGGTGCGGCCAGTGGCCAGTGTGATACCGCGCGCCGCGGAAGCTGTCGATGCCCTTGATCTTGGCGAAGTTGGCGGACGACAGGCAGCCGGTGGCCATGACAACGAACTGCGCGCGCAGGCTGTCGCCCTGATCGGTGTCGATCTGCCAGCGGTGGGCAGCTTCGTGAAACACCGCGCGCTGCACGCGGGTGTTGAAGCTGATGTCGCGTTCCAGATCGTAGCGCTGCGCCACGTGCTGCGCGTAGGCGAGGATCTCGGGCTGCGGCGCGAAACGCTCGCTCCAGCGCCACTCTTGTTGCAGCGCTTCGTCAAAGCCATACGAGTATTCGAGGCTCTCGACATCACAGCGCGCACCGGGGTAACGGTTCCAGTACCAGGTGCCACCGACGCCGGCACCCGCTTCGATCACCTGCGTACGCAGCCCCAGCTCACGGGCGCGGATCAGCATGTACATGCCGGCAAAACCGGCGCCGACGATTAGTACGTCGCAAGTGACGCCGGGGACTCGGCGCGCTGCAGCGCGGCCTGGATCAAACGTGATCATGAGGGAATGAACATGGCGAGGAGATGGGGAGCACGGCGTAGCGCAATCGTGGCATCAGCGCGATTGTCTGCTTCACCTGCAATGGCTGGCAAGAGCATGCGGTCACGGGTGTAGGGCCGTGGAGAGGTTTGATGGACAAGGGTCTTCATGGCATAACCGCTGAGACCTATGGTGCGTGCGGCTCCCAGCCCGGCATGTTGATGAAATAGCGCGTCGCCTTGCCCGCGCCTGCCGTCCCGAGCGCGCCTGCCGCCACCAGTGCAGCGAGATCACGAAACGCCGTGGCGCGCGACACGCCGGTGAGGCTGACATATTTTGCCGTGGTGAGATCCCCCTCAAAGCCGCGCGGACCGGCGTCGAGCAGGCGATTGACGGCCTTGCACTGATTGTCGTCGAGGCCGGCGCCCGCATGCCGCGCCCAGTAGCGCGCCTTGTCTAGCGCGGCGTGCATCAGCTTGGACGAGCGCTCGCACGCCGCGGTAAACGTGCCGCAGAACCAGTTCAGCCAGCGCGTGTGGTCGGCGTCCGCGCGGCTGGCAGCGTGCAACTCGGTGTAGTAAGCATCACGTCGCGCCGCCAGTTCGCTCGAGAGACTGATGAGGCGCGACGTGGACAGCATGTCCTGCGCGAGTGCGAGATCGGCCAGCGCACGGCCAACACGGCCATTGCCGTCTTCGAACGGATGGATCGATTCAAACCACAGATGCGTAATGCCGGCGCGCAGGATGCCGTCCAGGCTGCGGCTCGGGCCGTTGAACCATTTGATGAACCGCGTCATCTCGCGCGGTACCTGCCGTGAGGGTGGCGCTTCAAAATGCACCACACGTTTTGTGATCGGGCCGCTAACGATTTGCATCGGCTCCGCATGGATGCGAAACGCACCTGCCCGGACGGAGTGGATGCTGGAGAAGCCTGCCGGAAACAAGGCGTTTTGCCAGCCGCACAGTCGCTCGGCGGATAGCGGCTGCTGCCAGCCCGTGGTGGCGTCCTGCATCATGTCCAGCAAGCCCTCAGTAGCGCGCACGCGCGAAAGTTTGCCGCCAGCGAGGCCGAGGCGCCGGGCTATGGATGAGCGCACGCCGTCGAGGTTGAGTTGCTCGCCTTCTATTGCTGCGGTGGCGAGCGAATCGGCCAGCCAGATCAAGGCCTCGGCATTGCGGGCTTCGTCCATGCCAACCGCACGCGCCAAACCGGTTACCTCGCCCTCGGCGCGCCGTGCTGCGGCAAGCGCTGGCAGCAGCGCGGCGCTATCGTGGGCGAACGCGGGCCAGTTGGCGTGCTGCCAATGCCATTGCGGCAGGGTGCGTAGAAGGCGGGGCATGAAGCGCATTGTACTAAAATACGCTTCATTATGTGAAGCGTATTTAGGGGCGAACCGCTTCAGCGGCACTGCCTGCTTTACTCGTCCTGGTCACGGCAGACGCCAGCGGGGAATTCACGCGCATCCTAATTGCGCTCGAGCTTGACCTCGTCGGCAACCTTCTTCCACACCTCAAGCTGGGCTTTGAGAAAGGCTGCCATCTCTTCCGGCGATGAGGCCTGCACTTCAAACGCAATGCGATCGAGTGCAGTCTTGACCTCTGGCTTGGCCGCGACCACGCGCATTTCGCGGCCAACGCGCTCAACCACTTCGCGTGGCAGCCCGGCGGGACCGAACAGGCCCGCCCACGGCGAAATGGTGAGACCACGCAGCCCGGCCTCAAGAGCGGTGGGGGTGTCAGGCGCGAGCGGACTGCGGTTCGGCAGCAGCGCCGCGAGCACGCGCAAGCGCCCGGTCGCCACTTGGGGCATCGCACTGCCCGGCGTACCGATCATCACCTGCACGCGCCCGGCGATGAGGTCTTGCGTGGCCGGTGCATCGCCCTTGTAGGGTACGTGCAGCATGTCGAGCTTTTCCACCAACGCCAGTTGCGCAGTGGAGAGGATGCTGGTGCCATTGCCGCTGCCGTAGTTGACCTTGCCCGGATTGGCGCGCACGTAGGCGAGAAACTCAGGCACGGTCTTGGCCGGCAGGCTCTCATGCACAAACAAAAAGAACCCGAACTTGCCGACCATGCTGATGGGGGTGAACGCGGTGAGCGGGTCATAGGGCGGCTGCTTGCGCATCACCGGCGCGGCATTGAGGCCGGTGGTGGTGGCGAACAGCAGCGTGTAGCCGTCAGGCTGCGAGGCAATCACGGCGTTGCCGGCGATGGCGCCATCGGCGCCGCCGCGGTTGTCGATGATGATTTGCTGGCCAAGGCCGGCCGAAAGCGCCTGCACCACGATCCGCGCGGAGAGATCGGCCGCGCCGCCGGCGGGGAATGGCACGATCATGCGGATGGGGCGCTGCGGATAGGCCTGTGCGTGTGCCATCGTCGGCAGCACACCCGCGACAGAACAGATGAGCAGCGCGAGCGAGAAAAACAAGTGGCGAAACCGGTTCATACAACCTCCTTCTCATTTGCCGGCCGGCCTGCGGGCCATTGGTGGGGACTCAGGCGGGGACGCAGGCGGGGACGCAGGCGGGCATTCAAACGGCAAGCAAGCGCCGCTTGGTATGCCAATCGATGATAGCCTCTTCGGGATATTTCGCATAGCAACGATCACGCCGCTTCGGTTTGATCTCGACCCAGGGTGCAGCCGATGCGGTCATGATGTGCTGCGTCTCGCGCGGCACCGGCAAGGGTGTGTCGATGGCGGACGCGAACGGATAGACCCACTCGGCCCAGCGTGGGTCCTGCACCCACAGCGCGCTGCCGCACTTGCTGCAAAAGTGGCGTTGCGCCGGACTGCGCTTGCCGTTGATACGGGCACGGTATACCGAGAGGGCAGCGCGTCCGCTCACCTTGAGGCCGGCTGCTTCGCCCAGGATGTTGATGGCGTAACCCCCACCGCCCGCCGTCTTGCGGCAAATCGAGCAATAGCAGCGCATGTAGGGTTGCGGGGTGTGCGAGACCAGTTTGAATTTCACGGTGCCGCAGTGGCAGGAGCCTTTGAGTTCCATGGGTGCTCTCCGGGCTATAGCATTTCAAGGGGCTGCGAGCGCCGCGGCGGTGTGAACAGGCGGTCCAGTTCCGCGCGCTGCGCGCTGCTGAGCGTGATGTCGCGCGCGGCGGCGTTTTCCTTCACGCGATCCGGGTGGCTCGCCTTGGGGATGACGATGACATCATCGAACGACAACAGCCACGCGAGCGCCGCTTGCGCTGGCGTCATGCCATGCGCTTGCGCAAAGGCAATCAGCTTTTTGTCGCGCAGCAGACGCGCCTGCTCAATCGGCGAATACGCCATCACCGGCACGCGCCGCGCGCGCAACCACGGCAAGAGATCAAATTCAATGCCGCGCCGGGTGAGGTTGTAGAGCAGTTGATTGGTGGCGCAGGCAGCGCCGCCCGGCGTGTTCCACCACTCTTGCATATCGGCCAGATCAAGGTTGCTCACGCCGAAGTGGCGAATCTTGCCGACCCGTTGCAGCGCCTCAAACGCGGCAATGGTCTCGGCAAACGGCACGCCGCCGCGCCAATGCAGCAAATACAGATCGATGCGGTCGGTCTGCAAACGCTTGAGACTGCGTTCACAGGCCTCGATGACCCCGCGCCTGGAGGCATTGTGCGGATAGACCTTGCTGACGATGAAAGCTTGATCCCGACGTCCCGCGAGTGCCTCGGCGATCAACTCTTCTGCGCGCCCTTCGCCATACATTTCGGCCGTGTCGATGAGAGTCAAGCCGAGGTCAAGGCCGCGGCGCAGTGCGGCTATTTCAGCGGCGCGGCTGGCACTGCGGTCACCGATGTTCCAGGTGCCCTGGCCAAGGGATGCGACGGCTTCACCGGAGGGCAGCGTGACGGTCTTCACACGAGACACCTAAAAAGACTGGCACTTAGACTGCCGGGAAACCGTTGGTGCATGCGCCTTTGGGGGCGCAAGCCGCCACAATGATTGGTGGAAGCGGCTTTCACGCTTGTGCCCGCATCGATTTCAATCCACGCGCGCGCCGAGCGTCAGCATCAGTTTTTCCAGCACCGGCGCCGGCTTGCCGCCCGGGGCAGCGGCTGTGGCGGGCGCCGTGGCTTGTGACCAGCCGGCACCTGCCACGCCGGTCAGCGTGGCCACCGTGATCAGATGCAAAAGTGCAGTGAGGCTGCGCGACATGACGATCTTGATCCCCTTGAGTGGCGCGGACTCTAGCATGCATCGACGCGATGCCGCTGCGGCAGGCGGTGGTGTGGTACAACGGCGCCCGGCCCTGAACACTCGCTGAAAGCACCCGCATGAAATTCAAGATGCACGAGCGCTCGTTGTTTGCATTGCTGTTGCGCTCACCCTGGTGGATGAGCCTGCTGATTGCCGGCGGCATCGGGCTGCTCTCACGGCTGCTGCTGCCCGAGGATTACCGCATGTTTGGGTACACCGGCTGCGCGCCGTTTGTGGGCATTGCGCTCATCGCGCTGTACAAACAACTGCAGCGCCCGAGCGCCGCGCGCGTGGCCGCCGCGCTCGGCGCCGCGCAAGCGTTGTCCTGGCGGGATTTTTCGGCGGCGCTGGAAGCGGCCTTCACGCGCGATGGTTACGGCGTGAGGCGCATCGACCTGCCCGCCGCCGACTTCGAGATCACCAAGGCCGGGCGCGTGGCGCTGGTGAGCGGCAAGCGCTGGAAGGCAGCAAGTCACGGTACGGGGCCACTGGAAGATCTCGTGGCATTGCAAAAAAAACGCGATGCGGCCGACACCATCTATGTCAGCGTCGGCGCGCTCACCGACAACGCCCAGCGCTTTGCGGTTGGCGAATCGATGCGTGTCATCAATGGTGCGGATCTGGCGGTGCTGCTGCGTGATCTGCCGGTTGCGCGGCCGGGTAAATAGCGGTTGGCGCCGATGCGTACGTCGCGAAGCCTTCAGTGATGAGCGAATCCTCCGGCGTTTCCCCGGCGCCGCGCAGCGTAGCGGCCGAGAACCGCTTTGGCATCCTGTGCATGTCGGGTGCCATGGCGCTGTTCATCGCCAATGACGGCCTGACCAAATATGTCAGCGCCACGCTGCCAGCGGCCCAATTGATTTTCCTGCGCGGCGTCGTATCGATTGTCGTGGTGTTGCTGGTGGCCAAGGCGATGGGAGTGCTGCCGCAGATTCGCAGCACGGCAAACCGCCTTGTGGTGTTGCGCGCACTCGTCGACGCCACGGCGACGATGCTTTACCTGTTCTCGCTGTTCAACCTGCCGATCGCCAATGCGACGGCGATCAACCTTGCCTCACCGCTGTTCATGATCGTGTTTGCCGTGCTGTTTCTCGGGCAGCGCGTGGCGCTCGGGCGCTGGCTTGCCATCGGCGCCGGATTCGCCGGTGTGGTGATGGTGATCCAGCCGCGCGCCGACGGCTTCGGCATGTGGGCCTGGGTCTGCCTGCTCGGCACGCTGTTTCATGCCGCACGCGACCTGATGACACCGCGCATTGCCACTTCCATTCCATCCATCCTGATCACCTTGTCGACCACGATATCGGTGACGCTCGTCTCCGGCGTGGTGTCGGCGTACCAGGGCTGGCGCCCGTTCGGCGCAATGGAATTTGCTCTGCTGGCGCTGGCCTCGGTGTTCCTGTCGAGTGGCTACTATTTCATCATCACCAGCATGCGCCACGGTGAAATGTCGCTGGTGGCGCCGTTTCGCTACAGCGGCCTGTTGTTTGCGCTGCTGCTCGGTTACCTGATCTGGGATGAAGCTCCCAACTGGCTGGCCTGGAGCGGTATCGCGTTGCTGCTCGCATCGGGCCTCTACCTGCTCACGAGCGAGCGTTGGCCGCGCCGCGCGCCGGACTGAGGTGGCGAAACAGCGTTACGGCGCAACTGCCAGGCCCACTGACAGCGCAAACTCCGGCACAGCACCACTGCGGCACTGGCAGTGTGCGAGCGCCGAGAATAAAATGCCGCTTCGCTTCGAGCCGCCGGACGCGTTGGCGGCGCAGAGGCAATCCTGCCTGGCCGGAGATGCCACCAACGCTCTCTACCAGTACGACGCGATCCAGAACAAACCAACCTGACCCACGGAGACCCCCATGAGCAATGCAGGCAAACCCTTTCGCGCGGACCACGTCGGCAGCCTGTTGCGCACCCCCGAACTCAAGGCCGCGCGTGACCAGTTTGCCCAGAAGCAGATCACGCACGAACAACTGCGCGCCGCCGAAGACCAGTCGATCAACCATGTAGTGAAGCTGCAGGAAGAAGCGGGCCTCGACAGCATCACCGACGGCGAGCAGCGCCGCGACTGGTGGCACGTCGATTTCCTGTGCGGCTTTGACGGGGTCAACATCACCGAAGGCAGCTGGGGTGTGGACTTTCACGGCACCAAGAAAGACGAGCAACCGCCCATCATGGCGGTGACGGCGCCGATCCGCCGCACCAAGCCCAACATGCTCGACCACTTCACCTATCTCAAGTCGGTGACCACCAAGACGCCGAAATTCTCCATGCCTTCGCCGGGCATGCTGCACGCGCGCGGCGAGCGTGCCTCGCTGCACAAGACCTATCCCGATCTCGATGTGTTCTGGGCTGACCTCACCACCGCCTACAACCAGGAGATGATGGCGATGTACGCGGCAGGCTGCCGTTACTTTCAGATCGACGACACCACGGTGGCCATGATGGGCGACCCGAAGGTGCGTGACCAGTTCAAGTCCAAGGGTGACGACCCCGACAAGACCATCGCCATGTATACAGAGGCGACCAACATGGCGATCAAGGGCTTGCCCGCCGATGCGACGGTAGCGATCCACACCTGCCGCGGCAACTTCAAGAGCACCTGGATGGCCAGCGGCGGCTACGATTCGGTGGCCGACACGGTGTTTGGGCGACTCAATGTCAACGCCTTCTTCCTCGAGTATGACGACGAGCGCTCGGGTGGGTTTGAGCCGCTACGTTTTGTGCCCAAAGGCAAGCGCGTGGTGCTCGGCCTCATCAGTTCCAAATTGCCCAAGCTTGAATCAAAGGACGAGCTCAAGCGCCGCATCGACGAAGCGGCCAAGTTCATTCCCAAGGAGCAGTTGTGCATCAGCCCGCAGTGCGGGTTTTCCAGCACCCACCACGGCAACGTGATGAGTGAGGACGACCAGAGGCGCAAGCTCGCGCTGTGCGTGGAAGTGGCCGATGAGGTGTGGGGCAGCGCCTGATCTCGCACGCCGGAGAGCGTTGGTGCGGGCGGATCTTCGGCTACCTGCCCGCCCGACACGCACTCTCCGACGATGAAGTTAAGGACGCCATCAGGCGTCGCGATACTGCTTGTCAAACGCGCTCACCTCATCAAACCCCATCAGCTTGCTCATTGCCTGAAAGTTGTACAGGGGCGCAGCGGGCGGCACGCTTGAGCGCTGTTTCTTGAGGCCATTGAGCGCGGTCTCCATTGCGTGCGTGGCGGCGAGGAAGCCCAAGGCAGGATAGATCGCCAACCCATAGCCAATCTCTTCAAGTTCGGCTGCGGTGAGCACCGGCGTGCGCCCGCCCTCCACCATGTTGGCCACCAGCGGCAGGTCAAAGGTCTTGCCGATGCGCTGCATCTCTTCGACGCTCTCCGGGCTTTCGACAAACAGCAGGTCCGCCCCGGCGCGTGCGTAGGCCTCGGCACGGCGCAAGGCTTCATCAAGGCCGTGCGTGGTGCGTGCGTCGGTACGCGCGATGATCAAGAGATTGGGATCATTGCGGGTTGCCACCGCCACCTTGACCTTGGCGACCATGTCTTCGAGCGGCACCACGCGGCGGCCTAGCATGTGCCCACACTTCTTGGGGAACTCCTGGTCTTCAAGCTGGATCGCGCACACGCCCGCTTCTTCGTAACCGCGCACCGTGTATTGCACGTTGAGCAGGCCGCCGTAACCAGTGTCGGCGTCGGCAATCAGGGGCGTGGCAGTAATGCCGGCAATCATGCGTGCGTGCGCGGCCATCTCGGTGTAGGTGGCGATGCCGGCGTCAGCGAGGCCTAAGCGCGAGGCGACCGTGCCGTAGCCAGTCATGTAAAGGGCGGTGAAGCCCATGCGGTCGGCGATGCGCGCGGAGATGCCGTCGAACACGCCGGGGGCAATGACGAATCCGGATTGCAGTGCGGCTTTGAGCGTGGCGCGGCGCTGGGTAAAGTTTTGCATGTACGATTCTCCGAACTTAGGATAAAAAAAACGCAATCGCAGCATACCGCAGCGCCTTGCCAACGAACATGAACGCAAGACAGCTGAACAGGGGCAAACGCAACCATCCGGCGGCAAGGCACAACGCGTCTCCCGCAATCGGCAGCCATCCCAGCAGCAGCGCCGCCGCACCGTGCCGGCGCAACTGCGCTTCGTATCGAATCTCGTGCCGATGGGGTATCCAGCGCCCCATCGCGTAGGTCGCCATTCCACCAGCGGTATTTCCCAGAGTCGCCACCCCGATTGCGGGCCAGAGCAACTCGGGATGCAGTTTCAGCACAGCGAACAGCATTACCTCTGACGATACCGGAACCAGCGTGGCCGCAATGAAACTGCCGGCCAGCAGCGACCACAAGCTGGCATCGGCAGTAAAGAAGGTTTGCAGGGCGTCGAGCACGGGCTTGGCGGATGGACGAGATGAGAAGTGCGCGGCGGATGATTCTTGCGAAATTGCGCGGCGGGAAAGAGTTCGGCTGAAAACGGCCTTGGCTGGAGAGCACCCGGGCGATTTTGACAACCCCTGTTCAGGGGGTTAATATTCACCCCCTCCAACAGGGGTTGTCAAGAAATGAAAGCACCGGATTATCTCCAAAAAATCCTCACCGCGCGGGTCTACGACGTGGCAGTTGAAACGGCGCTCGACAAGGCACCCAATCTCTCGGCCCGTCTCAACAACACGCTGCTGCTCAAACGCGAAGACATGCAAAGCGTGTTCAGCTTCAAGCTGCGCGGTGCCTACAACAAAATGGCGCATCTGTCAGCGGAAGCATTGGCGCGTGGCGTGATCTGTGCGTCGGCTGGCAACCACGCGCAGGGCGTGGCGCTGGCGGCCAAGCGCCTCGGCGCGCGCGCAGTGATCGTGATGCCGTTGACCACACCGGCGGTCAAGGTGCAGGCCGTCAAGGCACGCGGGGCCGAAGTGATTTTGTTTGGCGACATGTTTGACGATGCCTACGCGCACGCGCGCCAGATCGAGGCCAAACAAAAGCTCACCTTCATTCATCCCTTCGATGACCCCGACGTGATCGCCGGGCAAGGCACCATCGGCATGGAAATTTTGCGCCAGCAGCAGGGACCGCTGCATGCCATCTTCGTGGCGATTGGCGGTGGCGGGCTGATCTCGGGCATCGCCTCCTACGTCAAGCGCGTGCGGCCCGAGGTAAAGATCATCGGCGTCGAACCGGTGGATTCGGACGCGATGGCGCGCTCGCTCAAGGCGGGCAAGCGCGTCAAGCTTGATCAGGTGGGGCTGTTCGCCGATGGCGTCGCGGTCAAGCAGGTGGGTGAGGAAACGTTTCGCCTTTGCCGCGAGCTGGTCGATGAGATCATCCTCGTCGATACCGATGACATCTGCGCCGCGATCAAGGATGTGTTCGAAGACACGCGCTCGATCCTGGAACCGGCCGGCGCACTCGCGGTCGCCGGCGCAAAAGCCTATGTCGAGCGCGAGAAGCTGCGCGGCCAGACGCTGGTGGCGGTGGCCTGTGGGGCCAACATGAATTTCGACCGCCTGCGCTTTGTCGCCGAGCGCGCCGAGATCGGCGAGCGGCGCGAGGCGATTCTGGCGGTCACCATCCCCGAAGTCGAAGGCTCGCTCAAGCGCTTTTGCGAACTGGTCGGCAGCCGCAATGTGACCGAGTTCAACTACCGCATCGCCGATGCCAAATCAGCGCACATCTTTGTCGGCATCTCGGTGCATGACCGCGCCGACATCGCCAAGCTGATCAAGACCCTCGCCAAAAATGATTTCAAGGCACTTGACCTCACCGACGATGAGTTGGCGAAATCGCACTTGCGCCACATGGTCGGTGGCAGTTCAACCCTGGCGAATGATGAGCTGCTATACCGCTTCGAGTTTCCCGAGCGGCCTGGCGCACTGATGAAGTTCCTCACCAGCATGCGGCCCGACTGGAACATCAGCCTGTTCCACTACCGCAACCACGGCGCTGACGTCGGGCGCGTGTTGATTGGCATGCAGGTACCGGCCAAGGAGATGAACGCGTTCCGCAAGTTCCTCGATGCGCTGGGCTACCGCTATTGGGATGAATCGGCCAACCCGGCCTACCGCATGTTTCTGGCGCAAGCGGCATGAGGAGCAATTCATGAAATACCGCTATCGCATCGTTAACGTGTTTACGCGGCGCGGCGAGCGCCTGTCCGGCAATCCGTTGTGCGTGTTTGAAGACGGCAGCGGATTGTCTGACGCGGACATGCAGGCACTGGCCTTGCAGTTCAATCTGTCGGAAACCAGTTTCATTCTGCCAGTGTCGCTTAGGGCGGCGGACACGACTGCGCAAGTGCGCATCTTCACGCCGGCAATGGAATTGCCGTTTGCGGGTCACCCCACGCTCGGCACTGCACATGTTGTGCGCGATCTGCTTGCGGCTGGAGACAGCGTGCGCCTGGAGTTGAAAGCGGGCGTGATCCCCGTCAACGCCGTGGGCGATCGTTGGACGCTGCAAGCGAATGCGCCGGTGACGCGTGACTTTGATGAGGCGCAATCGTCTGCTCTGGCTGCTGCGCTGGGGATGAAGACGGATGACTTTGCTGCGGCACCGCTGTGGGTCAACGCCGGCATGGAGCAGTTGCTGGTGCCGTTGGCCTCCCAAGAAACTGCGCGCAGAACCGCTCCTGATGCGGGTCTTGCGGCATTCACCAATGCATCGGGCAAGGTGTCGGTCTATTGCTTCTCGCCGCTGACGGATGCTGAAATGCTGGTGCGCTTTTTCTTTACCAAGAACACCGGCAGCGTCGCGGAAGACCCGGCCACCGGTTCAGCTTGCGCCAACCTTGGCGGCTATGCCCTGGCGGTCAATGCGCCGCGACCGCTCCGGCGCGTCTTGCATCAGGGCGAACAGGTAGGCCGTCCTTCGATCCTCACGCTTGACGTCGATACGGCAGGCACCATTCGCGTCTGCGGTGAGGTGATCGAACTCGGTCGCGGGTCCATTGATTTGTAGCGTCGGCTCGCCCGCTTCGCGAGCGGCATGCATTTCGCCATCTCCGCCGGCCAGTCAAGCCTTCGCGCTCTGCCGTCAGCCCTTCAACTTGCGCGCCGCATCAAGCGCGAAGTAAGTGAGCACGCCATCGGCCCCGGCGCGCTTGAACGCCATGAGCGACTCCATCATCACGGCATCGCCGTCGAGCCAGCCGTTTTGCGCAGCGGCCTTGAGCATGGCGTATTCACCGCTGACCTGATACACAAAAGTCGGGGCGCCGAACTCATCCTTCACGCGGCGCACGATATCAAGGTAGGGCATGCCGGGCTTGACCATCACCATGTCGGCGCCCTCTTCGAGGTCGAGGCCGACTTCCCACAGCGCTTCGTTGCTGTTGGCCGGGTCCATCTGATACGTTTTTTTGTTCGACTTGCCGAGATTCTTGGCCGAGCCGACGGCGTCGCGGGAGGGGCCGTAAAACGCCGATGCATATTTGGCCGCGTAGGCCATGATCTGCGTGAGCGGGTGACCGCCTTCGTCGAGCGCGCGGCGGATCGCGCCGATACGGCCATCCATCATGTCTGACGGTGCGACGATGTCAACGCCGGCGGCAGCTTGCGCCAGTGCCTGATTGCGCAAGATCGCGATGGTCTCGTCGTTCTTGATGTAGCCCGCGTCGTCGAGCACGCCGTCCTGCCCATGGCTGGTGTAGGGGTCGAGCGCCACGTCGCACAGCACGCCCAACTCGGGAAAGCGTTTTTTCAGCTCGGCAACCACGCGCGGCACCAGGCCATCGGGGTTCATCGCTTCCGAGCCATTGGGGTCTTTTTTCTTCTGGTCAATCACCGGGAACAAGGCCATGCACGGCACGCCGAGTCTGAGTGTTTCTTCAGCGATGGGCAGCAGGGTGTCGAGCGTATAGCGGCTGACGCCGGGCATCGACGGCACTGGCTGCACGATGTTTTTGCCCGCGTCACGCTCGTCGAGCACGAACACCGGGTAAATCAGGTCATTCGTGGTCAGGACATTTTCCTGCACCAGACGGCGCGCAAATTCCTGGCGGCGGTTGCGGCGCATGCGCCGCTCGGGGAAATTTCCCAGCACTTTCATGGCTCAATAAAACCTTTCAAGAATCAACCTTAACTGGGGTCGCAGCGGGGTTACCGGGGGGACAAGAATGCGTCGCAAAAACGCAACGGTGCGCAGGGTGTTTTCCCTCTGAAAACGCTTGAAAATTTCACCTGACCGGACTATCGTATTTGCAGGCGCTTCGGCGTCTCCCGCTTCACCTCCCTGAGCGGGGCCTTATATTCTAAGGCGTTAGGCCGTGAAGATTCCCCTTTCTTCACGGCCTGTTTTTTTGCGCGCCGTGTTTGCTATGACACGCGCCGGCAACTCGACGGACAAGCCACTCATCGACCGGCTACTTCGGGGCCAGCTACTTCGAAGCTGATTTCGCGGTCGCCTTCGCGCTGACCACCTTCAACCCTGGCCGTTGATGCGGCGCTTTGTTCCGTGCCTTCGGCAAGGCGCGTTTGGCCAGATCGAACTTGACGATTTTCTTGGGCGGCAACTCGATGCCAAGCCAGCGCGCAATGACGGCTTCCGCTTCTTCCAGGCCGGTTTTGTTCAGGCTGGAGAACAGGCTGACGGTGTTGACGCCGGTGCGTTGATTGAGCACGCTGCGTACTTTGAGCAGGGTCGACTGCTGCGCATTGCGGGTGAGCTTGTCGGCCTTGGTGAGAAGCACGTGTACTGGCTTGCCGGCATCGCCAAACCAGTCGAGCATCTGCACGTCGAGCTCGGTCAGTGGATGGCGCGCATCCATGATGAGGATCATGCCGGCGAGCGGCTCGCGAGTCTGCAGATAGGCGCTCAAAAACGCATCCCAGCCCACTTTGGCCGAGCGCTGAATCTTGGCGTAACCATAACCAGGCAAATCGACCAGGAATTTACCCTCGGCCACGCCAAAGTAGTTCAAATGCTGGGTGCGCCCCGGCGTTTTACTGGTGAACGCGAGCCGCCGCTGATTCGCCAGGGTATTGATGGCGCTCGATTTGCCGGCGTTGGAGCGCCCGGCAAAGGCGACTTCGCCCAGTGACTCGAATGCGAGGTCGGTGAGGGCGGCGGCGGTTGTAAAGAATGCGGCGCGATGCAGGAAGGACATGGAGAGGGGCGAGACGCAGTAGGAGCGATTTGGGAACTATGTGGAACCGATTCGGGCGTAACGCCGGTGCAATTGACGAGCCAAATGGACGGGCAATTAGGAGGGCAATTTCCCTGTTTGGCGCGGCAAGCGCAGCAGCGACTAGCGGGGGCCGCGCAGAGCGCGCCGGGGGCAAACACCGCGCGAGCGGGCGTAGGAGTTACGGTAGAATATCAGGTTTGGTGCGTCCTCCCGAGCGCCCGTCATCACTTTTCGCAGGAAAAGCCACATGAAATCCGCTTTTTCAATCGCTCGCGCTGCCGGTGCTGTGCTTGCGCTGACATTTGCGCCGCTTGGCGGCATCGCCTTTTCGGCAGACAAACCCGCAGCCAAGGTGGACACCGCGCGCGGCTCGCAAATCGCCACCCAGGTGTGCGCTGCCTGCCACGCCGCCGATGGCAACAGTGCGGCGGCTGCCAATCCCAAGCTCGCCGGGCAGCATCCTGAATATCTCGCCAAGCAATTGACGAATTTCAAGGAAAACAAGATTCGCAAAAATGCGGTGATGATGGGCTTTGCCGCAGCGCTGACGCCTGAAGACATGGCCAACGTTGCGGCCCATTACGGCGCACAGAAGCCAAATGACAAAGGTGCCGCGCGCAACCCTGCAACGGTGAAGCTGGGCGAAAAAATCTATCGCGGCGGCGTTGCTGACAAGGGTATCGCCGCTTGCGCCGGTTGCCACGGCCCGGCTGGTGCCGGCATCCCCGCGCAGTACCCACGTCTCTCCGGCCAGTGGGCTGACTACACCAAGGCGCAGTTGATGGCTTTTCGCGCGGGTGAGCGCCAAAACGACCCGCAGGGCATGATGCGCGGCGTCGCCGCCAAACTCTCGGACAAGGAAATTGACGCCGTGGCCGATTACATTGCGGGCCTCAAACAAGCGAACTGATTGCGCCGATCCGGCTCAAAAGGGTGGCATCGCGCCACCCTTTTGCTTTTTTGGAACCACCCCGCCCCATGAACAGCCCCTTAGCCGCTAGCGCCACCAGTGTCGCCAGCATGGCGCCCGCGCCGCGCGCTGCGTGGCGGCATGTGGTCGAGTTGTTGAGCTCGATGCGCTTTGCCATCAGCCTGCTCACCTTTCTCGCGATTGCGTCGGTGATCGGCACCATCCTCAAGCAAAACGAGCCGTACAACAATTACCTGAACCAGTTCGGGCAGTTCTGGTTTGCGGTGTTTGAAACGCTGTCGCTGTACGCGGTCTACAACGCCTGGTGGTTCATGCTGATCCTCACGTTTCTGGTCACGTCCACCAGTTTGTGCGTGTATCGCAATGCGCCCAAGATGCTGGCACAAATGCGCACGTTCAAGGAGCAGATGCGCGAGCAATCGTTCGCGGCATTTGCGCACCATGCCGAGTTTCGCTTTGCGGGACACGATGCGGAGGTAGCGGGCAACAATGCGTCAGCAGAGGGCCGGAGTGTGCCTGGCGTTGCCGCTGCGAGCAACAGCGAAGCCGTCGCGCGCGTTGACGCGGGTCTGCGGCTGGCAGGCTTCAAAACCAAACATGCGGTGAGCGAAGGCGGCACCATGGTGGCCGCCAAGGCGGGTAGCGCCAACCGCCTGGGCTACATTTTTGCCCACTGCGGCATCGTCATCATCTGCATCGGCGGCTTGCTCGATGGTGATGTACTGCTGCGCGCGCAGATGGCGTTTGGCGGCAAGGAAACGGTCAAGGGCAATCCGCTGATCAGCGAGATTCCGCCGCAAAGCCGTCTCGCTGCCAGCAATCCCAGTTTTCGCGGCAACATTTTGATTCCTGAAGGCGGCGCGCGCGATTTCGCCCTGCTCAATTACGGTGATGGCTTGCTGTTGCAAGAGTTGCCGTTCAAGCTTGACCTCAAACGCTTCGTGATCGAACACTATGACACCGGGGCGCCCAAGCTGTTTGCCAGCGATGTCATGGTGACTGACAAAGAGACTGGTAAATCCTTTGAGAAGCGCATCGAAGTCAACCATCCGTTGATTCACCAGGGCATTGCGGTATATCAGTCGAGCTTTG
>JANPAR010000213.1:0-3075 GCA_031430015.1 Burkholderiales bacterium
AACACTTCAGCCACATCGCCCGCGCCGTGCTCACCCGGCGCCCCAATCACAAATCGGCAGATCCACTACACCTCACGCGGCAGCGGCGAAGCCACCGACCGCCTGATCTCGCCGCAGCGCCTGGTGAACTACCGCGGCAACATTTCCCCAGCCGCGCGCATTGGGGGCGTATCGGGTGGGGCGGTGAAGGGGAAAAATGGGATGGGGTAGGTGGCTGGAGAGTGGCTGTGGGAGCGGGTCTACGTGGTATTCATGGCTGGGAGGCGCATGTACCAATGGTTTCCAAAGGTCGCCGCATGGGCTACACACCATGAGCACCAATGTTCCATCCTCCACTCGCCAGTGTTTAATTACGGCGAATTCGCCACAATTAAACCCGTCGAGTTGCACGGGTGAGAAACCCCTCGAATGCTCGCCAAGGCCAGCGGGCGATCCTCGATAATTCAATGGTGATTGACAATGGAACGCGGGCAACCTCTCATGCAAACCATGAACTCACCGATGAATTTCGAGCAACTCGTCAGCCTCTGCCACCAGACGCAAAGATTGGTCAGACAGCGCCTGACCAATTGCCACTACCCGACGGGCCCATTTCTCCAATTCGCCCGGCACTGTCGGGCGAATTGCTCCCGATAGAAGCCGGCCATTTGAACCTGTCCGATTCCGTGCAGACCCTCTCCCGCCGCTTCACCCTCGGCTGGTCCCATTGCGTCGAGTTGCTCATCAGAAGAAAGAAGAAATTGGACCAGGCCACACACAACAAGATTGTCTCGTTCACCTGGGCCGGCAACGCTGAACTGAGGCAGGCCCAAGCATGACCACCGACCGGCCTGCCGAATACCTTGTCGGCCTGGTGCGCGAGTTGTGCAAGCTGCCGCAGGAGACTGAATGGGCCGAGTTCAAGGAGAACAACTCCGACCCGCAGGAAATCGGTGAGTACATTTCTGCGCTGGCCAATTCGGCGGCACTCGCGGGCAAGGCGTTTGCCTATCTGGTGTGGGGCGTGCGCGATGGCGATCATGCGATAGTCGGCAGCGCGTTTGCGCCGCGCGCGGCCAAGGTGGGCAACGAGGAATTGGAAAACTGGTTGTTGCGGGCGCTGACGCCGAAGCTTCACTTTCGCTTTTTCGCGGTGAAGGTGGACGGGCTGGCGGTGGTGCTGCTGGAGATTGAGCGTGCGTTCCGCCAGCCGGTGCAGTTTCAGGGGCATGAGTTCGTGCGCGTGGGTTCGTACAAGAAGCGGCTCAAGGATTTTCCGGAGCGGGAACGCGGCTTGTGGCGTTTGTTCGACCAGGCGCCGTTCGAGAGCGGGGTGGCGGCTGAGCGCTTGCCTGACGATGAGGTGCTCAAGCTGTTGGACTACCCGGCTTATTTCGATTTGCTCGATACGCCGCTGCCGGAGAATCGGGCGGGAATTCTTGCGGCGCTGGCGGACGACAAGCTGATTTCGCCGTGCGATGCGGGTGGCTGGAACATCACCAACCTGGGGGCGATTTTGTTCGCGCGGCGCCTGACTGATTTTGCTGTACTCAAGCGAAAAGCCTTGCGCGTGATTCAGTATCCGGGCAACAGCCGGATCGAGACCGTGAAGGAGGAAGCGGGAAACAAGGGCTACGCCGCGGGCTTTGATGAACTGATTGTGACTGTCAACAGCATGCTGCCATCCAATGAGGTGATTGAACATGGGCGGCGCAAGCGCGTGCTGATGTACCCGGAATTGGCGATGCGCGAGATCGTCGCCAATGCGCTGATTCACCAGGATTTCTTTATGTCGGGCGTGGGGCCGATGGTGGAAATTTTTGTTGACCGGATAGAAGTGACCAACCCGGGGGCGCCACTGATGGATGCGCAGCGCTTTGTCGATACGCCGCCGCGTTCGCGCAATGAAGGGCTGGCCTCACTGATGCGGCGGATCGGCATTTGCGAGGAGCGCGGCAGCGGCTGGGACAAGATCGTCGCGCAAACGGAAATCCATCAAATGCCGCCACCATTGCCTGAGCAGATGGATGACCACACACGCGTGACGCTCTTCGCGCAGCGCCCGCTGACCAAAATGGACAAGGCCGATCGGATTCGGGCGGTTTATCTGCACGCGTGCCTGCTCTATGTCAACCGGGAGCACATGACGAACACGTCCTTGCGCGCTAGGTTTGGCATTGAGGCGCAAAACATTTCTGCCGCCTCCAGGCTTATTCGTGAAGCGGTCGAGAGCGGTCGAGTGCTGCCACATGATGCGGAGGCGGCCCCAAAGTTGATGCGCTATATCCCGTTTTGGGCCAAGTCGCAGACGGGTGCAGGTCAGGCACCGGCTGCGTAACTTTTACTTGATGGGTACTTGATAAAACAGGCTTAAAACGAAGGGCATTGAAACATTAGTTCTTAAAAATCATTGGCTTACATTTTTCCATTTACTTGATGGTTACTTGATGGCAGCGACCAATACATAGGAAAAAGGCCTCAAATTGCGGCCGCGGATGGCGAAATCCACAACCCCCCATGAACCAGGTAGAACGCCTCTACAAAATCGAGCAACTGCTGGGCGAGGCGCACACCGTGCCGATAGCCGCCATGCTCGAGCGCCTGGAAATATCGCGCGCCACCTTCAAGCGCGACCTGGCCTACCTGCGCGACCGCCTCAACGCCCCCATCGTGTGGGACCGCTTTGGCGGCGGCTACCGGTTTGAGTCGCAGCGCCGCACCGGGGCCAAGCAAGCCGGGCAGGCCGGGCCCAAACACGAGCTCCCCGGCCTCTGGTTCAACAGCAGCGAAGCCTATGCCCTGTTGGCGATGCAGCAACTGCTCAAGGAAATCGACCCCGGCATCCTGGCCGGCCAGATCGAACCCCTGGCGGTGCGCCTGCGCGCCCTGCTCGGCAGCAGCGGCGACGACATCGCCGAGGTCGAGAAGCGCATCAAGCTCTTGCAGGTGGGCGCGCGGCGCGCCAACCCGCAACACTTCAGCCACATCGCCCGCGCCGTGCTCACCCGGCGCCCCAATCACAAATCGGCAGATCCACTACACCTCACGCGGCAGCGGCGAAGCCACCGACCGCCTGATCTCGCCGCAGCGCCTGGT
>JANPAR010000214.1:0-13948 GCA_031430015.1 Burkholderiales bacterium
AAACACAAGGTCAAAGACAAACACAAGGTCAAAGACAAACACAAGGTCAAAGACAAACACAAGGTCAAAGACAAACACAAGGTCAAAGACAAACACAAGGTCAAAGACAAACACAAGGTCAAGCACAAAGACAAAGACAAACACAAAAACCACAAAAGCCACGCCAAAAAGCTTTAAGCTTGATCAAGAAACACAAAACCGCGACGGAGATTATTTCCGTCGCGGTTTTTTTATGTCCGGGGCCTGCACGCAAAGCCTGGCGGCACCCCAAAAAAAAGGCCGCCCACGCGGGCAGCCTCTTTTGGGACGGGTCGGAACCTTCTAGGGGTTCGAAAAACCGGCAGGCGCCATGGCGCTCAGGTGCTTTCCTTGCGCAATGCGGGAATCACGAAGCCAATCGGCCGTTCCCTGCGCACGAACACATTGCCGCTACAGAGCGTCCCGGAATGAAGCGCAGGGGCATCAATCCCGCCGCGCGTCCACCGAAAACCGTCATTGCGCCGGTCAAGCCTGATGCGCACCTCGAACGGTGCCGCGAACGTAATCAGATCTTTGACCAGTTCTTCGCTTCCCAGCGTCGCAAGCAGGGCCTGGGGCGTTGCCGGGTAATCGGAAACGTAGTGCACTGTCCCGACCAGAAACCCATGCTCATCACGGCGCGCCGTTGCCGGCAGTATTTCGGCCATGGCACCCGTTTGAATTTTCTTGCCGTCATTTGAGGCCACGTACATAACTACTTCGACTGTTCCACCGGCATCACCCGCACGTTCGAGCACGACCACCGGGGAATCCACGGATACCAGCGAACCGCGTCCGGATTTGATCTCCACCACGCGGCCGGTGAACGCGCTTTTGACTGCGGTTGCACGCGCGCGCTCCGCCTCGAGCAGGGACAGTTCGCGTTTCGCCTCGGACATCTCCAGGCTGACCTGCGACTTTTCCTCGGTTTCGCGCTTGATGACGTCGGTGCGCTCGCGATCCAGATCGCCAAGCTGCCTGTGCAGCGCCTCAACCGCCAATTTGGCGCTTGCATGGCTGCGCTCGGCATCCTCCACCGAACGCCGGGTCGCCAAGCGCTGCTCCGCCAGTTGCCTGAGCGTATCGATCTGGTTGCCTTCGATGTCCGCACGCGATTTCGCGACTTCAACCTGCTTTTTCAGAAATTCACGCCGCCGCGCGAAGGCCGAATCATTGAGCGCAAGTCCGCGGGACGACAGCGAATCGACGCTGGCGGCACGCCCTTCAAGCTCGGTTACGCGCGCCTTCAAACGCTTGATGCGCTCATCCTGATCCGGCTGGGAAATGCTGGCGATGACGTCTCCCGCACGCACCACGTCCCCCGCGCGCACCCTGACTTCAGCCAGGCGGCCCGCTGCACCGGCCCGCACTTCACTCAATCCGGCACTGCCGATGAGCATGCAGCGCCCCGCCACGAGGGTCGGCAGTTTTCCAAAAAAACTCCAGGCAAGGACCGCGCTCACCAGCAGCGCGACCGCCACCAGGGTCCACCATGCGACCGGTCCGATCACGCGAATATCACGTTCAAGCAAGGCGACGGAAGGGTGTTCCGAGAGGCTGTTGCCGGTGGCCGGGGTGGAAGAAAGCTGATTCATTTTCAGCGAGAGTCTATCATTTGCGACATTCCCATTTCTTGCGATATCTCAGTAGCCTGCTGCGCGACCGAAACTCTTTACAAGGATGCTACGCCAACCTTACCCGTGGACGCGCCAGGAACGGTTGTTCGAGCACGGCGCTGACAAAATATAGTGCGCCAGACATAGGCGCGGTTACGCGTAGAGGCTTGATAGCAGCGGGGCTGTCCGCCAGCAGCGTCAAGCGAGCTATCGCGCGCCAATCCGGTCGGGATGTTTTTTGCCTACGCCGCCGGCGTATCGCGCCACGAGCGCACCGGCGATACCGGCAGATGCTCGGTGCGCAGCAGTAGCGTGGCCGTGTCCGCACCGGCGCGCACTTTTTGCAACAGCTCATCGGGGTTGTATTCGACGCCGATCGGATTGGTGTCAAAGCCCGGGCCTTTCATGAAGCCATTGGCTGCTTCTACCGTCGGGTAGGCATCGACCTGAAACTCCATCTGATTGCCGTCCGGGTCAGCGTAGTACATCGACACGGTAATGCCGTGATGCAGGCACCAGTAGGGGCGGATGCCCTGCTCTTTGAGCCACGCGTAGTTCTCGGTGAGGTCGGAGAGATTGTTGAAGGTGTAGGCGACGTGATCGACGCCGACCGCACCTTGCTTGCTTTCCGGGTCACCGGACGGATCGACGATGGAGAGATTGAGCAGTGCCACGCGATGGTGCTCTTCGTCGTAAGTCATGAAGGCGAGCACCGGGCTCTGGTGCTGGACGTGCGCATCGAACACCGTGCAGTACCAGCGGATCATTTCGTCGAAGCGGCGTGTGCGGTAGACCACGTGGACAAATTTGGCGGGGCGAATGCGCGGCATGGCAGGTCTCCTGACGAATTTGACGGAATGGAACGGGCGATTGTAAAGTGGTGGCACTGTGTTGCAGCGCGGCGATGTTCACGCTTCGATGTTCCGGGTTTTTTTTGCCAATCGTCATTCACCGAAAGTCCTGATGCGGCGCTGCCGGTGCAAGGAGGCTCCATGCAATCAACCAATCGGCGCGACATCCTGGGTGCAATGGGTGCAGTGGGCGCGAGCTCGCTGATGGCAGCGCTGCCGCTGCAAGCCCAATCCCTTTCGGCCGGCAGCGCGGCAGGCAAGGTTCAGTCGTGGCCTCTCGCATCGACCATGAACACCCCGCGCCGCACCGGCATTCACGACATCGCGCCTGCGCCCGACGGCGGCGTGTGGTTCAGCGCGCAGGGCAGCGGGCATCTCGGCCACTTCGACCCGAAGACCGCGAAGACCGAACTGATCACGCTTGGCCCGCGTTCTTCTCCACACGGCGTGATTCAGGGGCCGGACAAAGCCGCGTGGCTCACCGACGGCGGGCAGAATGCCATCGTGCGCGTCGAATGGCCAAGCCGCGCAGTCAAACGCTTCCCGCTGCCCGAAGGCACGCCTTACACCAACCTCAACACCTGCGCCTTCGATGGCGATGGCGATCTGTGGTTCACCGGCCAGAGTGGCTATGTCGGCAAGGTAGCCATCAAGACCGGCGTGGTCACAGTGAAGGAATCGCAACGCGGACGCGGCCCCTACGGCATCTGCGGCTCACCCACGGGAGAAGTGTGGTGGTGCTCATTGGCCGGCTCATTCATTGCGCGATTTGATCGCAAGACCGGCGACTCGGTTATCGTCGAGCCGCCCACAAAAAATCAGGGCGCGCGCCGTGTGTGGAGTGACAGCAAAGGGCGCATCTGGGTGGCCGAATGGCTGTCCGGCAATTTGTCGATGCACGACCCGGCTGCGAAAAATCCGAAAGACGCGTGGCGCACCTGGAAGGCGCCGGGTAGCGACCCGCACGTTTACGCCGTCTATGTGGACGAGCGCGACAAGGTCTGGTTCAGTGAATGGGGTCACAACCTGATGTACCGGTTTGATCCGCTCAGCGAAAAGTTCGAGCCGTTTGAACTGGGGCGCAACGGCACTGCGATCCGGCAGATTCTTGGCAGGCCTGGAGAAGTATGGCTGCCGGAAAGCGGGACCGAGCATGTTACGGTGATCCGGACGACATGACTTTAACAATGACATCGTCCTAAGAGCCGCTTGCACCAACGATATCCGTAGCATATTACTGAAGAATGGCTTCTGGAGAAGTTCTTCAGCGCTTCTTGATCCGCTCCCAACCTGGTAGGTCTGCTCTCAGGATTTGAGCAGCGCAAACCCAGGATACTTGGCCGCCTTCTTATCGAAGGTTGCCACATGCGCGCATCCCTCAACAGCTGCGATTTCGGCGATCAGGCAATCAACGAATCCGCATGGCGCGCCGCGCGCCGCTTGCACAGCGCGTTGCACTGCCGCACGGTGTTGCAAGGTGAATTGGCGGGTGCTGAGCAAGCGCTCGGCGCAATCGATTTGCTCGCTCTCGGTGGCAGCGTAAATGTCGCCCAGCACCCAAAGCGTTTCTGCCAACACAATCGCGAGAATCAACCCAGGCTCCGCCGCCGACAACTCCTGTTCAATCATGCGGTTGACGGCGCGCGACTGCGCCGGATCGTCCTGCGTGAGGTACCTCACCAGGACGTTGGTATCGAGGCCGGTCACCGGCTGGACGCCTGAAACCGGCGCACCGCACCACGCGCCGCAGCGGCCTTGATCTCGTCAAGCGTCGCCGCCTTCTTGCGGCGGCCGGCGAACATGCCCTTGAGGTCACGCGCGTCGCGCGTGGCGGCGATCAGGCGGAAACCACCGTCCTGCTCGACAAACTGTACGCGGTCGCCCGTGACAAGGCCCAGCGCGTCGCGCACGGCTTTGGGTACGGTCAGTTGGCCTTTGCTGGTCAGAGTGGCGGTGGTCATGGCAGATTCTCAGGGTAAGTCGCAAGAACAAATTCAGATTCCTTACTTTACAACATTATCTTACCAATGGTAAGGAGTCCAAGTCAGGAGTCCGCAGCAAATAGCCCGTGGCGCACGTCAACCCGCCGGCTGGTGCCGCCCTGCCTCAGCGCATCAACGCATGCTGCCCGCCATCAACCGGCAGCACGATGCCGTTGATGAACTTGGCGTCGTCGGACGCGAGAAATACCGCCGCGTGCGCAATGTCCCAAGCGTCGCCCATTTTGCCGGTGGGGCTCATGGCATCGCGCGCGCGCACCATGGCATCGATTGACGGGTACTGCGCGGCGATCTGCTGATGCACCATCGGCGTGTTCATCAAGCCTGGGGCAATGCTGTTGGCGCGGATGCCCTGCTTCGCGTATTGCAGGCCGAGATGGGTAGTGAGATGCACCACTGCCGCCTTGGACGCGTAGTAAGAAGTGTAGGGATAGGGCGTGACGCGAATACCGGCCAGCGAGCTGATGTTGACGATGGCACCGCGCCCCGCCTTGACCATGTGCGGGATCACGTATTTGGCGGCGATGAACATGGCGGAAACGTTGGTGTCCATTACGTGATGCCAACTCTCCAACGACTCCTCGACCGGTCCGCCCATTGCGGTGATGCCGACGTTGTTATGCAGCACGTCGATGCGTCCGAATCTGGCGGCAATGTCTGTCACGATCGCCGCGATGCGCGGGACATCCGTGGCGTCTCCCTGCATGACGCAGGCGTGCCTGCCTTCAGCAGCAATCATTTTCACGGTGTCCGCTGCGGCAGGCTCATCGATGTCCACACACACCACCATCGATGCTCCCTCGCGCGCGTAGAGGATGGCGCTGGCGCGGCCGTTGCCAATACCGGGCCCGCAGGATCCGGCGCCGATCACCAGTACGACCTTGTTTTGCATGCGCTGCGTCATGTCCGCCTCCGAAACGGGTTGGGGCTGTGCACCGGGTCTGGCACGGCGGGTGTTGCTTGGGTCCCGTTGCACGCACTGCGCACACCGGCCCCAAAACCCTTACAGCATGCGCGCATTGTGCATTCCATTGTGCATTCAATCAGCCCCGGTCTTCCGTCCCTATTCGTCGCATGGTGCTTTGCCGGAGCCGGTAGTCTGACGCCTTGGACCGGTTCGATGGCAAGGCTGCGGGCGATGCCGTGGGGGGATTAGGATGGTTTTGTTGGGAAAGAAAAAGGATTTCGAACGCATTCCCGTTGCGCAATTGCAGGTGGGTATGCATATTTCACTGGCTGAACACTGGTGGGATCATCCATTTTTGCTCAATGAATTTACGCTCGAAAAAGCCTCACAGATCAGCGTCATCGCAGGACTCGATCTGACGCATGTGCTGTGGAGCCCGGCAGGCTCGCGGAGCAACCCGCTCGAGGTCTCCCCAACGGCGGCCACTGCGTCCGATGCAACCACGGTGGCAAAAGACGAAGCCCTGCCCGAGTTGCCCGAGTTGCCCAAGT
Source organism: Burkholderiales bacterium (assembly GCA_031430015.1). Classification (GTDB taxonomy): domain Bacteria; phylum Pseudomonadota; class Gammaproteobacteria; order Burkholderiales; family JAEUOS01; genus CANJDH01. The sequence goes on from JANPAR010000214.1 coordinate 5,944, forward strand.
TGCGCGAGGAGCGCGAGAAGCGCAATGATATGGGCAACCGGACACGTGAGTGGCTGCGCAAAGCCGAGGGTGCGCATATGCATGCGTCTTCCGAATTGCGGGAGGCCTTTGCGCTGGCGCGCATTACGCCGGCCGGAGGGGTCCGGCGTTCCATGAAAATGGTGACGGAGGCGGCCGATACGTTCGCATCACAAGCCAATGTCAGCATTGTCCTGCTGTCGGATCGCGTGTCCGGCCTACGCTTGCACACGCATGCCATTAACGTCATGCTGCTTTCACTGTTGAGCGGACGTACATCGCACTGGGGCGCCACGCAACTGCGCGAGCTGGCCCTGGGTGCCCTTTTCCACGATGCCGGAATGCTGCAGCTTGCTGATTCCATTCGCATCAAGCCGGAGGCGGACTGGACCCGGGCAGACCGATGGCTCAAGCACCAGCATCCGGAACTGGGTTTGCAAATGATGCTGGATGTGCCGGAGTTTCCGGAGGCGGCGCGGGCGGTGGTCGCGATGCACCACGAGCACGTCGACGGCAGCGGCTATCCCGCGAAACTGTCCGGTGAGCAGATTCCCCCAGCCGCGCGCCACGCCGCAATTGCCAACCGCTACGACGAGCTGTGCAACCCGCAAAGCATTTTTGGCGCGCTCTCACCCTCGGAGGCGCTGTCGCGCATGTACAAGAGCGAGCATGCCCACTTTGACCGGGCCCTGTTGACGGGGTTCATTCGGGCACTTGGCATCCACCCGCCGGGCACGCTGGTCGAGCTGTCAAACGGCGCGCTTGGCCTGGTGAGCGGCATCAACCGCGATCACCCGACCCGACCGCTGATCACCTTGTGGCAGGAGGACACACGCCGTGAAGATGCGCCAATCATTGATCTTACGATCGAACCTGAGCTGTCGGTCAGCCGGGCATTGCGTGAGAGTGACTTGCAACCCGAGGTGCGGTCGTATTTGACTCCGCGCACGCGTGTTGCCTATTTTTATGCACGCATGGATGAGGATGGAGGAGCAACCCTGACGTAACGACCCAATCGGGAGTCTGTCCAGGCGTGCCGCAGCGCGTTACGCCAATATCAGATCGAAGCTCGCGCGCTGGCCTGCCTGTCCCGCGCCGGCGTTCTCCAGCTTCGCGGTCACCAATGAACGTTGCGCACGCGGGATGTGGGTGTACAGATAGTCGCGCTCGTTCTGCGCCACACCCTCGACAAACATTTGCGTGACGAGTTTTTTGGCGCGCGGCGCGATGACGGCGAAATGGATGTGCGGCGTGCGCCCTGTATAAGGCACCGGGCGGATGGCGCTGAATCCGTAGCGGCCATCGGCGGCAGTTTTCATCCAGCCGAAGCCGGCGAAATTTGGATCGCGCTCTTGCGCTTCGCTGTCGCGTGTATGGGTGTATTTGCCCAGGCCGTCGGCGAGCCAGATTTCGACCCGCGCGCCTTGAAGCGGTTTGCCAAAGCGGTCGAGAACGCGGCCTTCCAGAGCAAGCGGCACCGCGTTGCCCATCAGCGTGCCGCGCGCCAGTTGCGTCATCGGCTCGGGCGTCCAGTTTTCAGGATAGAACGGGCCTTCAGTCGAAGCCGGTGTCGGCGTGAGGGTGGTTTGCGCGCGCAGCGCGCTGGCTGGTGCCATCAGGGCAGTAGCGGCGGCGCCGGCGTAGACCAGCAGACGCCGGCGCGGGAGTGAACGGAACGCCGGGACATGGGCGGGTGCGAGCATGGTGTTCTCCCCGAAAATGTGAGTGAGTAGTGTACGCGCGGTACGGCGATAATGCGCACTGGCACGGCCAGGGAGATATCTCATTATGTTGCAGGAATTTGAAGTGCGGCACGGCGTGGAATACGCCGTGCATGGTGGTGAATCGCTCAAAGGCGCACTCTATTTGCCGATCGGCTCCGGTCCGCACCCGGCGGTAATCGGCGTTCACGGCGGCGGCTGGCAGATGCGCAACAGCGACAACTATCAATACTGGGGGCCGTGGCTGGCGGCGCGCGGCTATGCGGTGTTCGCACCGGACTATCGCCTGTGCACCCCGGAGCGCAAATCGTTTCCGGAAGCGCTGCAGGATATTCGTGCAGCGGTGCAGTGGATCAAGGGCCGCGCTGCCGAATTTCGCATCGATGCCGAACGCATCGCGCTGATGGGTGATTCAGCCGGCGGGCATCTCGCCGCACTGGTGGCACTGGCGGGCGAGCATCCACTGTTCAAGGACGGCAACGCGAGCGACGCGTTTGGTACGCTTTCGACGCGGGTCAAGGCGGTGGTGCCGGTGTACGGCGTGTTCGATCTCTATCAGCAGTGGCGTCATGACCTCACCGCGCGCACGCGCGACTCGATCACCCGCAAGCATGTGGGCGTCAATGCGATCGACGACAAGTTTGCGTATTACGAGGCATCACCACTGTCGTACGTATCAGGCCGCGACAACAGCACTGCTTTTCTTGTCGTGTGGGGTACGCATGACGACATTGTCGATTGCGCGACGCAGAGCGAAGCGTTTCTCGAAGCCCTCAAGCAGGCGCGCTTTTATGCGCGGCCGGTGATTCTGCCCGGTGCGCCGCACTTTTGGTGCGCCGATCCGATTGACGAACCCGGAAGTCACACCGGATTTCTCGCGTCGCGCTTGCTGCGCTTTTTGCAGGCAAAGTTGTAGCCGCCCAAGTCACGGAGAACATGCATGGAAGTTTCCTTCGCCACTGAAATCGAGTTGCTCAAGCTGGGCGAGGGTGAGACCTTTCGCGGCGAGGGCATCCTCGCGGTCACCAAGGCGCTGCTGCAGTCCGGGGTGTCCTACGTAGGCGGCTATCAGGGCGCACCGGTGTCACACCTGCTCGATGTGATGGTGCAGGCGCGGCCCTATCTCGATACGCTGGGCGTACACGTGGAAGCGTGCACCAACGAGGCCGCGGCCTGCGCGATGCTGGCTGCCTCGATCAACTATCCGGCGCGCGGCGCGGTGACCTGGAAATCGATCGTCGGCACCAACGTGGCGGCCGATGCGCTTTCGAACCTGGCGTCTCCCGGCGTCACCGGTGGCGCGTTGATTGTGGTCGGTGAGGACTACGGCGAAGGCGCCTCGGTGATCCAGGAGCGCACCCACGCCTTCGCGATGAAATCATCGGTGTGGCTGGTCGATCCGCGCCCCAATCTGGAAAGCATCGTGCGCACGGTGGAGCAGGCGTTCGAGTTGTCGGAAGCCTCGAACACGCCGGTGATCATGGAGTTGCGCATTCGCGCCTGCCATGTGCAGGGTGAGTTTGTGGCCAAGGCCAATCGCGAGCCCGTGGTATCGGCGCGCGCACCGCTCGCTGACCCAGCTGGCTTTCAATACGATCGCCTCGCCCATCCGCCGGTGACTTTCGGACAGGAAAAACTCAAGTTCGAAGTGCGCATGCCGGCTGCGCGCCAGTTCATTCTGGATCAACACATCAACGAATTGTTTGCCGCCACGGGCGCGAATGCGCGCGACGAAGTTGGCATCATCGTGCAGGGTGGCCTCTACAACAATCTGATTCGTGCCTTGCAACTGGCAGGCCTGGCCGATGCGTTTGGCGAGACGCAGATTCCGATTCTGTGTCTGAACGTGGTGTACCCCCTGGTGCCCGCGCAGATCAGCCAGTTTTGCGCCGGCAAGGCGCGCGTGCTGGTGGTCGAAGAGGGACAGCCCGAGTACATCGAACAGGAAATCGCGACGCTGCTGCATCGCTCCACCGGCTGGCCCGGCCAGGAGGCCTTGGGTCAAACGCGTCTGCACGGCAAGGACATGCTGCAAAGCGCGGGCGAGTACACCACCGAATCAATTCTCAAGGGCCTCGTTGCCTTCCTGCCGGAAACCTCTCGCGAGGGTCTTGATCTCGCGCGGCAGGCGCGCAGCAGCGCGCAGATGCATCTGGGCACGCCACATGGCACCAGCACCTGGTCAACCGTCGCGCCGCACGGCGCCGCCAGCGCCAACAGCATTCTGCCGCGCCCGCCGACATTTTGTGTCGGCTGCCCCGAGCGCCCGGTGTTCTCGGCGATGAAGCTGGTGCAAAACGAAATGGGCCGCCTGCATGTCGGCGCCGACATCGGCTGTCATGCCTTCGGCACGTTTGAGCCGTTCTCGCAGGGCAATTCGATCTTGGGTTACGGCATGAGCCTCGCCTCGATTGCCGGCGTCACGCCATTCCAGCAGCGCCGCCCGGTTGCGATCATGGGCGACGGCGGCTTCTGGCACAACGGCCTCTTGTCGGGCGTGTCGTCCAACCTGCTCAACGGCGGCGATGGCGTGCTGATGATCATGAAGAACGGATACACCTCGGCCACCGGCACCCAGGACGTGGTGTCCTCGCCCGAGGACATGCTCAAACGCATGGCCGGTGCCAACAGCGCCACGAACACACAAATGACCATTGAGTCCACACTCGAAGGTGCGGGTGTGAAGTGGATGCGCACGGTGCACAACTACCGCGTCGGCGACATGATGAAGACCCTCAAGGAGGCACTCACCAGCACCGAGAAGGGGCTCAAGGTGATCATCGCCGAGGGCGAATGCCAGCTGGAGCGCCAGCGCCGCATCCGCCCGCTTAACGCGGAGAAGCTCAAGCGTGGTGAGCGCGTAGTGCGGGTGCGCTATGGCGTCGATGACAGTGTCTGCACCGGTGACCATTCGTGCATCCGCCTCTCGGGCTGCCCTTCGCTCACGATCAAGGACTCGGCCGATCCGCTCAAAGTGGACCCGGTCGCGCACGTGAACAACAACTGTGTCGGCTGTGGCCTGTGTGGCGAGGTGTCGCATGCGGCTACGCTCTGCCCGAGCTTTTATCGCACCGAGATTGTCAATAACGCCAATGCCTGGGATCGCCTCATCACGGCCACACGGCAATTCTTCATACGGCTGCTGGCGCCGCGCGCCCCGGCCTTGAAAGGGCAGGCATGAACGCGCCGCAACCCTTGAACGAAGCCGCCCGCCCGGTCTGCATCCTGATCGCTGCCCTCGGCGGCGAAGGCGGGGGCGTGTTGAAAGACTGGGTGGTGCACACCGCCCACGCTGCCGGCTACCCTGTGCAGGCCACCTCGATTCCTGGCGTGGCGCAGCGCACGGGTGCTACTACGTATTACGTTGAAATCTTTCCGCTCAAGACCGGCGCACTTGCTGGGCGCAAACCGGTGTTGTGCCTGTCGCCAACTGCGGGGCAGGTGGATTTCTTCGTCGGCTCCGAACTGATGGAAGCGGCGCGCCAGATGCAGTCGGGCCTGGTCACCGGGCGCACGACCTTTGTCGCTTCCACACACCGCGTCTATACCACCGCCGAAAAAATGGCGATGGGCGATGGCCGCTTTGATTCCACGCTGGCCATCGAGACGGCGCACAAGGTGGCCAAGCGCGCCATCCTGTTCAACATGGAAGCGGCGACGCAACAGGCCGGCACGGTGATTTCGGCGGTCATGTTCGGTGCGCTGACCGGGGCCATGCAGGGTGCGCTGGCCGTGCCACGAGCCCTCGCCGAAGCGGCGATCAAGAGCGGCGGAAAAGGCGCCGAGGCAAGCCTGCGTGGCTTTGCAGCCGGCTACGCGCAGGCTCAGTCTGACGCGAACGCGAACGCGAATGCGAACGCCGGCGCGCTGGCGGGAACACCACTGCCTGCGAGTGAGCAAACTCCTCAAGCCATGCTGGCAGCTCAAAGCAATGAAAAGCCATCGACGCGTAGCGCCGGAACCCTTGGTGCAAGCGCCTCACAGACACCTATGCCAATGACAGCCGCACAGGCCAAGGCTCTTGGCGAAGTGCGTTGTGCAGATTATCTCGACGCTGCCTACGCCGCCCTCTATCGCCAACGCCTCGCCCCAGTGCAGGCGCGCGACACAGCGCCCTTCGATCTCACGCGTGAGGCCGCACGCTATCTCGCGCTATGGATGTGCTACGAAGACGTGGCGCGCGTGGCCGACCTCAAGTCACGCCTCGAGCGTTTCGATGGCATTCGCAGCGACGCGGCGGCCAAGCCGGAGCAGCCGATCAAGGTGGTCGAGTTTTTCAAGCCCGGCTACGGCGAAGTCGCCGACCAATTGCCGCCGTCGCTCGCCGATCGCGTGCGTGCTTATGCGAAGAAACGCGGCAAAGTCGCGATTTTCGAAAATGGCATTCACGTCGAGAGCACCTCGTTCACCGGCTACGCCAAGCTGCGCGCGCTTGCGTTCATGGCGCGCTTTCGCCGCGCGTCGTCACGCTATGCACTCGAACAAGCGCAGATCGAGCGCTGGCTCGCCGCCATCGTCAAGGCACCCACCAACGATCTGGCTCTCGAAATCGCCCTGACCGCGCGCCTCATCAAAGGCTACTCGGATACGCACCAGCGCGGCAAGGAAAATTTTCTGCGCATCCTCGACAGCCTGGTCGAAGGCGGCGCAGGCAAGGTGCATTACTCCAATGAGACCCGCACCGCCTACATCCGCGCCGCACGCGAAGCTGCACTCGCCGATCCCGAAGGCCGCAAGCTTGATGGTTCACTCGAATCAGCTGGCATCGCGCCACGCCCAATCAAGACACAAACTGTGAAGTTTTATCCGCGCAGTACCGAGAAGCGCTCGTGAGTCAAACAACCATCAGGAGCCGCACATGCACTTGTTGAAACACGTTTCACTGGCCGCCTTCGCCTGCGTCGCGTTGACGGCGCCGCTGCTAGCCACGGCGCAACCCTGGCCCGCAAAACCAGTCCGCATCATCGTCAACTTCCCGCCCGGCGGCGCAGCCGATGTGATCGCACGCGCGGTCGCACCCGGCCTGGGCGATGCGCTCGGTCAGCAAGTGGTCATCGAGAATCGCCCCGGCGCAGGCGGCAACATCGGCGCGGACGCGGTGGCGAAGTCACCTGCCGACGGTTACTCCCTGCTGATGGGTTCCGGCGGCACGGTGTCGATCAATCCGCATATCTACGCCAAGATGCCGTTTGATCCGGTCAAGGATTTGCAGCCCGTTGCAGCAGCCGCGCGGGTGCTGGTGTTCCTCGTGGTGCGACCCGAGTTGCCGGTGAAAACCTTTGCCGAGTTCATCGCCTACGCGAAGGCCAATCCCGGCAAGCTGTCGTTTGGCTCACCCGGCAATGGCAGCTCGCCCCATCTTGCCGCCGAGATGATGAAGCGCGAGACCAAGACCTTCATGGTGCACATTCCCTATCGCGGCGCGGCGCCCGCGCTGACTGATTTGCTCGGCGGCCAGCTTGACTTCATGTTTGATCCCGGCATCGGTTTGCAGCATGTGCGCTCGGGCAAGCTGCGCCTGCTCGCCATCGGCAGTCCGAAGCGCTCGGCGCTGTTCCCCGAGGTGCCAACCTTGGAAGAAGCTGGCGTGAAGGGTTTCGACGCAGATAGCTGGTTCGGCTTCTATACGCAAAGCGGCGTGCCGCAAGACGTGGTGGTGCGTCTCAACCGCGAGATCAACCGCATTTTGCAAACGCCTGCGGTGAAAGATCGTATCGCTGGCCTGGGCGGTGAGGCAGCGTCGCTGACGCCGGCAGAATTTGGGGAACGTGGCCGCGCTGATAGTCTGCGCTTCGGGGCCTTCATCAAGACTGCGGGCATCAAGGGCGATTAGGCCTATTTCCTGGCGCAACGCGGGTGTCACCATTCCGGCTGCGGCGTTTTCCAAAATCATGCCGATCTCACCGAGGCCAACGCGTTGTATGAATCAATCCGCAATCGATCACTGAATCATGCACGATCCGCACACCCGCACTGATTCGCTTTACTTTGAGTACCCGATCTTTCCGTTCGTGCGTCCGCCCGAGATGGCGGGGCACGGCGTCACACACCCTGTAGTGATTGCCGGTGGCGGGCCGTCGGGGCTGATTGCGGCACTGGAGCTGGCGCGCTTTGGCGTGAAGTGCGTGGTGATCGAGTCTGACGAGACCGTGTCCGAAGGCAGCCGCGCGGCCTGCGTGTCACGGCGCAGCATGGAGATATTGCAGGCCAATGGGGTGGACGAGGCATTCCTTGCCCAAGCGCTGCCGTGGACCCATGGCACCTCT
>JANPAR010000215.1:0-20004 GCA_031430015.1 Burkholderiales bacterium
GTTGCGCGTGGCCAGTATGGCGCGCCGCGCCTCACATTGCGAACCCTGAATCAGGCGTTGCCCCGGACAGAAACCGCCGGGTCTGCGTACATAAATCGTCAATCAGCGCCGTGAGCGCATCCCAGAACGGGGGCTGATCCACCGATCTGCTCACCATGTCAGCGGGCAAGAATCGGCGCATTTCCTGTCGAAAACCGCTTGCCATGCCTGCATCGGTGTGCAACGCCAATCGCCGCGCATCGAGCAGGCGCAGGAATTGCGCTTGAGGGCAATGATGGTCCTGGAGTTTCACCGGTACGAGGTCGATTGGCAGTTTCACCCCTTGTTGATGCAGCCACACCAGATCCCACACATCGCGGAACTTGACACGATTGGCCCGCAGCGCAAACGCCACCAGCTTGTCAGCAAAAATCTCCTCACGGCTCTCGGCCTGCAGGATCAATCCGCCGGTTCCCATTTCCACCCCATAGGGATTGAGAAGCAACACGGGCCGCGCCTGGTAACTCGAAATAGCGCAGACATCAATATTGATCCGCTGGGCGGGCGCGTCTTTGCGCCCCGGCCGGGTTTGCACCTCGAGCTTCCATGTATCGACGTTTCCCGTCTCGCGGGTGGGCTCGCTTACCTCCACCGCAAGCCCGTACTTGGTCTGCAGGCTATTGATCAACTCTTGCCCCATCCGGGCCAAGCGGTCGCGGCTGAACTCTGACCCTCCCGTAAAGTCGAGGTCTTCACTGAGGCGCATCGAGCCATAGCACGCGCGCAGACAAGTGCCTCCGATAAATGTGAGCCGGGCCAGCAGACCGGCATCGCTGAGCACCCGCAAAATATCATGGTGCAGCAACTCCTTTTCCACCACCATGCGCAGTGGCGCAAGGTCTTGGCGGTTTTTGAGCGCCTCATCAACCAACAAATCAAACAAACTCATGCGCCGCACTCCAATCAACCAACGCCAGACTGCGATGGGTGGCACGCATGTCGCGCAGCGCCTGCGGCACACTGGCACGCCACAATTTGCAACGGCTATCGTAGTGCAATCGCCCGGTCAATTCGTCTGGCCGCTGCCGTGTGCGGACGAACTCGATCGTCCCCCAGCGGCCACAGGAAATGACATTGCTGCGCCCGGACGACATTACGCTGATCCAATTGACCGGCATCTGCGAGATCACCCCGGCGTCGCTCAAGACCGTTTCCAGGCTAATGTAATTGAACCCATCGGCACGCAAGCGTGCCGCCGCGTGAAACAGCAGCAGTCCATCAGCCCGCGCGACCGGCTCGTAGAGATAAAGACCACGGCAGACCCGCGTCAAGCCGCCCTCCTGCACCGCCCGGCTCAGCAGCGTTTTGAACGCCGCTGCCGACAAGTCAGGCAGCAGCGCACGCAAGTCAAAAGGCGTGAATAGACAATGTTCGGGCTTGGCAAGCCTTGCCAGGCTCAATATCAAATGACGGATCGGCTGCATCTAACATTACTCATTAAGTTTCAATTATTGTAACTTAATGAGTAATTATTGCCTGCTCTGGTGTTTATTACGGCCAATCTCCGCCGGTTCAGCTTGCCATCTGAATCTCCGTCTGCCGCATCAATATCCCGTCTAACGCACCGCCGCGCGCGCCGTGGAACGATGATTGAGATTTTTTTTAATTTTTCACAGGCTCTCAGCCCACTGCGGCAACTGCTTAAGCAGATAGCGTGGCCGGCCGTTGCCTACCTGGGTGGTTGTCACATCGATATGCACGACCTGATGGAGATGCAGATTGATTGCATCGACATCCGGAATCAACGGAGACACCTTGCCTCGAATAATTTGGTCATCACCTACCAGCTTGAATTCGAAAGCGCGACCTTTAGGCAGAGCGCCGACAAACTCACCGTGCAAGCGCCCGTCAGCCTCTCGCAGGTTATCCGCGCCAAGACGTTCCAGGCTATTACGAACCTGCCCCACATCTGTGAAGCGAACACCGCGCCCCGCGTACTGCACGGCGCAAACCGCGTCATTATCGGCCAGCACCCTCAAAAATCCACGAATTTTTTCAAGGGCACGCGGATCGGTTTCCGATGCAACGTCGGCCAGATCTTCGTCGTTTCCGAGTGTGCCCTGAAGCAGTGCCTGCGTGCGCTGCAGCGCGATCGCGACCGGGCTTTCGTCTGCAATCGCCAATTGCTGGCCCCGATGTTCTTCCAGCTCGAAACCGAAAGACCCCACGGCAGTATTCGTAATAAGCAACTGATTTTGATCACGGTTGGGGATCGGCCCCATCGCAGCAAGCGGTGCCGCCAAAGACGCTGCCACCGTGGCCACAGCATCGGTAAAACTGCTCACCGCACGCATGCCAAAGTCGGCAAAAATCCCATGGCTGCCAATCACTGGCGCGCCATTGAAGGTAAGCCGGGCTCGCGCCGGGGCTCGCTCGTCAATCGGCGTCGCCGTCAGTTGGGTATCAACAGAGCGCAGGCGCGCTTGCGTGCTCATGCGGGTCAATTTTGCCGATGCCGGCATTTCTTCCAGTTGTCCGCGAAGAAACTTCTGCTCGGCAATCAAATGCTGGCGGTCATCCGTATTCATGCCTGCACCTCCGTTGCCTCATTCGCTGTCAACCATTGCCGGGCTTGCGCATCACCAGCCGGCGCCAAATCCACTTGCAAATAACCCTTCCACGCCTGATTACGGCGGTGCGACCACATGCTGTACCAGTAAGCGCTATGAGCGACCACAGATTCTGGCATCAATTTGTCGATCTCGACGAAAAAGCTGTCCACACGAAACTGCGCCTTGGCTGAATCGTGATCCAGCGCAGCCATCTGCGCATCAGATGGCTCGAAATTATCGGGCGTACGCAAAAAGGTGACCACATCAATATCACCCGGCGCCCGGCGTTCCAAGGTTTCCACATCTTCCAAAAAGCTGCCGTCCAACCACTGAAAACCGTCGCTGATACCCATATTGTGCAATGCGGCCCGGTATTCAAGGAATCCAGCCAAGACCTTCCACCGTTCTGGCGAGGTCGAAAAACGCATAACTACATCGAGAAGGGCAACGGGATAGGGTGAACGCTGCGCGCTGGTCGGCTGCTCCGAATCAATCGGCGGCAAAAGGCCCATTGTGTTCCATTCCGGAATGGCTACCGTCGTCACGCTACAACCTCCGGGGCTTTCGACGCCATATAAACTTGCACTTTACCAGTGAGAAGGTCTCGCATAAGGTCGGCCTTTTGATCGTTATGCTTTCAAACTTCCAACCTCAATGCATCGATGCGGTTCTCGCCCGTTAATCGACTCGGCCACATCATCAAATGGCAGCACACCAAAAATATGCGCCCATCGCTCAAGCCGGTCAACGTTCTCACGACGGGGTGGTTTTTTGCCCGCACGCAGCCCAATTTTGTAATGCAATTCGGCCACCGTAATCGCCGACAACATGATCGATCCCGGAACCTGCTGTGCAAGACGTTCAACGATCAGTTGATGTCCGGTTGCCAGATTTGCCAAGTGCATCAGCACGTTGGCATCGAGCAGCTTAAGCACCAGGCAAAATACCTTTCAGTTTTCGCGCTTCAGTGGCAACGGCCTCTGCCCAAGCGCGCCCGTACCGGGTTTTGCCGGGCTTCACGCCATTAACTTCAGGCACGTGAATCTTCGCCGGTTTTTGTTGCAATGGCCTTTGGCGTTGCTGGTTGAGTGCGGGCAGGACTGCGGACATGGCGGACTCCAAGATGATTTTTCGATGATAATACACCGGGTCTACCAAGTGCAGTGAACGGTGATTTAGCGCTCACCGCCAGCGGTGACAGTCGCGCCCAGTACCTGCTAACGCTTCATACCCAGATGCATGGCGACGGCGTCTTCTACTTCGGCCAATTCGGCCTTTGAGATGGCACCCAAGCGGCTTTTGAGACGTGATTTGTCCGCAGCCATCAACTGATCCGCCATCGCCTTGCTGCTGCGTCCGTCAATCTGAACCCGCGCTTCGCCCGGATACAAGCGTCCGGTATTCGACGTGAGCGGCATCACGATCACCCGTGACAACTGCCGGTTGGCGAGACCGTTGCTCAGAATCACGGCCGGGCGGGTCTTTTTGATTTCGCTGCCGACCGCAGAGTCAAACTCAACCCAGCAGACCTCACCGCGTTTCACGCGCCATGTCTCCGGCCAACCCGCTGATCCATTCTGACGCGTCGCGCTCGCGCTCGGCGTCGACCGCCATCGCGCGGTAGCCATCTTCCTGCGACTCGCCCCCTTTCGGGAACTCTGGGCGCTTTTGGGCGGATGTGTTCGCAAATCCGCGCCGCCAAACTGGCGATTTTGCCGGTTTCAACAATGGGGACATCAAGTTTATCGGGATGGTGGAAGCGCGCCAAGCACCAAACATGGATGGAAGTCTTGCCCAGGCGAGGCAGGCGCTTCACGATACGGGAATCGCCCGTAGACGATATCCCAGCGCGAAGGCTCGACGAAAAAGCTAGTCAAAAAACGGCTTGGTGACTTTTTCCAATGGTGGCACACGCAGCTTGCGCATCATGGCCAAGGCAGTTTCGCCAGGAAAATCCGACTCGATAGCGACTGTTGGACGAGTCTTTACCGGTGAAGACAAGCGCCGGATAGCCGCGCGCCTTTTGGGCTCTGGGCGCGGGAGCGAAAATGCGAGAATTTTGGCAGCGGGCATTTAACAATGTTATGTCATCGACTCTAAAAAGTCAAAAACAAAACACGGTAGCATGGTTGGACACAATTCCCATAACTTTCATGATGGTCAAACCTCGCAATGAGCCTCTCGAACTTAAGCTTAACCTTAACCTTAACCTTAACCGGTAACACGTGCGCTCAGCCCTCGCGCTGCTTGCCCTCAAGCGCGATCAGCCGGTCCAGCGCGCTGACGCTGTTGGCGCCAATCGCACTGCGGGCACGCTTGTAATTGGCTTGCTGGGCGGCCTGCAACTCGCGCACGCGCGCGTGGAACGGCGCGCCCTGCGCAAGGGTTGTCAGTTTGCCCATCACGTCCGCCGTTGGCGTGTAGGCCCGCGTGGCATCGCGGTCGTACTCCTGCATCAGCAGGTGCAGCGCCGTTTCGGCATTGACATTGCGGTCGCAAATGTCGAAAGAGATGTGCAAGGAATAGTCGCTCGCAGTCTGCACCTGGTGCGGCGTGCCGCTGCGCAAATACAACGCATCTCCGGGGCGCATCGTGAGCTCGGCATGCAACGGCCCCATCTGCGCCGGCGTCATCTCGCTGGTATCAACCCGGCGCGGCGCCTGGCGCTCGTGGATGCGCCATTTTTTTTCACCGGCCAGATGAATCACCAGCACATCGTCGGTATCAAAATGGCCGCGATACGCCTCGCCCCCTTTTTGAGAGAAAAATGCGACGGCGTTAGAAAACACACATTCGTGCGGCGCATCAATGGCAGCGCACATGGCGTTGATGGCGGGCTCGAGAATGTCCAGGCCTTCGAGCACCATCGACGCCCCGTGCGACAAATACTCCTCGATGATCGCCTTGTTGAGAAACTGCACTTCGGCAGTCTGGATCACCTTGTGCGCGATGGCGGGGCTGCAATCAACCTGCTTGCCCTGCCAAAACAAATGAAACCAGCCCGGCATCAGCAACGGGTTATTGAGATGGCGCTTGACGTGGTCAAGCGTAAAAAAACTGGGGGGGCCAATCAAGCCCGGCGCATGCGCCATGCATTGATCCGGCGCCAGCTTGAGCGCCGTCTTGTAATAAAAGTCGCGCAGTTGGCGCAGTTGCGGTGACAGTTCCATAGCCAAAGACAAAGCGTGAAGACAAAATAAAAACGGGGGCCGAAGCCCCCGTTTGAACGTGCCAGTTTGACCTAAGCCAAATTAGAACGAATGACGAACATTGAAGCCGTAGGTCGTCGCGGTTTGACCGGCAGCAGCCGACGTTGCGCCGAAACCTTGACCGCCATACGATGAGTTGGCATCGTTGTTAACGCGGTTGTAGTAACCACCCAGCGAGGTACGCTTCGACAACATGTAGTTGTAGGTAGCGATCCACTGACGAGCACCGGTGGCCGAGCCGTCAAAGGCCGAAGTGGCCAGTGCGTTGGTACCGATATTGCCTTTCAGGTCGTTGGCGCGGTAGTAGTCAAGGCCCACGAAATGGCTGCCGAAGGTGTAGCCGCCACCCAGTTTCCATGCGGTTTTCTTGATCTGGGTCAGATCGCCAACAGCCGCGACACCGTTAGAGGTGTGCGTCATGTTCCAGGTCAGGCTTTCCCACAAACCGCTGATGGCGAAGCCATTGCTGAATGCGTACTTGGCACCGAGGCGATGGCCAGTTGCATTGGAGCCGGTGATCGTGCTTGCGCCAGCAGCCAGAACAGCCGCGGCAGGTGCAACTGCAATGCGCCATGCGCCATTGCCCACGCCAGATGCAAACGCGTTGCCGCCAGCCGCGCCACCAAGCACCACTGCGGCTTGGGCGAGGATGTCTTTTTGACGCTCGTAAGCATAGATGAGGTCCAGACCGCCGTTGGCATAACCGAGCGACAGATCCCAAATGTTCGGCAGAATTTTGCCGATATTGCTGCGATTGTCAGCGCTCGCGAAATTGCCCGCGGCGGAGTAGGCCACGCGTGCTTCAAAACCATTCCAGTTCGGCGACCACCACTGAATCGTGTTTTTCTGGCGACGGTCAAACGAGGTGCCGAACTGAAAGCATGCGCCTGCCGACGCAATGCCTGCGGCCGCGCTACAGACCACGTTTTCGTCTTGCGACGACACGGTGCCTTGGGCCAGGAAGGTGTTACCCATCAGGCTGCCGGTGGTGGTGGTGCCAGGAACTGCGGCGCGAGCGCTAGTGCTGTTGCGACCATAGGCGACGTTAAAGGGCAGATCCCATCCGCCGACGAGGGCAGTACCCCAAGTGTTGGAGCGCAGGCCGACAGCGGTGTTGCGGAACGACGGCGCATTGCCGTGGCTGCCACCAGCAAACGTGGCCGGGCCACCGAGGGTGGTCGACATTTCAATCTGGAACCAGGCCGAAAGGCCGTTGCCCAGATCTTCCGTACCGCGGATGCCGAAGTTGGAGCCAGCGGGGTTAAAGCGCATACGCGAAGTTTGTGAAGCAGGGCTGTTGACGCTGCCAAGAGTAGAAGCACCTGCCTGGGAGTTCAGGTAGGCGAAACCGAGTGCGCCAGCGGGGGCGGCACCTGCGCCGGGGCCAACTGCCGGGGTACGGACCGAACTGTTTGCGCCCGTGGGGATACCAGTCGCATTGGTGGTGCTGGTGCCGTCACCACCAGTTGCGCCCATCATTTGCACGTCGCCCAGAAGGGTGCCGTACATTGTTACGTTCGCCGATTGCGCGGAAGCCAGGCCCGAGAAGGCTGACAACACGGCAACTGCGAGTAGTTTCTTTTGCATTTAAATCTCCTCAGTGATTGAACTTTGGCAAATCTAGATGTGCGGGAATTCCGTCGCGTACACCCAAACTACCCGAAAGCCACTTCTCCAGAAGGTTGATGAGAAGCTTGCCGCAATTGTCACAAATCGGCGGGGGGAAGGAAAACTTTTTCGGGCTTGGAGGGGCAAAAAGAGGGGGGGGTGTGGTGTTTTGGCAACAACAGCGCCGTGAGAGCCTCGATTGGCTTGCGCGGCGCTATCGCCACGGAGGGTGACGGAGAGCCATTCAGCCTTGGCACCTGCTCATCGATACACTTCGCGCCGGTTTCCAATTCTTACGACGAGAATACGCAAAGCGCCGTCTTCGATGCTGCTGATAGTGAATGCGCCAGTCGCCAGCGCGGTACCTCCAGAACTCGCTGCGCTTCGATCACTTGAGGGCTTGGCCGGTACTGTGCGGATCGTCCAAGATCGCGGTACCGCTCCGCAGTGCGCCACATTGCCGCTGCCAGCGCCATCAGCTTTTATCAGCCAGCACGCAGATCCTTTAACAGTTCCGGATGGCGGTCCAGCAGCCGGAACAAGTTGATGACCGCCGCCAGTGGCTTGGTGTGCCCGCGCTCATACCGCGAGAACGCATTTTTTCCGCCACCGGCCAGATGTGCCGCTTCCAACTGGGTCAGCTTCAGTTTTTTGCGAATACGAGCGAGTTCGGCGGCTTCGGCTGCATCCACCTTGTTGCGAAATGCCAGCCAGGCGGCTTCTTCGGCAGCATCGTATTCCACCATGCCATCGGCGCAGTGATCGCAATATGCGCCGTGATTTTTCGAGCTGAAGCTGTGCCCCTTGTAGTCTTGCGCGGCGGTTTTGATGCCATCGCGCAGAGTGCCCAATCCGCACAGTGGGCAAGGCTGCCCATGCCATTTGCTTGCCATGTCACAACTCCTTGAACGAGACTACGAAATACTCACCTGCGCGCTGGAACTTGATATAGAGCGCAAGGCCATTCCATCGTCCGTGATACGCGTCTTGCCAGATGCGGTGATCGGCATGGGTAGTCATGCTTTTGTAAAAATCTTTGCGGGTTAATCCCCGCACCACGCCCAGCGCGTCGGTCTGAGCCATGCCCGCCGCACGGATACCGGCCTTGGCAGTGAAGGTGAGGTTCATTTCCCGCACCGTTGCCATCTGCGCGTGAATATCGGACAGTGAATAATGCGGAGTATGTTTTTCCACCGAATTATTATCCCCTGTCAGGGGGTTTTTGGCAAATCAAATGCCAAGCTGGCCGAATAAATCGTTGGCGTCTTTGGCTTGGTGGACAGCTTCGCCTCGCTCACTCTTTGCGAGCGTTTGCACAGTGAACCGGTTGGGTACACGCATCTCGAACGGCAGCGCTTTGTCCGTTGCCATCTTGTTTAGAACGATGGGTACCACATCAGAAACGGTGAGCCGCACTTTTCGAGATTTCATGTTTATGCTACGGCTTCTTGTCCAGCCCCAGCTTGCGCGTCACGTCGTTATCGAGCGACAAACCCGACGCGCCCTTGAACTCTGCTGCCGAACCGGCAGCCTTGGACTCGAGGCGGAATTTGACGCGCAAATCATTGACCGAGTCGGCATTGCGCATCGCTTCGTCGCGTGTGATCACGCCTTTTTCGGCGAGGTCAAACAGCGCCATGTCGAAGGTCTGGTTGCCCTGCTCGCGCCCTTTGACCATCGCTTCTTTCAATTCCTGCACTTCGCCTTTGAAGATATGGTCGGCGATGAGCGGGGTGTTTTGCATGATTTCGATGGCGGCGACGCGTCCGCGCCCGTCGGCACGGCGGATCAGACGTTGCGAGATGATGGCCTTGAGATTGAGCGACAGGTCCATCAGCACCTGGTCGCGCTTGTCGATCGGGAAAAAATTGAGGATGCGGTCAATCGCCTGGTTGGCGTTGTTGGCGTGCAGCGTCGCCATCGCCAGGTGGCCGGTTTCGGCGAAAGCGAGCGCGTATTCCATGGTCTCGCGTTCGCGCACTTCGCCGATGAAAATCACATCGGGGGATTGGCGCAGCGTGTTTTTGAGGGCGGCGAACCAGCTATGGGTGTCGCGCCCCACTTCGCGATGGCTCACCAGCGACTGCGCGTTTTTGTGGACGAATTCAATCGGGTCTTCGATCGTGATGATGTGGTCGGTGGCGTTGTGGTTGCGATGATGGATCATCGCCGCCAGCGAAGTTGACTTGCCCGAGCCGGTGCCGCCCACCATCAGCACCAGGCCGCGCCGGCTCATGACGATGTCGTTGAGCACCGGCGGCAACCCCATTTGCGCGGTGGACGGAATTTCGGTGGCAATGGTGCGGATCACCATGGTCACATGCTCTTGTTGCACAAACACGTTGACGCGGAAACGCCCGACGCCCTCGGGGCTGACCGCAAAATTACACTCGTGCTCCTTGGCAAATTCGATGCGCTGCTTGTCGTTCATCATCGCTTCGGCAAACAGACGTGTGTGGGCACCGCCCAGCTTTTGGTTGGCGACCGGTGTGAGCTTGCCGTCGATCTTCATCGCCGGCGGAAAATCGTCAGCGATGAACAGGTCCGATGCCTTCTTGCTCACCATCAGCCGGAGCAGGTCGTGCATGTATTTGAGTGATTGTTCTTCGTTCACGGCGGCCTCCCACGGGGTGATGTGCCCAAACATTATAGACAACCGTTGACAGTGATTTGCTTTAAACCTAAAGTAATCAGATGCCCTCACTTATCGCCGGGAGTTCTCCCGGGACGCTCACTATTTCTGCGAAGCGGCTCACTGCCGGGTCACCCGCCCGCGATGTGCCGCTCGACCAGGAAACGCGCGTCCATGCCGGCGATCATGAGGCCCTGCGCCTGTGGCTGCGCCTGCTGACCTGCACCAGCCTGATCGAGAGCACCATCCGCGCCGAGTTGCGCGCCGAGTTTGATGTCACGCTGCCACGCTTTGACTTGATGGCACAACTCTATCGCCACCCGGAAGGGCTCAAAATGGGCGAACTGTCGCAGCGTCTGATGGTGACCGGCGGCAACGTCACCGGCATTGCCGGGCAGTTGGAAAATGAAGGCTTGGTCATGCGCGCGGCGCACACAGAAGACCGCCGCTCGAGCGTACTCTCGCTCACGTCTGCCGGCCGCCGCAGTTTTGCCAAAATGGCCGCGCGGCATGAGGAGTGGGTGGCCGGCATGATGGACGGGCTGACCGAAGCCGAGCGGCAGACTTTGCAGACCTTGCTCGGCCGCCTGAAATCGGCAGTGTCATCCGCGGTCTCTACCGGACGGGGAGCAGCATGAATCTGGATCATCTGGCGTGGCCATTTTTTGAAGACCAACACCGGGCGTTGGCGCACGCGCTTGCCAACGATGCGCGCTTGTGGGACGAGACCGGCTTGGAAGCCTTGTCCACCAACGGTTCCAGGGATGCAGTCGATGCGCATTGCCGTGAACTCGTGCGGCGTTTGGGGGCCGGCGGCTGGACCCGTTACGCGGTGCCAGCGGCGCATGGCGGCGCACTCGACCAGCTTGATTCGCGGGCGCTGTGCCTGATTCGCGAGACGCTGGCGTATCACGAGGGCCTGGCCGACTTCGCGTTTGCGATGCAGGGCCTCGGCAGCGGTGCGATCAGCCTTGCGGGGTCTGATGCGCTCAAGGCCACCTACCTGCCGCGCGTCGCGCGTGGTGAAGCGATTGCCGCGTTTGCGCTCACCGAGCCTGAGGCCGGCTCGGATGTGGGGGCAATGAGCACCAGCGCACGCTTTGAGACAGGCAAGGGTGGTGAAGGCGCGGGCCGAAGCGCACCCGGCAGCGCACCCGGCAGCTACATTCTCAACGGCTCCAAAACCTGGATCTCGAACGGCGGCATCGCCGATTTTTATTGTGTGTTCGCACGCACTGACAATGCGTCGAAAGGTGCGCGCGGCATCTCCGCTTTCGTCGTCGACGCCAACACACCAGGCCTCGTCATCGCCGAGCGGCTCGATGTGATCGCGCCGCATCCGCTCGCCACCTTGCGTTTCGACAATTGCCGCGTCCCCGCCTCACATCTGCTCGGCGCCGAGGGTCAGGGCTTCAAACTGGCGATGCAAAATCTTGACATCTTTCGCGCCTCGGTCGCTGCTGCTGCGTTGGGCTTCGCACGCCGCGCGTTTGACGAAGCAGTGGCACGCGCGAAATCGCGCCCGATGTTTGGCGGCAAACTTGCCGACCTGCAATTAACGCAAGCCGCCCTCGGCGACATGGCCACGATGATCGACTCGGCCGCGTTGCTCACCTACCGCGCGGCATGGCAACGCGATACCGCGGGTGCCAATGGGGCTGGCGTCCATGGGGCTGGCGTCCATGGCACTGGCGCTCCAACGCCGGTGCGAACGACCCGCGAAGCCGCCATGGCGAAAATGACCGCCACCGAAAACGCGCAATGGGTCATCGACCGCGCGCTGCAAATGTTCGGCGGGCAAGGCGTGCAATCAGGCACCATGGTCGAAAAGCTGTATCGTGAAATCCGCGCCCTGCGCATCTACGAAGGCGCGACCGAAGTGCAAAAAATCATCATCGGCAAGGAAGTATTGAAGTGAGGAAATCATGAGCAACAACAACGCCGCCGCCAAACGCAGTGGCGCCCCCAGCGGTAGCCACTCCAAAGGCCACCCCGCCTCGCAAGGCCAGGCCGGTTCACTCGCCCCGAGTGCGCACGCCGACACCTTCGCGCGCGACCACCTGCCGCCCCGCGAGCAATGGCCTGATCTGGTCTTTGATCTGCCCGAGCTGCAATACCCGACGCGCATGAACGCTGCGTTGGAATTGCTCGACAAGACGGTGGCCGCAGGCCACGGCAAGCGCCCGGTGATCTGGATGCCGGTCGAGGGCAAAGCGGTTTGCGCCACCTATGCGCAGTTGCAAACGCGCGTCAACCAAATCGCCCACGTGCTGGTCGATGACTTCGGCCTGGTGCCGGGCAACCGCGTGCTGCTGCGCGGCCCCAACAACGCCATGATGGCCGCCTGCTGGCTCGCCGTCATCAAGGCCGGCATGGTGGCAGTGGCGACGATGCCGCTGCTGCGTGCCAAAGAACTCAAACAGATCGTTGACAAGGCCGAGGTGTCGCACGCGCTCTGCGATGTCGCGCTGTGGGACGAGCTCGCGCGCGTGACCAACCCCAACGGCGAGCACTACGCGCCCACGCTGCAACGCGTTGGCTACTTCAATGAAGAACACTCGGGCGGCCTCGAAGAAATGCTCGGCCGCAAACCCGCCACCTTCACCGCCTGCGATACCGCCGCGGATGATGTCGCGCTGATCGCCTTCACCTCGGGCACAACCGGGCAGCCCAAAGGCACGATGCACTTTCACCGCGACGTGATCGCCATGTGCGATTGCTTTCCGCGCTCAACCCTGAAGTCCACCCGCGACGACATTTTTTGCGGCACCCCGCCGCTTGCGTTCACTTTTGGCTTGGGCGGCATGCTTGCGTTTCCGATGCGTGTTGGTGCCTCCACCGTGTTGCATGAAAAGCTCTCGCCCGAGGTGCTGCTCAAGACCATTGATGATTTCAAGGCGACGATCTGTTTTACCGCGCCGACTTTTTTCCGGCAGATGGCCGGGTTGGTGAGCGCGGGCAATGCCGTTACGAGCGTCGCCGCAAAACCGGCGGCCCCAGGCAAAACCAGCGGGCTGAAGCCGCCAGCGTATTCACTGCGCTCGCTCAAAAAATGCGTTTCGGCCGGCGAAGCCCTGCCCGATGCTACGCGCCAGTTGTGGAAAAGCGCCAGCGGCATCGAGATCATTGATGGCCTGGGCTCGACCGAGATGATCCACATCTTCATCTCGCACACCCCCGAAGCCGCGCGCCGCGGTGCCAGCGGCCACGCAATTCCCGGCTATCAGGCTTGTGTCGTGAATGAGGCCGGAGAACGGCTTGTACCAACGGTTTCCAAGCGTTCCGAGGGTCGAGTAGCAGGACGTCTCGCGGTCAAAGGCCCGACCGGCTGCCGCTATCTCGACGACGCGCGTCAGGCGCAATACGTCATCCAGAGCGGCCCGATGAAAGGCTGGAACGTCACCGGCGACGCCTACGAGATGGACGTGGACGGCTACTTCTTTTATCAGTCGCGCACCGACGACATGATTGTTTCGGCGGGCTACAACATCGCCGGACCGGAAGTGGAATCCTGCCTGCTCACCCACGACGCGGTGGCCGAGTGCGGCGTGGTGGGCAAGGCTGACGAAGCGCGCGGCCAGATCGTTAAAGCCTATGTGGTGTTAAAGCCCGGAGTGATCAAGCCAGGGGGGATCAAGGCCGGCGCGCTCGCTGCGGAAGGCGGGGCAGCCGCGATGGCAAAGACCCTGCAGGATTTTGTGAAAGCGTCCATCGCCCCCTACAAATACCCGCGCGAAATCGAGTTTGTCGACACACTGCCGCGCACCGAAACCGGCAAGCTGCAGCGTTTCAAGCTGCGCCAGTAATGTATTGACCCGCCTTATTTCCCGAAGGCGCCAAACACCTTCTTGACGATGTCGGTGCCTTTACCCACCGGGTCGGCACGAATCGCTTTCTCTTCATCGGCCATCATCAGGTAGAGGCCATCGAGCGCCTTTTGCGTGACGAAGGTCTCGACCGATTTTTGGTCGCCCTTGATGACGCCGAATGACGCGCCCTTGGCGGCAATCTCGTTGTACTTTTGTGCAAGACCAACACGCTCGGTGGCCTTTTTCACCACTGGCAAAAACTTGGTGCGCAGCACATCGGCAGTCTTGCCCTTGAAATACTGCGTGCCAGAGTCTTGTCCGCCGGAGATGATGCCCTTGGCGTCCTGCACGCTCATTGACTTGATGGCGTTGACAAAAATCGGCTTGGCTTCGCCGACCGCGTTTTCGGCGGCGCGGTTCATCGCCATCTGCAATTCTTCGGCCTGCTTGCGCATACCGATGGCATTCATCACGCTGCGTGCATCTTCGAGGTAGCCGGGCAGCGGAATCTTCACTTTGGCGTTGTTCCAAAAGCCGCCCTCGATGGCGAGCTTTTCGACCGCCTTCACGGTCGATGAATTGAGCGCCGATTTAAGGCCGGCCACCGCGTCCTGGTTGGTGATGTCGCCCCACGACAAGGCTTGTGCCGCACGGCTGGCGAAACCGGTCACGGTGGCGATGGCGGAGAGCGCGCACACGCGGAGCAGTGTGCGGCGGGCGGTAGAATGGTCGAGGGGCATAAGCGTTTTCATGGGGTCACCGTTTTCGGTTTGACAGGCATTGATGAAATTATCCGGCAAGATTGGCAGTGTAATCGTTGGCGTGGGCGCAGCCCTGGCTTGCATCTGGCTTTATGTTGCCAGCGCACCCAAGCTCGCCCCCGAGGTGAAGTTTGCCACTCTCAAAGGTGAACTCATCGCCACCGCCGACCTGCGCGGCAAGGTCACGCTGATCAACTTCTGGGCGACCTCGTGCGCGCCGTGTGTGAAAGAACTGCCCGGCATCGCGGCGGCCTGGAAAAAATATAACGCGCTGGGCTTCGAGACGATTGCCGTGGCGATGGAGTACGACCCGCCCAACTATGTGAAGAGTTTCACCGAGCGCAACCAGTTGCCATTCAAGGTGGCCCTCGATGCACGCGGCGAGATCGCCAAAGCCTTCGGCGCGATCAACGGCGATGTGCGCGTGGTGCCGACCAGCTTCGTGATCGACAAGCAGGGGCGCGTGATCAAAAGCTATCTCGGCGAATTGGATTTTGTGAAGTTTGAGGCGCTGCTGGTGGCGGCGTTGGGAACGAATTAGAGGCGTGCTTCGTGGACGAATTTGACAGCGACATAGGCACTCAACCCGGACGATTTCCTCTGTCGGACGCGATTGATGGCGGCACTGAAGGGCAGCACCGAACTTATTCGCTGATAGAGCGGGTTCTTGCCAGCACCGCCCTCGTCGCAATAGCTGTGTTCGCCAGTGTCATGCTATGGAGGTTCTTCACGAGATGACACCTGCCGACCACAAGCCCGTTACGAAGCAATTCCCGGAGCCTGAATCCGAGCCGCCGCGCTACATGGCCTGGACCGACCGCTGGGACCCGGGCAAATGGGAAATGCCCGAAAACCCGACGCCGCTGCAACGCGTGCTGGCCGGCATTGCGCTAGTCATCGTTCTGGTGATGACGGTTTACGTACCGCTCAAAATTCTCAACTTCTTTTAGCGCAATGCCGGGCGCAGTTACTCAGGGAATGATTTCCTCATGAAGCGGCTCAGTTGACCGGCGCGATCCTGATTCCAGGGCACAGCATGCTGGCCGGCATTTCGCCCGCAGCCGAGTAGCAGCGGATCGACCCGCTTAACTCCACCAGCCAGACTTCTTTGGCGCCAGCATCGAGATAGGCGCGCACCTTGGCCTGCATCTCCACACCGGTATTGCCGGGCGACAGCACCTCGACGCACAGATCGGGTGCTTCGGATAGGGTGTCATCGTGCCGGTGCGATTCGTAGAACGCAGTGGAAAACCAGCAGACATCCGGCACGCGCACGCCAATGGCAGTTTGAATCGCCACCTCGGGCGCGCTGATGCCGTCGGGGCGATGGACCTTGAGTTGATCGATCACGCGGCCCGTCATCAGGCTGTGGCCAAAATTGACTGGCGTCATCTCTATCGCTCCGCGCTGATTCAACTCAATCTTGTAAGGCAAATCCTGGAGGGATCGGTCGTTGACGACATCACTCCACTGCATATGCGTCTCCGGTTGACTGCGGCGGTTCATGATAGCAAAACTTTTCGGATGGAATTTGGCCTGAAAGCTTTGTCTACCAACACTTTCAGAGGCCATGCCTTGCAAACCGGCTTCCATCAACGGTTTTTTGGCACATCGTCGCTTGAAATAGCCTGCGTGACCTGCGCGTCTCAGACGACTCCCGCTTGATGCGCCTGCACATCGGCGTGATAGCTCGAGCGCACCATCGGCCCGCAGGCGGCGTGCGAGAAACCCATCTTCGCGGCTTCGGCTTCAAACATCTTGAACACGGATGGCTCGACGTAGCGCTTGACTGCGAGGTGATGGCCCGACGGTGCAAGGTATTGACCGAGGGTGAGCATGTCGACGTTGTGGGCGCGCAAGTCCCGCATCACTTCCAGAATTTCTTCATCGCGCTCGCCTAAGCCCAGCATCAGGCCCGACTTGGCCGGCACCTGGGGATGCAGGGCCTTGAAGTCTTTCAGCAGTTTGAGCGAGTGGTGATAGTCGGAACCGGGGCGCGCTTCTTTGTAGAGGCGCGGCACTGATTCGAGATTGTGGTTCATCACGTCGGGCGGCGCAGCGACGAGAATTTCCAGCGCACGGTCGAGACGGCCGCGAAAATCCGGCGTGAGAATTTCAATGCGCGTGGCCGGTGAATGCCCGCGCACGGCGCGGATGCAATCGACAAAATGCTGCGCGCCGCCGTCCTTGAGATCGTCGCGGTCCACTGAGGTGATGACGACGTATTTGAGCTTGAGTGCGGCGATGGTGCGTGCGAGATTGAGCGGCTCGTCCGTATCGAGCGGATTAGGCTTGCCGTGGCCCACATCGCAAAACGGGCAGCGCCGCGTGCAGATGTCACCCATGATCATGAACGTCGCCGTGCCCTTGCCGAAACACTCGCCGATATTCGGGCAAGAGGCTTCTTCGCACACGGTGTGCAGCTTGTGTTCGCGCAGAATCTGTTTGATCTCGCCAAAGCGTGTGGTGGGGGACGCGGCCTTGACGCGGATCCAGTCTGGCTTTTTGAGTACGGCGGCGCCGGCGGCGGTTGCGCCAACCGTGGCCGCTCCACCCGCCATCGCGCCAACCGAAGGCACGCCCGCAGGTGCCCCGCCATCTGCGCCAATAACCTTGACAGGAATGCTGCGCAGCTTTGACTGGCGGGTCTTGGAATCGCCGCGCAGTTTCTCGCCTTGTATCAATGCCATGTATTCATCCGCCCTTCCCGCTCTCGTGCTGCTTCTGTGGTGGCGACTTCGCAGCTGCATCCGGCCACTCAGCCATGCCAAGTATGCGCCGCAGCGCACGCTTGAGACGATGACGCCGGTATTTTGCAAGATTGCGTCCGAGGTAAGGCAATGCTGCACGCGCAGCGTTGATGTCATAGCTGGTGTGCACACCAGCATACAGCGCGTCGGCCGCATACTGCGAGTAAGAGGTGAAGCCGGCCTGGGTGAAGCCCGCGTCACGCAGCAGCACATCAATCGCGGGGAACAGCGCCTGCCCACGATAGATTTCAAAAAATTCCGCTTCGAGGTGAATGAACTTCACGCGCGCAAGCAACTTGCCCAACCCGCGCAGCACCATCAGCTCGGCGCCCTGCACGTCCATCCACAGCACATCGATATCCGTGATGCCGCGCGCCGTGCAAAATTCGTCCAGGCGAATCGTCTCGACTTCGACGCGATCCTGCACGTAGCGCTCTTCCGGGTAGGCGCCGGTGGCCTCGAACAAGGACGACGCGCCGGGGTTGCCACCGGCAATACCGGTTTGCGTCTGCTCCGGGTTGGTCGGAAAAAAGGCCAGCCGCCCGTTTTCATCCGACACCGCTTTTTCGGTCAGCACCACACGCGGCTCACCGGCCATCACGGCGCGGCACTGCGGCAGCGTGGCCGGGTTGCACTCGAACGCATAGACTGTCGCGGCAGGATAGGCGCGCGCAAAGTCGGCGCTCTCGTTGCAATCGCGTGCGCCGACATCGAACACTACACGCACCGCCGCCGGGTCGAGCGCACGGTCGAGCGCTTCCTTGCAGCGCAGCCAGACTTTTTGCGGCATCAACCCGGCTCCCTCACACACTTGCTGCCGGCGCATGGGCGGCATGCGCTACAGCAGGTACAGAAGCGCTTGCCGCTCGAGCCGTGGCCGCACCCAAACATGCGGCGAGCACCTTCGTCAGTTGCGCCGCCACCCTATGACCGGCGCCGTCACAGGTGGCCCGCACATCAAACGCAGCCAGGCTGGTGACCCGCAAGCCTTGATAGCCACAGGGGTTGATGCCAGCAAAGGGCGCAAGGTCCATGTCCACATTGAGGCTCAGACCGTGATAGCAGCAACCCTGCTTGACCTTGAGGCCGAGCGCAGCAATCTTGGCGCCGCCCAGATAGACGCCGGGCATGCCGCTCTGCCGCTCCCCCTGCACGCCGTACTGCGCGAGTGTGGCGATCACGGCATCCTCAATCAGGCGCACCAGCTCGCGCACCTTGAGGCCGCGGCGCTTGAGATCAAGCAGCAAATAGGCAATCACCTGCCCCGGCCCGTGATAGGTCACCTGGCCGCCGCGGTCGCTTTGCACCACCTCGATGCCGTGCACGTCGAGTACATGCTCGCGCTTGCCGGCGAGGCCGAGGGTGTACACCGGCGGGTGCTCGGTGAGCCAAAGTTCGTCGGCGGTTGCGTCATCGCGGTTTGCGGTAAAGGCACGCATCGCGGCCAGCGTTTCGGCATAGGGCATCACGCCAAGATGCTTGACCACCAAGGGCTGTGGGCCGATGGTAATCGTAGATCCGCCTGCACCAAGGGTTTTCGCGGCAGGCCTTACTGCATTTTGCGCAATCACAGCTGGCGACGCGGCTGAAACAAGGCTCATCACAGCGCCATGTTCACCATCGGGTGCTCCGACAGTTCGGTGTAGATCGCGTCAAGCTGCTCGCGCGAGGTGGCGCGGATGGTAAACGTGAGGCTCAGGTATTTGCCTTCGCGCGAGGGGCGCATGCCGACCGTGGTCTCGTCGAAATCGGGCGCGTGGCGCTTGACCAGCGCGAGAATGGCCTGCGCGAACCCGGCCTGGGTCTTGCCCATCACCTTGATCGGGAAGTCGCAGGGGTATTCGATCAGCGACGCGGTGAGCTCGCCTTGCGGCGGGGGAGCGGATTCAGTCATCGTGCGAGGGATTCATTTGCGCATGCGCCGGCTGATGAAGACTACTGCGGGTGACTGCTGCGGGTGACTACTGCGGGTAACTACTGCGGGTAACTACTGCGGGTGCCTACTGCGGCGCCTTCGCTGACTCAGCCTTCGCAGCGTTGTACGCAGCGCGTATTTTGGCGAACACCGGGCCGGGCTTGCCGGCGTGCGCAGGCGCACCCACCGGCTTGGCGTCGAGCGTTGTGATGGGCAGCACTTCCTTGCTCGACGACGACAGCCACAGCTCGTCGGCGCACCAGACTTCGGATGCGGTGATGGGGCGCAGTTCGAGCGGCAGGCCGATGTCGCGCGATAGATCGATGACGGCATCGAGGGTAATGCCGTGCAGCATCAGGTTGTCCTTGAGCGGTGCGAGCACGGTACCGTCCTTGACCACAAACACGTTAGAGGCCGAGGCTTCCGACAAAAAGCCATCGCGAAACATCACCGATTCAATCGCATCGTTCTCGGCGGCGAACTGGCGCATCAGCACATTGCCCAGCAGCGAAATCGATTTGATGTCGCAGCGCTGCCAGCGGTTGTCCACCGCCGTCACGCACGCCACACCATTCGCATACTGCGCCGCCGACGGCGTCGGCAGCGGATTGGACATCATGAACACAGTCGGCTTGGGGTCGCGCGGAAACGCGTGGTCGCGCGGCGCAACACCACGCGTCACCTGAAAATACACGCCCTGATCGGCAAAGCTTTGCTTGGCGATGATCT
>JANPAR010000216.1:0-6992 GCA_031430015.1 Burkholderiales bacterium
GTGAATGTCGCCGCAATATTCGTCCGGCAACAGAGCCGGAGCGTGCAGGTTGATTTCGGTAGTGACGCCGAGCTGTGCTTCGAGGTCGGGCTCTTTGCCGACCGTGAGGCAGGCGACTGCATGTTCCAGCTTCTCGGTGTAGAGCGCAAAGCCGATCTCCTGCATCTCGCCCGACTGCGACTCGCCCAGTACCTCTCCCGCGCCACGGATTTCGAGATCGTGCATGGCGAGATAAAAGCCGCTGCCCAGCTCTTCCATGTTTTGAATCGCGTCGAGGCGCTTTTTCGCACTCGGCGTCAATCCCTCTTCATGATTGACCAGCAGGTAAGCGTAGGCCTGATGGTGCGAGCGCCCGACGCGGCCACGCAGTTGATGCAATTGCGCGAGGCCGAATTTATCGGCGCGGTGAATCAGGATCGTATTGGAGGAGGGCACATCGATGCCGGTTTCGATGATGGTGGTACACAACAGCACGTTGAAGCGCTGCTGGTAGAACGAGCGCATCACGCGCTCCAGATCGCGCTCCGGCATTTGGCCGTGGGCAATCTCGATGCGCGCCTCGGGCAGCAGGCGTGTGAGGCGGTCGTACTGGTTTTGAATCGTCTCGACTTCGTTGTACAGAAAGTAAACCTGCCCGCCGCGCTTCAACTCGCGCAGCACCGCTTCACGAATGATCGAGTCGCCCTCGCGGCGCACGAAGGTCTTGATCGCGAGGCGTTTTTGCGGCGCGGTGGCGATGATCGAAAAATCACGCAGGCCTTCAAGGCTCATCGCCAGGGTGCGCGGGATCGGCGTGGCGGTGAGCGTTAGCACATCGACTTCCGCGCGCATTGCCTTGAGTGCTTCCTTCTGGCGCACGCCGAAGCGGTGCTCTTCGTCGATGATGACGAGGCCGAGGCGCGCAAATTTGGTTTCCTTCGAGAGCAGTTTGTGGGTGCCGATGACGATATCGACGCTGCCCTCGGTGATGCCCTTGAGCGCCGCGTTGATCTCTTTGGTATTGCGAAACCGCGATAACTCGGCGATCTTCACCGGCCACTCGTGGCCCAATTGCGCAAAGCGGTCACTGAAGGTTTGAAAGTGTTGCTCGGCCAGCAGGGTGGTGGGCGCAAGAATCGCAACCTGCTTGCCATCCGCCACCGCAATGAACGCAGCGCGCAAGGCGACTTCGGTCTTGCCAAAGCCCACATCGCCACAAATCAGGCGATCCATCGGCCGGCCGCTGCGCATGTCTTCAATCACATTGCGGATCGCGGCTGCCTGATCGCCGGTCTCCTCGAAGCCAAATCCCTCGGCGAAGGCGTCGTAATCGTGTTCCTTGAAGCTGAAGGCATGGCCTTGGCGCGCGGCGCGGCGCGCGTAGAGGTTGAGCAACTCGGCGGCGGTGTCGCGCACCTGCAGCGCCGCCTTGCGCTTGGCTTTTTCCCATTGTCCGCTGCCGAGACGGTGCAAGGGCGCTTGCTCTTCGCCCGCACCCGAGTAGCGGCTGATGACGGAGAGCGCGGCCACCGGCACATAGAGCTTGGCCTCCTCGGCGTATTGCAGATGCAGAAATTCGGTGACGCCATCGCCGAGATCCATATTGACCAGGCCAAGGTAACGGCCGATGCCGTGTTGCGCATGCACGACAGGGTCGCCGACTTTGAGCTCGGACAAATCCTTGAGCATGCCGTCGACATTGGTCTCGCGCTTTTTCTCGCGGCGCGTGCGTGCGCGTGCGGTTTCTGCGTACAACTCGGCTTCGGTGATGATCGCGAAATTTTGCGCCGACTCTTTGTCGATAAATCCACGCGCCAAGGGCTGCGCAGTGATCATCAGACGCGCGCCGGAGGTCAGAAAATCAGCGAACGACTCGCACGGCACCGGGTCAACATCGGCTTCGCGCAAATACTCCAGCATGGTCTCGCGCCGGCCTGCCGAGTCCGCCGCGAGCAATACGCGGCCGTCGAACGTGTCGATGAAGTCGCGTAACGCCGCGACCGGGTCATCTGCGCGGCGGTTGACGGCGACGGAGGGCAAACCACGCGCCACGCCGACGGCACCCGCTTCGGTACCCGCACCATCTTTGCCGCGCCGCAACGCCGCTGCCGCAAACGCAGCCGACTCGACGAAAAACGATTGCCCGTCGAGGTAAATCGCATGCGGCGCAAACAAGGGCCGGATCGTGTCTTCCTTCAAGAAGCGGTAACGCTCCTCCAATTCTTTCCAGAACGCCGTGAACGCCTCATCGACACGGCCATGCGTGATCAACAATGCATCCGCAGGCAAATAGTCAAACAGGGTTTCGGTGTTCTCGAAAAACAGCGGCAGGTAGTACTCGATGCCGGCTGCCGCCACGCCGTTGGCCATGTCCTTGTACATCGCAAAGCGTGACGGGTCGCCCTCAAACACCTCGCGAAAGCGCCCACGAAACGCAGTGCGCGCTTCTTCGTCGAGTGGAAACTCGCGCCCCGGCAGCAGGCGTATCTCGCGCACCGGATAAATCGAGCGCTGCGTATCGACGTCAAACGTCTTGATCGACTCGATGTCGGCACCGAACAAGTCAATCCGATACGGCACCGCACTGCCCATCGGAAACAGATCGATCAAACTGCCGCGCGCCGTCCACTCGCCCGGGCTGACCACCTGCTGCATGTGGGTGTAGCCCGCCATGTGGAATTGCGCGCGCAGGGCGGCTTCGTCAAGCTTGTCACCCACCTTGATGAAGAAAGTGCGCGCCACGATGTATTGCGCCGGCGCCAGGCGTTGCAGCGCCGTGCTCGCCGCCACCAGCAGCACATCCACTTCACCACGCGCAATCAAGTAGAGCGTTTCAAGCCGCTCGGACACCAGATCCTGATGCGGCGAAATCGCGTCGTAAGGCAGCGTCTCCCAATCCGGCAGCACATGCGCGCGCAACTCGGGTGCGAACCACTTGATCTCGTCCTTCAAACGTTCCGCGTCGTGCGGATCGGCGCAGACGATGGCGAGCATGCCGAGCTTCTTCTCGACACGCTGACGCGCCAGGCGCGCGAGCAGCAGCGCATCGCCCGAGCCGTGCGGCAAGGCAAAACTGGGGCGCTCACCGGCTTTGAAACCGGTGGTGAGAAGTGGAGAATGGGAAGACACGCGAAAGAGAAAGGCGGAACGAAAAACCAGCAGCCAGCAACTATTGCAACCATTTCGAGCGCCGCAACTGCGCGCCATAAATGCAAAACGCGCCGCGAAGACTCGGGGCGCGTACAACCAACTTCTACCGCAATTTCGACTGCAAAATTCAGCCGTTATTATAGAGCCGGCTCCATCAATTACTCCTTTTGTTTCCAGCCTTGTTCTCGTCCTACCGCCACTCTCCTAACCGCATCTGATGCCCCCTCGCTTCATTGCATTGATCCCCGCCGCCGGCGTGGGCGCGCGCGCCGGCACGCATGTGCCAAAGCAATATGCGCCCCTGCTGGGCAAGCCGATGCTGGCCCACACGATTGCCGCGTTTACCGGCTGCGCGCGCATCGACGCAACCCACGTGGTCATCGCGCCTGACGACAACTGGCTTGAAACCCTTGGTGGGAGCGCTTCATGGGCCGGTTCCCAGATTCACCGCAGCGGTGGCGCGACGCGTGCGCAGAGTGTGCTGAACGGCCTCGCAGCGATTGACGCTGATGCGGAAGACTGGGTTTTGGTGCACGACGCAGCCCGCCCATGCATCACCCCAATGATGATTGACGGCTTGATCGCTGCACTCAAGGATGACGCAGTGGGCGGCCTGCTCGCACTGCCGGTGCCGGACACCGTCAAACGCGCAAACGACGATGGCCGCGTGGCCGCAACCATTTCACGCGAAGGCCTGTGGCTCGCGCAGACGCCGCAGATGTTTCGCTACGGCGTGCTGCGCGAAGCGTTGCAGCGCTACCCAGATGTGACTGATGAAGCCAGCGCCATCGAACGCATGGGCTTGAAGCCCAAGCTTGTGACTGGCGATGCACGCAACATCAAGGTGACTTATCCCGCGGACTTCGCGTTGGCGGAAGCCAATTTCAGAATGCCATAGTGGCACCGGCCCGAGAGTCTCTTGCAAAAAGCCGCGCGACACAACGCGCGCAACCTCGCGCAGGTCCGGGTCTTTCAGCCATACCATGTTCCAGCCGGGCAAGGCATGGCTCAGCAAGGTGGACTTGCCGGCCTGACGCGGCCCGGTGAAGACCCCAATCGGGGCGGTGCGAAGAGCTCCGGTGAGCAGCGCCTCTGAGGCGCGCAGGAAGTAATTTGCCCTGATTTGCTGATTTAAAGAAAAATCTTAAATTAGCAAATCTGGGGAATGTGCCTTGGCTAGCGTTCCGTGCCGCTCTAAAAAAACGCATCGCGCCCCGTCAGATAGCCGCCTTGCCCCTGCAGCGGATTGCGGTTGACCAGCGGCCGGCCAAACATCGGGTGGGTCAGGCTGCGCACTTCGTGCTCGAGCGTGAACAGATGCGCGCCGGTTTCAGGGTCGATGAGTTTTTCAAACCGGTATTGCCACTGGTCGCTTTCTTCGCTGATGAGGCCGCGCTTTTTCAAGCCGGCGTGGGGGCCCTCAAAGTCGGCGACGTAGATGGCGATGTGATGGCCGTCGTAGGGCGCGATGGCGGCATCGGTCTCGCGATAGATGATTTCCTGATGCGCGCCGGCGTTGATGTGGGCGGCGATGCCATCTGCGGTTTCGAGCCGTGCCGGTGCGCGAATGATCTGTTCATAAAATTTGACAATGCTCGCTGCCGTGCCGCGCGGCACCGGCAATTCGACATAGGGCATGCCGAGGCGCATCGGGCCGAAGCGCGCTTGCGGCGCATGCACGCGGACCTGGTTGCCCCAGGGGCAAGTGGCCTCGATCACGTCGCCGTGGTCAGTCCACGCGAAGCGCGTGCCGTCGAGTTTTTTGCCGATGCTGGCGAGGCCGTTGCGCGCTATCGCCAGGTCCGGCATCACAAATCCCGCCACGCCGCGGAGTACCTGCGGTGGCCGCGTCGGCGAATGCACCTGCTGGCGGCCGATATTGATCCACATGTTGACGTCGGTCACATGCATGTAGGGGTCGCGCGTGAAGCCGAGACCTTGCAGCCAAAAGATCGACGCGAGACGCTGGTCGTTTTGGGTGACATTGAGATGTTCGAGCAGCACAATGTTGCCGGTGCTCTCGTTTGCGCGGTCAAATTGGGATGAGGTGTTGTCCATGGTGTCTCGCGGAATCAGGCGTTCATGAATGTATTGCGGCCAGAGCGGTCAACGCCGCGCATCAGGAAGATCTGCCGCTTTGAATGATTGGTGGTGGTGATGTCGCGGGCTTTCTGCTGCGCGATTTCACGGTCAAACACGCTGGTGGTAGGCATGTAACGCATGGTGATGCCGCGCCGTGGCTTGGGCGAGGCGTTCGGCTCCGAGCCATGCAGCAGGTAGACATCGTGCAGCGAAATCTGGCCCGCTTTGAGGACGATATCGTCGGCTTTTGATTCGTCGTATTCGCTGCGGTCAAGTTCCTGGGTGAGCGTGACATCACCGGCGGCAACCTTGTTGTGGCGCTTGAGCGCGCGCTCCTTGTGCGAGCCGCGAATCACGCGCAGGCAGCCGTTCTCTACGGTTGAATCATCGACCGCGAGCCAGGCAGTGCAGGTCGCGAGCGGGCGGATCGGCCAATACTCGCCATCCTGATGCCAGGGTGTGCGTTTGCCGTTGCCGGCCGGCTTGGCGAAAAAACTCATGTTCCACAGCGCGATGTCGCCGCCGATCAACTGCTCAACCATATCGATGATGCTGCGGTTTGCTGCAAAGTCACGAAAGCCGAGATCGTAATCAAACAGCGCCGGGCAGTAGTCGCGAAACTCGGGATGATCAGCCAGCAGCGCATTGTGGCGCGCCTTGATCGCTTCGAGCGCATCGGGCGGCACCTGGAAGTCCGGCACGACATAGCCGTTGTCGTGGTACTGCGCGATCTGGGCGGGGGTGAGCATGGCGCGGTGTTATCCAATCGGTTGAACCGGCGCATCTTAGCGCGCTGCGCGTGGATTGCGTGTGCTCCAGAGACAATGGTCGGAAACCTTTGGTGGCAGCGCTTCTCAGCCCTATGGCAGTGCGAGCCCCAAATACGTTGACAGAATGCCATTCACCAACGCGGCATTTTCGACATAGCCGCCGTGCCCCAAGCCCGGCAGCGAACGGTAGAAGCCACACGGAAATGCCTGTGCAACGGCGCGGCAACCGGCTTCCGGAGTGAGTTTGTCCGCAGCCCCGGAGAGCACCAGCACTGGAGCACTGTAGCGTGCCGCATCTTGCGCAATGACGCCGTCGGAGAGCATGTGCGCGCCCTGGATATAGCCAGCGGGGTTGAGGCGCGCCTGGCAGGCGCCCAGAAAATCGCGCACGTCCTCAGATGCCAACTCCGACAACATGCTGGCACCACGCGCAGCCGCGATACCTTGCGGGCCTAGTTCATTCATTTGTTTGACGCGCTTGTCGAGGCGCTCGGCGCGCTCGGCTGGTGGGGCATTGCCGTAGCCCGAGGCCGGGCCGGTGAGCACCAGTTTGTCGATGCGGTCGGGGTGGCGTGCGGCGAAGGCAGTGGCCATCAACGCGCCCAGTGACTGGCCGAGCAGAAGGGCTTTGGAAATGTTCAGAGCATCCAGCAGCGCGAGCAACGCTTCCGCATAGTCCGCAGCTGCCGGGCTGTCTTTGGTCAAGGGGGTTGAGCTGCCATAGCCTGGAGCGTCCCACGCCACGACATGGCACACCGGTCCAAATGCATCGAGCTGCTGCACCCACGACGCCGAGTCGGTGCCGATGCCGTGCAGCAACACCAGGGTGGGCGCGGTGCGGGCGCCATTACCTTCAGCGCTGTGACTACTGCCAACACTACGACTGCTGCGATAAGAGAGTTGCCGCGCACCCGCTTGCACGGTGCGCGCTGGATACTGTTCGAGCAGGCGAATGAGGCTCATGAGATGTTCACCTTGTCAATGCATCACAAAGCCGCCGTTCACCGCCAG
>JANPAR010000217.1:0-2469 GCA_031430015.1 Burkholderiales bacterium
CGAGCAAGCGATTGGCTTCGGCCTCGATCCAGCTTGTGATGGCCTGGCCTGCCGGGCCACCGTGCGGCGGGTTGTACTTGAACCCGCCATCGCGCGGCGGGTTGTGCGAAGGCGTCACGACAATGCCGTCGGCCAGGCCGCTGTCATTCGGCTGCAAGCGCCCACGGTTGTAGCCGAGGATCGCGTGCGAAACCGCCGGCGTGGGCGTGGTCTCGTCGTTTCTCGCCAGCATCACGTCCACGCCATTGGCTGCCAGCACTTCCAGCGCGCTGGCGCACGCCGGTGCAGAAAGCGCATGCGTGTCGATGCCCAGGAACAGCGGCCCGCCGATGCCATGGGCCTTGCGGTAGCGGCAGATCGCCTGCGTGATGGCCAGCACATGCCACGCGTTGAACGAGCGGTCGAAGGCGGAACCGCGATGACCCGAGGTGCCGAAGGCCACGCGCTGCGCGGCAATCGTCGGGTCGGGCACTTCCGTGTGGTACGCCGCCACGAGCTTGCCCACATCGATCAGCAATGACGCAGGCGCCGCTTGGCCGGCAAAGGCGCTGATTTCGGCCGTCATGCCGTACCGGCGGGGTGGGACAGCCGCCCTGCCTCGAAGACATCGACCCACTCGCGCAGGCGCCCTGCCATCGGCGTGGCTGCTTCGGCGCTCGTCAGCGTCTGTGCGCGGTAGCCAGCCACCGCATCCCAGAAACTGGTTCGGCCCACCGCGAAGCCCATGAAGCCCGGCACGCCAGCAGCGACGGTGACCCCACTGCGAACCTGTGCTTCATCGGCACCACGGGCGAGCACGATGCAGCCGACTGGGTCGCGCTGTGGCAAGACAAGCGGCGGTTCGAAGTGGAACATGTCCGTCACGTACGACTGCCGGTGGTCGAACGGCAGCATGTAGAGCGCTTTGTCGTAGCCGAGGTTCATGCCGCCCCCGCCGTTCCTGCCGCGGCTACCGCTTGCGCCGCCGGCTGCGAACTCTTTTCCCGAATCCGCGCCATCAAGCCGCTCCACGATTTGGCAAATGCCTGAACGCCCTCGCGCTGCAGCCGCGCGGCGAGCGCTTCGTCGTCAACGCCTTCGCGTTTGAACTCGTCGAGCACGGCCTGCGCATAGCCGCCGTCGGCTGGCAAGGTCGCGCCCACCTTGCCATGGTCGGCGAAGGCGAGCAGCGTCTTCTCCGGAATCGTGTCGATGGTCTCCGCCGCCGCGAGGGCTTCGACGTAGAGCGTGTCAGGTGCGGCGGGGTCCTTGGTGCCGGTGCTGGCCCAGAGCAGGCGTTGCGGGCGGGCGCCGGCGGCGGCCAGGCGTTGCCACCGCTCGGACGCGAGCAAGTCGCACTGGGCCTTGTAGGTTCGCATGGCCATGGCAACGCCAAGGCGGTTGTGCAGTTGCGGCTGAACGTCGTCCTTCACCACGGCATCCCAGCGGCTGACGAAGAGCGACGCGACGGATTCGACTTTCGGGTCGAGCCCGGCTTTCAGGCGTCTCTCGATGCCGCGCAGATAGGCTTGAGCCGCCGCCGCGCAGTGCTCTTGCGAGAACAGCAGGGTGACGTTGATGGGCACGCCGTCGAAGATCGACTGCTCGATGGCTGGAATGCCTTCAGGCGTACCGGGAATCTTGATGAAGAGGTTCGGACGCGCAGCTCGCTCATGCAGTCGAGCCGCGGCCTGGATGGTTCCGACGGTGTCGTTTGCCAGCAGCGGCGAGACTTCCAGCGACACCCAGCCGTCGCTGCCCGCGCTGGCATCAAAGATCGGCCGGAACAGGTCAGCGGCCTGCGTCAGGTCTTGCAGCGCGAGTTCGAAGAAGATGTCCTCGCAGGGCAGACCTTTGGCCGCCAGCTTCTGGATCGCTTCGTCGTAAAGGTCACCGCTGGCGATCGCGTGTTCGAAGATCGTGGGGTTCGATGTCAGCCCCGTCACTGACAACTCGGCGATGTAGAGGGCCAAGGTGCCGTTGTTTAGCATCTCGCGCGTGATGTTGTCGAGCCAGATGCGTTGCCCCAGATCGTGCAGCCTGCGGGTGTTGGTGTTCATCTGGCGTTTCATCTTGGGTTCCATCGTTACTCCTGGCGTGTGAACAGGCTGCGAATGTCCGCATCCAGCAGATCACCGATGCGTTCGATGGTCAGGTCGGCAGCCGGGTAGGCAGCAATCACGGCAGGGTCCAGCGCATAGTGGCCTTGGCGCGGGAAGACGGTCGTCAGCTGATCCTGCATGACCTGCTTCATGGCACTGAGGATGCGGAGCTTGTCGTCAACCATCACATGGTGCCGCGCCGGGTGGTGGCGCTGCACGAGACCGAGCATCTGTTCCTTGTGGATGTAGATCAGCACCCGGCCGGAAACAGCGTCCCAGAGGCCCACCCGGTCGTTGTCCAGCAGCGTGTTGTCCACGTCGAGCAGGAACACGAGGTCTTGCGGCGTTCTCATGGTGCGGGCTTCTCGACATGGCCGCCGAACTCGTG
>JANPAR010000218.1:0-7205 GCA_031430015.1 Burkholderiales bacterium
AGCCGGACTCTCTGCACCGCGAATAATCGACCTTTGCCCAAGCCCGTGACCCAACCCGCCATTGCCATCGCCGTCATCATGGAGCGCTACGCCATCGAGAGCCGCTGGGTGACGCATGCGTGGCGCGCGGCTGGCGTTGAGTTGCTTGACGCTGCTGGAGAATTCGTGGAGATCCTTGGTGGGAGCCAGTTTCAGCGGCATGATGGATTTTTCGTGACGCTTTATCGTGATGAAGCTGAGGGCTACTATTTGAACGTGGCGACGGGTGAGCCCAAGGTGTTCGTGATGTGGCGGCAGGAAGAGGGCGACGAAGCGCCACTGCCGCATAGTGTGACTGCGAGCTACAACGAAGCGGCACGCTGGATGGACGCTCAGGAGCGCGTCGACGCGGTAGCGATGCCTGCTGGCATGGCGTCGTGGCTGGATGAATACGTCAAGCTTCACTACAAGCCTGAGCCGAAGAAGAAGCGGTTGAAGGTTTCGTTTCTGGCGCCGCGTGACAAGGCGCAGTTGTGAGCCGCGCAATGGTGTTGCCGCTACGGGGGCGGAGGCGATGAGCGGAACGATGGATCGCATCCATGCAGATGCCAACAGCACCGCACAACCGCGTGACGAGTCGTTCGTTGGCCGCTGGTCGCGCCGCAAGCGCGCCGAGCCGGAGAAACGCACGGTAGAAGACATGCAGGTCGCGCAGGAGCAGGAACAGCAGCGTGCCGCCGACGCGGCAGCGCGTGCGCCGGTTGCTCCGGCACCGGTGGCTGCCCCCGCTGATTTGCCCGCAATCGACACCTTGACGCCCGAGTCCGATTACAGCCGCTTCATGAAGGCTGACGTGCCGCTCGCCTCGCGCAATGCGGCGATGAAAAAGTTGTTCACCGATCCGCATTTCAATGTGATGGACGGGCTGGACACCTATATCGACGATTACACCAAGGCCGATCCCATCCCTGAGTCGATGTTGCGCGGCCTCGCGCAATCACGCATGCTCAAGCTGTTCGACTACAGCAAGGAAGAAGCGGAGGAAGAGGCTGAACGGGTGCGTTTGCGTGCGCAAGCCGCTCATGGGGAGCGGCTTGCGGCAGGTGAAGGTGATGCCGCGCTGGAGACGGCAAAACCACCTCAAGTGTCTATTGATGCTGCCGTTGCAACCGGTATCACGGATGCCGCCGCAGCCGCTGAACCAACCGCCGTTGAACCAACCGCCGTTGAACCAACCTCTTCATTGACCCCGAAGCCCTGAATGTCTACCTGCCTCGTCTGCAACTGCAATCACACCATGCCGCTGGAAGGCGGCGCGCTCGCCAAGGCACTTGGCATTGACACACCGCTGAAGGTGCACCACGAGTTGTGCCGCCGCGAGATCAGTGCGTACGAGGCGGCGCTCGCGGGTGCCGCGCAAAACGTCGAATCGCTCACCGTCGCCTGCACGCAGGAAGCGCCGCTGTTCACCGAGTTGGCCAGCGGCACGGCGCATCGTGAAGTGCCGCTGCGCTTTGTCAATATCCGCGAGAGTGGCGGCTGGTCCAGCGAAGCCCGCGCGGCCGCGCCAAAAATTGCCGCTCTGCTGGCGATGGCGCAACTGCCCGACCCATCTGCGCAGCCCGGTGTGAGTTACCGCTCGAATGGCGCCACCTTGATCGTGGGCGACGGGCCTGCCGCGCTGGCGTGGGCTGAACGCCTGGCCGGGCGTCTCGATGTCTGCGTGTTGATGACAGGCAATGCAAATGCTGCGGTGCTGCCGGCAGAGCGGCAATTCCCCGTGATATCGGGTGACGTCAAGCGCCTTGGCGGCTGGCTCGGCAAGTTTGAAGCCGAGTGGGTCACGCGCAATCCGATTGATCTCGATGCCTGCACGCGCTGCAATGCCTGTGTCGATGCCTGCCCCGAGGGCGCGATCAATTTTTCGTATCAGGTTGATCTCGACAAATGCAACAGCCATCGTGATTGCGTCAAGGCCTGCGGTGATGTGCGTGCCATCGACTTTGACCGTGCGCCGGTGTCGCGCAAGGAAACCTTCGATCTGGTGCTCGATCTGTCGCGCGTGCCGCTGATCAAGCTCCATCAGCCGCCGCAGGGCTATTTCGCTCCCGGCAGCGACCCGGTCGAGCAGGCGTTGGCGGTGGCCGAACTGGCGGGCATGGTGGGGGAGTTCGAGAAGCCGAAGTTTTTCCGCTACGAGCCGAAGATCTGCGCGCATGCGCGCTCCGAAAAAACCGGCTGCAGCCAATGCATCGACATCTGCTCGACGCAGGCGATCCGTGCCGATGGCAATCATGTCAAGGTCGAGCCTTACCTGTGCATGGGCTGCGGTGCCTGCGCGACTGTGTGTCCGACCGGCGCGATGAGCTATGCGCACCCGGCCGTCGCGGACACTGGCGCGCGCGTCAAGACTTTGCTCAAGGCCTATCAATCTGCCGGCGGTGTGAATGCCTGTCTGCTGCTGCACGACGTTGCGGGACGCAAGCTGATCGAGCAGGCGGGCCGCAACGCGAGCCACGGAACGGCGCGCAAGGCGAGCAAGACTGGCACTGCGGCAGCCGCGCGAGGCAAGGGATTGCCGGCGCGTGTGATCCCGCTCGAAATGCATCACGTCGCCTCCACCGGGCTTGATACCTGGCTCGCGATGCTGGCGTTTGGCGCGAGCCAGGTGGTGGTATTGCTCACGGGCGAAGAGGCGCCAGAGTACGCAGATGCGATTACGCGCCAGATGGGCATTGGGCAGGCAATCCTCGCGGGTCTTGGTTACAGCGGCGCACATTTGCAGACGCTCGCGGTCGATGCCGCCGCACCGGACGGCGCTGCCGTGCTGGAGACGGGACTATGGCGTTTGACCCCCGCGCACGCGGTGGCCAAGGCTGCCACCTTCAATGTTGCCGCAGAAAAGCGCGCCACTCTCGAATTCGCGATTGAACATTTGGCCCGCCACGCGCCCACCCCGGCGAAACTGATATCGCTGCCCAAGGGTGCGCCCTACGGCACGCTGCAAGTCAACAAGGACGCGTGCACACTGTGTCTGTCCTGCGTTGGTGCCTGCCCGGCGTCGGCGCTGATGGACAACCCGGAGACGCCGCAATTGCGCTTCATCGAGCGCAATTGCGTGCAGTGCGGGCTATGCGAAGCTACCTGTCCTGAGAAGGCCATCACGCTGGTGCCGCAGCTCAATCTCGGCGAGGAGGCGAAACAGCCTGCCGTGCTCAACGAGGCGCAACCGTTTCACTGCGTGCGTTGTGGCAAGGCGTTTGGTACTCGCCAGATGGTCGATGCCATGACCTCGCGCCTGACGTCACACTCGATGTTCAGCGGTGCGGTCGCGCTCAAGCGCCTGCACATGTGTGCCGACTGCCGCGTCGTGGACATGATGGAAAATCGGAACGAGGTTTCGATTCTGGGCGGGTCTGCCAATGGTGCGGGCAACTCAGCTGGTGCATCGGGTGGCGCTTCAGGTGGCGCCTCAGGTGATTCAGGCGGGCGTTCATGACGGCGCCGCAGCCAGTGAAATTCGTGCGGCCAACCGCACCGGAAGATGCCGCACGTGCTGATCTGTACGCGCTGCTGGCGCGCCTGTTCTACGCCGGGCCGGATGCTGGTGTGCTCAGTGCAATTGCCGCAGCCGACCTGCTCGCAGCGCCTTCGGATACGCCACTGTCAATCGCGTGGCGCGCCTTGCAAGAGGCCTCGCGCGGTATCGATGCACAACAGGCTACCGATGAATTCACAGTCTTGTTTGTTGGCGTGGGCAAGGCGCCGGTGTCGGTCTACGCCTCGCACTTTCTGACCGGAAATTACAAGGAATTGACGCTGGTACATCTGCGCGACGAACTGGAACGCCTCGGGTTGGCGCGGCGTGCCGATGCGACCGAACCCGAAGACCACTTGGCAGCGCTGTTGGATGTGATGCATCATTTGGTGCGACGCAGCGAAGATGAGGGTGCGGTGCAAGCGGCCTTTTTCAATAGCTACCTCAAACCTTGGCATGAAAAGTTTTGCACTGCGGTGGAAGAAAGCGGCAGCGCAGGCTACTACCGCCTGGTTTCCCGCCTGATGAAATGCTATTTCGCGATAGAGGTTGAACTTTTCGAGTGGACCGTGTAAAAATCGAGAGAATTTGCTAGGGCATCAAGAGGTTATTGAGAATAGTTCTTGTTACCTTGGGTTGTTATCTTGGGTTGGCACCGGTTTTATCAAAATAGTTAGTCAGGAGACGCAATCATGAGTAAAAAGACCACATCAGCGCGCAGAAACTTTTTGCTGGGCACTGGAGCTGTTTCGGTAGCTGGCGTTGCCGCTTTGGCCGCCGTAAAGAAGACCGAGTCCACTGTGAAAACCTCCAAGGCCAGCGTGCCGGCCGGCAAAGGATATCAATTGAGCGAACACGTGCGCAGCTACTACCGCACCACCACGATCTGAAGGAGGCCACCATGTTGCTGACCCGTAAATCTGCAGGTGAAATTTCCACGCGCGGCATGCTGTCGCGCTCACTAGGTGGGGTGCTCAACAGCACCATGGACCGCCGTGCGTTCATGAAGCGTTCTGGTCTCGGCGCCGGTGCCGGCGCGTTTGCGTCGACCCTCGGCTTTTCGATGATTGAAGAAGCCAAGGCGCAGGGCGCCAAGGCCGACAAGATCGAAGTCAAGCGCACCGTCTGCACCCATTGCTCGGTGGGCTGCGCGATTGACGCGGTGGTCAAGAACGGCGTCTGGGTGCGGCACGAGCCGGTGTTCGATTCGCCGATTAACCTCGGTGCGCATTGCGCCAAAGGCGCGTCGATCCGCGAACACGGCATGACCGAGCACACCCATCGGCTCAAATACCCGATGAAGCTCAATACCAAATCGGGCAAGTATGAGCGCATCAGTTGGGACACGGCGCTGACCGAAGTGGCTGCCAAGCTCGAACAGATCCGCAAGGATCACACGCCGGACTCGATCTTCGTTGTCGGGTCGAGCAAGCACAACAACGAGCAGGCCTACCTGATGCGCAAGTGGGTGTCACTGCTCGGCACCAACAACACCGACCACCAGGCGCGTATCTGCCACTCGACCACGGTCGCGGGCGTGGCCAACACTTGGGGTTACGGTGCGATGACCAACTCGTACAACGACATGCAGAACACCAAGTGCATGTTGTACATCGGCTCCAATGCGGCCGAGGCGCACCCGGTGTCCTTGATGCACGCGCTGCACGCCAAGGAGACCGGCGCCAAGATGATCGTGGTCGACCCGCGCTTCACGCGCACGGCGGCCAAGGCCGACGAGTTTGTGCGCATCCGTTCCGGCACCGACATTCCCTTCCTGTTCGGCCTGCTGCATGTGATCTTCAAGAACGGCTGGGAAGACACCAAGTACATCAACGACCGCGTCTACGGTATGGAAGCGGTCAAGAAAGACGTGATGGAAAAGTGGACGCCGGACAAGGTCGAAGAGGCCTGTGGTGTGTCGCCTGCGCAGATGCAAAAAGTGGCCGAAATGATGGCCAAGGCCAAGCCTGCCACCATCGTCTGGTGCATGGGGCAGACCCAGCACACGATTGGCAATGCGATGGTGCGTGCCTCCTGCATTCTGCAACTCGCGCTCGGCAACATCGGCGTGTCTGGCGGCGGCGCGAATATTTTCCGTGGCCACGATAACGTTCAGGGCGCGACCGACGTCGGCCCCAATCCGGATTCGCTGCCTGGCTACTACGGTCTGGCCACTGGTTCGTGGAAGCACTTCGCCAAGGTCTGGAACGTTGACTACGACTGGATCAAGGGCCGCTACGCGTCGCAAGCCCTGATGGAGCGCTCAGGTACCACCGTGTCACGCTGGGTCGATGCAGTGATGGAAGCGGACGACAAGCTGGATCAGGAAAAAGCGCTCAAGGCGATGATCTACTGGGGCCACGCCCCCAACTCGCAAACGCGCGGCCTCGACATGAAAAAGGCG
This sequence comes from Burkholderiales bacterium, assembly GCA_031430015.1. Classification (GTDB taxonomy): domain Bacteria; phylum Pseudomonadota; class Gammaproteobacteria; order Burkholderiales; family JAEUOS01; genus CANJDH01. The sequence goes on from JANPAR010000218.1 coordinate 5,922, forward strand.
ATGGACAAGCTCGAGATGATGGTCGTGATTGACCCGTATCCGAGCGCGACCGCTGCCATGATTGCGATGCCTTCGGAAACCCGCAATCCGAATCAGGCGGTGTATCTGCTGCCTGCGGCCACGCAACTGGAGTGCTCCGGCTCGGCGACCGCGTCGAATCGTTCGATCCAGTGGCGCGAGAAGGTGATTGATCCGCTGTTCGAGGCGATGAACGATCACACCATCATGTATGAGCTGGCCAAGAAGCTTGGCTTCGGTGATCAATTGCTCGGCAAAGCCGGTGGCAAGCAGAACATCGCCGTGCAAAAAATCACCACCATGGGCGGCAAATACGAAGAGCCGGTGGTTGAGGACATCCTGCGCGAGATCAATCGCGGTGTGTGGACCATTGGTTATACGGGCCAATCGCCCGAGCGCCTCAAACAGCGGGTCAATTACTTTCTCGCGCCACTGGATCGAGCGGTTCGACGCGGTACACGAACCCGAGCACTCCAACTGGGTTGCGGCTGGCAGCAGATACACGGTCTGGCCGGGGGTGCGGGTTTCCGATCCTGCTGGGGGCATCGCAATCATGGCGGCGGTGGCGCTTGGATACGGGTCAATCACGACCATCATCTCAAGCTTGTCCATCGCCTTTTTCATGTCAAGGCCGCGGGTTTGCGAATTGGGCGCATGGCCCCAGTAGATCATCGCCTTGAGGGCTTTTTCCTGGTCGAGCTTGTCGTCCGACTCCATCACGGCATCGACCCAGCGCGATACCGTGGTGCCGGATTTCTCCATCATCGCCTGTGAAGCGTAGCGGCTCTTGATCCAGTCGTAATCAACGTTCCAGACCTTGGCAAAGTGCTTCCACGAACCGGTAGCGAGGCCGTAGTAGCCCGGCAGTGAATCAGGGTTCGGGCCGACGTCGGTTGCGCCCTGCACGTTGTCATGGCCGCGGAAAATGTTGGCACCGCCGCCGGAGACACCGATGTTGCCGAGCGCAAGCTGCAGGATGCAGGAGGCGCGCACCATCGCATTGCCGATGGTGTGCTGGGTCTGACCCATGCACCATACGATGGTGGCCGGCTTGGCCTTGGCCATCATCTCGGCTACCTTGTGCAACTGCTCCGGTGCCACACCGCAGGCTTCCTGCACCTTGTCCGGTGTCCACTTGTCCATCACTTCTTTTTTGATCGCCTCCATGCCGTAGACGCGGTCGTTGATGTATTTTGTGTGTTCCCAGCCAATTTTGAAAATTTAATGAAGCAGGCCAAACAGGAAGGGGATGTCGCTGCCTGAGCG
>JANPAR010000219.1:0-5316 GCA_031430015.1 Burkholderiales bacterium
AAGTCGTTCAAACGCTTGCGTGGCTTCGACCAAATTCCTGCGCTCGTTCGCCAAATGCGGCCTGCATCAGTCCCGTTGAAAAAGGCCGCATAATCATTTCCACCACCGGCTCAACCTTCAACTGTGGACGGGACATCGCCGGCCACCAGGCCCTGATACGTCTTCAATGTGGCCAGCCCGTCGCCCAAGCGATTGAAGCCTTTGGCCTCGGCTTGCACTTCAAACGGCGACAGGAGCAGTGTTGCGGCGTGCTTCTTCTCCAGCAGTTGCTGAAAGCGTTGCAGCACACCGCCGGCGCGCTCGACCTGATAGGCTGGCTCTTTGAGCCCGGCACGCTCAAGCATTTCAAACAGCACGAAGGCGTAGCCGGTGGTGCGGGCATCAACCGACACCGTCTTGCCTTTCAAGTCGGCATAGGTCTTCACTTCGGGCACCGCAACCAGTCGCAAAAAGCCGTTGTCCGCTCCCATCACCGCGACGAGGTCGGGGCCATCGACCTTGGCCTCGCCCTGGCCTTCGCGGTAAGCGATCAGGTTGTCAATCGCCGTCATCGCAATCTCGAACTTGCCGTCAATCAGGCCAGTGAGTTGAGCGACTGAATTGGGCGTGAGGATAATCTTGGGGTCAACGCCGTTCTTCGCAAACATGCCGCGCTCCTGCGCGACCCAGATCGGCCAGTTGAAGCCGCCGGGGAAGACGTTGACTTGAAGGGTTTGCTGCGCAAGGGCAGCGCCACTGAACACACAAAGGGCGGCGCTGGTTAGCAAGCGCTGGTAAAGGCGGCGAATCGGGGGGCGCATCAGAATCTCCTCGGGATAAGCCGGCCACCGTAGCAAGCCGGCATTGTTGTAGGCCGATGCTGCAAATGATCTCCTACGCAACAGCGGCAAAGGATCATACTGCAAGGACAATAGTGCGCCGCCCATCTGCCCATTCGAGGCGCCATCTGCCACACATCTTGCTGCCCAGTTTGTTAGAGTGGCGGCTCACCGATACAGGGAGGAGCGCGATGAATGCTCCCGAGCAGGCCTTTGTGCAGGAAAGCCCGATCCACTGGCAACACGGCGCCGACTCGCGCGTGCCGTATCGTGTCTACACCGACGCGCAGATTTATCAGCGCGAGTTGCAGCGTTTCTTCTACGCGGGCCACTGGTGCTATGTAGGCATTGAAGCCGAGATCCCCAACGCGGGTGACTTCAAACGCACCACGATCGGCGAGCGTGAAGTCATCGTCACGCGCGCGGCGGACGGAGTCGTGCATGTGATCGAAAACCGCTGCGCGCATCGCGGTGTGGTGTTTTGCCAGAAGGCCACCGGCAACGCCAAAGACTTCACGTGCCCCTATCACCAGTGGAACTACGACCTCAAGGGCAACCTCACCGGGCTGCCGTTCCGCCGTGGTGTCAAGGTGCGCAAGGAAGATGGCAAGGTGCAGGTCAACGGCGGCATGCCGGCTGATTTCAAGCTCGAAGACAACAGCCTCGTGCAGCTCAAGGTGGCGGTCAAGGGCGGTGTCATCTTCGCTTCATTCGATCAAGCCGTCGAGGACATCGACAGTTATCTGGGCGACGTGAAGCCGTGGTTCGAACGTGCCTTTGGCGAGGGCAGCGCCGGGCGAGGTTTGAAACTGCTCGGCTACTCGCGCCAGCGCATCCCCGGCAACTGGAAGCTGATGCAGGAGAACATCAAGGACCCGTATCACCCCGGCCTGTTGCACACCTGGTTTGTCACGTTCGGGCTGTGGCGCAACGACACGCGCTCGCAGATGATCACCGATGTGCACGGCCGCCACGCCGCAATGGTGGGCTGGAAGAGCGCCGGCGGCAAGGGCGAAGTCACCCAGGGCGTGACCAGTTTCCAGGAGGGCATGACCCTGCACGACGACCGCGTACTCGATGTGGCGCCCGAGGCATGGTGGACACATCCCGAAGCGAAAAGCGGCAAGGAAACGGGCATGCCGCCCTCGGCCTGCATGCAAACCATCTTCCCCAATCTCATCGTGCAGCACAACGTCAACTCGATCTCGACGCGCCAGATCATCCCGCTCGGGCCGGACTCCTTCGATTTCATCTGGACCCATTTCGGTTTCGCCGACGACACACCCGAGATGACGCGCCGCCGCTTGCGCCAGGCCAATCTGTTCGGGCCGTCGGGTTATGTCTCGGCCGATGATGGCGAGGTGATTGAACTGTCGCAACACGGCTTTCGCCAGAATGAAGACCAGGCCACTCTGTGCGAGCTCGACGGCACCGCGCAGGGCGGCGCGCCGCACAATGTCACCGAGACCCTGATCCGCAGCATGTATGGCTACTATCGCAAGGTCATGGAGATTTGATGCCGATGACCACAGCTGTCGCCGCACCTGCCCTCGCCGTCTCGCTGGAAACCCGCGCCGCCGTCGAAGACCTCTACGCACGCTACGTCAAGTGCCTCGACGACGCGCGCTTCGATGAGTGGCCTGATTTTTTCACCGAAGAATGCGTCTACAAAATCCAGGCGCGCGAAAATTTTGATCGTGGCCTGCCGCTGGCGCTGATGGCGTTCGAGAGCCGCGCCATGTTGAAAGACCGCGTGTTCGGTGCCACCACCACGCTGTATCACCAGCCCTACTACCAGCGCCACTTGGTTAGCAGCCTGTTGATGCGCGGTGCTGACGATGGTGTGATTCACGTCGAAGCCAACTACGCTGTGTTCCGCACCAAGCAGGGCACGCTCACCGATGTGTTCAACGTCGGGCGCTATCTTGATGAGATCGTAGCGGTCAATGGCGCGCTGCGGTTTCGCAGCAAGCTGTGCGTCTACGACAGCGAACTGGTGCCCAATTCGCTGATTTATCCGATTTGATGAGGGTGCGCGGCGCGCTGTTGTCGCTGTTGTTTTGGGGCACGGCGGCAGTCGCGCAAGCGCCGGAGATGGCCGAAGTGCCGGCCGGCGCGTTCACCATGGGCCGCGACGATGGCCCCGAAGACGAACACCCGGCCCATCGCGTCGAAGTCGCGCGCTTCCTGATGGACCGGCTGCCCGTCACCAACGCGCAGTTCGCCGAGTTTCTCGAAGCGCAGGGGCTTGCGGCAGGCCGTGACGGCGGTAGCGCGGGCAGCGGTGGCAACGGCGCCAGCCATCGCTACCGGCGCTATGACGATGACGACAACGATGCGCATATTCATCGCGTCAACGGGCGCTGGCGTGCCGATGCCGGCTTTGAGCGCCATCCCGTCAACGAAGTGCCGTGGGCTGGCGCGCGCGACTACTGCGCCTGGTTGAACAAGCGTTTGCCGTCAGAGGCCGAATGGGAAAAAGCCGCGCGCGGCACCGATGGCCGCCGCTACCCCTGGGGCAATGCCGCGCCCGATGCCACGCGCGCCAGATTTGCATCCGGCTGGAACGAGAGCGCCCCGGTGGACGCCTATCCCGCCGGCGCCAGCCCCTACGGCGTGCTCGACATGGCGGGCAACCAATGGGAGTGGGTGTCGAGCGTGTACCAGCCCTACCCTTATCGCGCTGATGACGGGCGCGAGTCACTGAACGCTGAAGGGGTGCGCGGCACGCGCGGCGGCGGCCACGATTCAAGCCCTGCCGAACTCACCACCACGCAGCGTGGCCGCACCCTCTCGCGTACGCCGCGCGCCGGGCATCACAACATCGGGTTTCGCTGCGCGCGCTGAACGGGCGCAGCGTCGTCTGCGCTGGCGCGTCACCACATTGCCCTGGGGCATGGCATTGGTTTCGCGATGGTTTTGCACTGCGCCCGGCTGTGCGCCTTTTCCACCAACAGTCTTCTGGGACTGACCTCCAAGAACCGCATTTACCAACGGTTTGCGGGTGGGCACTGATTCGATTACTGCGCCTTCGCCCCCGACTCACGCGCTACGCCTCCCCACTTGCGCACCTCGCTGGCAATAAACGTCGCGAGTAGCTCAGCACTACCTGGCGTCACCCTGGCACCCTGCGCCGCGAGCGCATCAAGCACCACTGGCTTGGCGAGTACACCCTTGAGCGCCGCGTCAAGGCGGCTCACGATCGCAGCCGGTGTGCCCACCGGCGCGATCACAAACACGCTCGGCGATGCATCAAACCCCGGCAGGGTATCGGCGAGCGAATGCCACTCCGGCGCGCCCGGCAACTTGCCCGGGCTGGTCACCGCCACCGCCTTGAGCTTGCCGGCCTTTGCCTGCGCCAGCGCGGGCGGCGCGCTCAACACCGCAAGCGGTATCACGCCACTGACCAGATCGGGAATGAATTGCGTCGCGCCTTTGTAAGGCACATGCACGATGTCAAACCCGGCCTGCTTGCGAAACAACTCCATCGCAAGATGATGTACGGTACCGATGCCGGGCGAGGCGTAGCTGTACTTGCCGGGGTTGGCTTTCAGCAGGGCGATCAGCTCGACCGGGTTGTTGGCCGGCACCGATGGATTGGCGACGATCACCAGCGGCAGCACACCGACCATGCCCACTGGCGCAAAACTCTTCACCGGGTCGTACGGCACCGACGCGTAGATCGCCGGCGCGATCAGCACCGAGGTGTCGGCGAAGTACAGCGTGTAGCCGTCGGCCGGTGCTTTGGCGAGCGCATCGGCCGCGAGCGTGCCGCCGGCGCCGGGGCGGTTCTCCACCACGATCTGCCCGCTGAGTGCTGCGGCGAGGTGGATGGCCGTGAGGCGCGCCATGCCATCGGCACCGCCGCCAGCGGGGAAGCCGACCAGCATGCGGATCGGTTTGGCGGGGTAGGTTTGCGCGTGTGCTCCGGTCGCGGCGCACAGCAGGCCCGGCAGCAGGGCCACCAAATATTTGACGAGAGATTTCATCCGGGACTCCGTAAGGCGGACAAGATTGAATTGAAGCGCTGATGCATGGTAGCGCGTCCAAGAGCCGGGCATACAATGCCTTGCACTATTTGCAGGAAAACATCCAATGCGTCAAATCCGCAGGCATCCGGCAACACAGATCAACACCGATCGATGGTGTGAAACACTCGAGGCCGTGGATCAGGCTAGGCGCGGAGAAGTCATTGACGGTCGCGAAATTCTCAAGTGGCTGGCCACTTGGGGTAGCGAGGTGGCAGCCAAAGATACGAGCGGCTTTCGGCGTGCAAACCCCGTCACATCGCGCGCCCATCAAACTGCTGCACCGGCACCGCAGCCAGATCAACGTCCGACAGATGTTTGAATGCGTTCATCGCGGTGCCCTGTTTGCCGTTCAGCACCAGTTTGATCTGTTCGGCTTTAGGTCCGTTGACCACTTTCGAGCCGTCCAGCGCGGGGAACGCGCCCGGGACACCCTTGCCGGTGGCCTGGTGGCAGGCGACGCAGTTGGC
>JANPAR010000220.1:0-3627 GCA_031430015.1 Burkholderiales bacterium
AAGTCGTTCAAACGCTTGCGTGGCTTCGACCAAATTCCTGCGCTCGTTCGCCAAATGCGGCCTGCATCAGTCCCGTTGAAAAAGGCCGCATAATCATTTCCACCACCGGCTCAACCTTCAACTGTGGACGGGACATCGCCCCTGGGGCAGGCGTACTTGAAGTGGTGGAAGACGACGAAGGCGGCACTTACCGCGCCGTCTACACCGTCAAGTTTGAGCAAGCGGTTTTTGTATTGCACTGCTTCCAGAAGAAATCCAAGCGCGGCATCGCCACACCGAAGAAAGATTTGGAAGTGATTCGCTCCCGCCTGAAAGTGGCGGAAGCGCTGGCAAGGGAACTGCGCGATGAAAAAACGCATCATTGACGGCATCGAAGTCGAAACCGGCTCCGGCAACGTGTTTGCCGATCTGGGCTTGCCCGACGCGGAAAAACTGAAGGTCAAATCCGGCCTGGTAGTCGAAATCGTCAAGGCAGTTCGCCGGCTGGACCTGACGCAGGAAGAAGCGGCGCAAAGGATGGGCCTCACGCAGCCCAAAATCTCCGCCCTGCTGCGCGGCGATTTCACCAACTTCTCCGAGCGCAAGCTGATGGACTGCCTCAACCGCATCGGCTACGACGTCGAGATTCGCGTCAAGCGCGCCAGCCGCAGGGCCGGGCGGCTGACGCTGGCGATTGCGTAGGTGTCAGAGGATTAACCGGCTGAAACCGTTGGTGGGAGCGGCTCTCAGGCCGATGCGATCCGCTTGCGCGCCTCGTCCCAAGGCGTTGTTGGCGCGCCCGCGTCAAGCGCGGCAATGCGCCGCCGGATTTCTGCTGCCCACTCAGCCTCGATGGCCGCGTCCATGCACTCCTCCGCCGAGGCACCGTTGTGCATGACTTCACGAGTGGTATCGCGCGCGCTCAATTGCTTGTCAGTCAATTTGTGCATGGTATTCTTCTCATCAAGTTGGACTGGAAATTTCCGGTCGGCGCTGGGCTTCTGGGGCATCCCGGAGGCCCTTCGCATTTTCAGGCCCTTGGTTCCGTTTACGGCGTTTCACCCTCTTCCAGCATTGCCTCAACCACCGATCTCAAATTGCCCAGATCGCTCGTCACCACCTCACAAACCACGAAATCATCAATGGTCTGGTAGCCGTGAACAAGCAGGTTGCGAAAGGACACGATCTGGCGCGCGTCGGGAATCCGCTCAAACGCTGTCGGATCGATCCTGGCAAATTGCGCCAGCGCCTCGCCGGCCGTGATGAATTGCCGTTCCACCGCCGCGCGCAGCATGCTGCTCACCGCATAGCGCCGGTAAGTTTCGTCCGCGCAATACTAGGCGACCAGATTGAGCGCCTCGAGCACATCAAAGAGATATTTCTGCGCCTCAAGCCGCATAGAGCAGGCGTTTGCTGCGATCCACGCTGATGCGGAAATACGGATTCTTGATGCTGCGATCCGTCACCAGATCCACTGGCTTGCCGGTGATCCGTTGCAAGGCCTCATAGAGGCCGAAGAATGCTTTGGCGTACTTGCCGGGCACGAGCTCGCCCAGATCGACCAGAAAGTCGAAGTCGTTGGCGTGCTCGGGGTCTCGCACGCCGGAACCGAACAGCTCCAGCCGGCGCACACCGTAAGTGCGGCAGGCGTCGGCAATGGCTTGTTCGTCGAGGACGGGGCGGGTTGGCATGGCATCGAGGGTGCGGGAAAGCAGACAACATTCTACCGCTGCGGGAAAATCAGAGGGAAACAGGCTGAAAACCTTGGTGGAAGCGGCTCTCAGGCCGATGCAGTGATTTTGCAGACGCTGTCTGCAAATTGTGGGAGTTCTCCAGACAACGTCTGGAGAATTGGAGCGGAGGCGGATTTTTCAGACAGTGTCTGAAAATTTTCCTGATACCTCTCAGCCCGCCGCCTCCACCAGCCGTTCATCATTGTTCTTCACACTATTCACCCGCGTAGACACCGGATACGCAATCGTCAACTCATCGCTGTAAGGCTTACTCAGCAGTCGCCAACATAGGCGACAGACGGGGTTTTGAAAAATGAGCGAACGAGGTTTGGCATTTGCTGGAGCTTTGCAAGTTGCGCCTCGATCTTGTCGCGCAATTTTTCGCCCTTTAGCAAAGGACGCCTTGCCGGGCCAGTCCGCTTGACATGACTCCACACCAGTTCATCGGGATTCAGATCAGGTGCGTAGCCCGGCAGGAAATGCAAGGTGAGCTTGCCGTCGGTGCTGGCAACGTATTCGCGCACGTTGGCCTTCTTGTGCGCCGGCAGGCCGTCAATCACAAGATGGACCCGCTTCCTTCGGTACTTCATCATCCTTTGCAGCAACTCGACAAACAACTCGCCGCTCAGCGCCCCCTCGTAAGTGCAGTACCAGAATGCTCCTTTCGCGGTGACCGCCGATGCCGCACTTATCGATTGCCGTTGACCAGGTCGCTGCACCACCGGCGTCTCGCCACGAAGCCCCCAGGTCTTGCCGTGCACGGTGTCAGCACGAAATCCGGATTCGTCCCAGAAGTAAATCTCGGCGCCTTCCGCGCTGGCTCGCTTGGCAATGGCAGGGTAGGTTTCGCGTTGCCACTTCTCGATGGCTTCCGGATCGCGCTGGTATGCCCGCTGCAACGGCTTCTGGGGCGTCAGTCCAACCTTGGCCAGCAATTCGCCCACCGCAGTCAAGCCAAGCCGGATGCCAAACTTCTTCTCGATCAACTCGACCACCACGGCGCGCGTCCACAAACCGAAGTCCAAACCATACTGGCGCGGGTCGCGGCCATTGACCCAGCGAAACACTTGCGTCTCCTGTGCCGGGGTCAGGCTGCGCGGTCTCCCCGTCGCCTTTGTCGAACGCAGCGCCTTGATGCCCACGCCCGGCTGCAGCGCCGCTTGAAGCCATTTGTAGATCGTCGTGCGATTGAAACCGTACGCTTCGATGACTTTCGACGCCGCCTCGCCTTCGCGCACACGTTCGACCGCCATCAGGCGAATCGCTTCCAGCGTCTGGTGATCGAATGTGCGGCCGTCTCGCTTCATGAATCGTCTGACCAGCCCACATTCAACGAGTTCCACAATTGTCGCCTTATTTACCGACTAGTGAGTAAGGCAGGCATACGCCTCCTCCACCGTGCCGTGCAGCCACACCTCCTGGTCTTCCCGCGTGAGGATCGCCGGCATGCGCCCGTCGTTGGTGTCCGCGATGCCGTCGATCACGTTCATCACCGCGTTGGCGGGCACGGTGATCACGGCGCAGGATTCGACCACGCTGCCGTCTTCTTTGGTGAAGGCATCCCACGGGGCCGCCATACCGAAGCAGGTCTGTTCTCGGGTGCGAATGGCCTAGCGCCGCCCGAACGGCCGGCCGTGCCCCACCTGACGCCCTGCAACATCGCATTTATCTCAATGTCTCATCACTTTTGATGATGACAAACCAAATTCATCGGTGGCAGAATACAACAGTGTATTGAGTCCGGGCCGCCGTGCAGATGTGACAACGCGCCGCGCGGCGATGTCCCGTCCACAGTTGAAGGTTGAGCCGGTGGTGGAAATGATTATGCGGCCTTTTTCAACGGGACTGATGCAGGCCGCATTTGGCGAACGAGCGCAGGAATTTGGTCGAAGCCACGCAAGCGTTTGAACGACTT